>NZ_JAUZUQ010000001.1:0-453417 GCF_031844105.1 Acidovorax sp. PRC11 | reverse complement strand
GACAGAGGGGGAAGCCTATGCCAAGTCATAACACTCACGTCCTCAGTGAAGAGGAGATCGCTGAAGGTGCTCAACGCATCCGCGGCCGTAGTCATCAGCCTCATGAAGATCTGGGGCTGTACTTTCTCCTCTTGGCCACTGGGGCTCGACCGTTGGAGATCGCGCGTCTGGAGATCCGAGACTACCTTGACCCCACTGGGGGCGTGCGCCACTCGTCCGAGTTTCGACCAGAGGTCGCGATCAATGGCCGGTCGCGGCCATTGTTCTTTCGCAGCTCTAGGCTAGATGAGGTTCTGAGCAGCTATCTCGCCGAGCGCGTTCTCCGAAAACTCGGACTTGGTGACGATAGGGCATATAGAGGGCTCGATCCAACCACTCGACTGTTCTTGTCTTCCAGTGGACGGGGTTTTGAAATCACGCCGTACGAAGCGAACGGTCAGAGGCAGTTTCAATGCCGCAGCATCCTGGAAGCCTATCGCAAGATCTTCTGCTATGCCGAGCTCAAGAATATGACGGCGCTTCGAGCGCGCCATACTGTTGCGGCAAAGCTGTATGCGAGAGGGGCGGACGAAGTGCAAGTTGGACTGCTACTGGGTATCGCCGAGCCTAGCGCGGTGCGAGCGCAATTTCCGCGAGAACGCCTCACACTGGAACAGCTCGTAGCCAATCTGATATAGCTTCAGCGCGTTACAGGAGCTTGAAGCTCGGTGGCGGATGCGCCGATCGCCTTGATTTCTGGCTGTCGATCAGTAAGGTGTCTCGTATCGCAAGGAGGTTCTATGCGAAAAGCCATCTTCCTCTTCATCCTAGTGCTGGGCGCAGGTCTCGGCTACCTGCCTGCGCGCCACGAAGACTGGGGGGTACGCGTTGTCATGATGGTCTTGGGGATGCTGTTCGGGGGGGCAATCGGAGGAGCGCTATCGCAAGTTGGGAAGCGGCAGCGTTTGCTTCGCCGAGCTCCGACGGAGGAGGAACTCAATCCGATCCCCGGAATGGGTACCTCCGGTCGAGACCTGGCGGCGAACTACTGGCGGGACGAAGGACATCCGCCGTTCATGAAGCCGCCGCACTCTGAGTACGGCAATCGCATGCACGACGCAGACAAGAGCCTCTAACGGGTCTATTTCTTCAGCGCATCTTTGACAGCTTGCTTGGCGTCCTCAACGATGGGGGCGGCATCCTCCTTCACCTGCTTGCCAGTTTGCAGCATCAGGGACCGCTCCGAAGCCAGGGTCCCATCCGGCGTTTTGGTGATCTGCGCTTTGCGCTCGAAGGTGGCCTGATCCGCGGAGGAGCTTGCACGGATACGCTGGCCTTCTGCCTGGACCTCGCTGCGCATGGCCGACGGGGACTCGCCCGGCGACGCAGCCCTGGGCCCACCGCCAGAGCTGCGCACGCTGCCTTGGTTGGCGCGGTGCTGGCCTCCAAGATCCGGCGCAAGGGCAGGGCTGCTGGAATTCTGCAGGTGCTGGACGGACAGGTCCCCAAAGGCGGACGGCACTGCAGTGCCGTCCGAGAACACCCGGTTGGGCTGCAGCGACTGCCTGGCCAGCTCCGCTTCCATCAGCACGCGCGCCGACGCGCTGTTGCCACCATACTGCTCGGCGTAGCGGGTGAACATCGCGAGGTTGTGGGGATCCTGGGCGATATCGATCGAGATAGTCTCTCCTCGCTCATAGGCCGTCGAGACCCGCTCTGCGAAGGCGCTACGCTCGTTCAGGCTGGCGTCAGCCCGCTCGGTCCGCGCGGTGGTCGATGCCAGCCGGGCGGACAGGTCCTGGGCTTCACGGCTATCGCTGGCGACCATGCTGATGAAGCTTCTGTCCCGAGACACCCGGTCGCCAAACTGCTTGAACTCGGCCAGTTGCTCGCTGTTCATGGAGGTCAGCACCTTTTGTTCAGCGGCAGATAGCCCCGATAAATAGCTCTTGTCGCCAGACGCGTTTGCGCCTAGTCCCGCAAGGGGGGTATTGATTCCCACGTGACCGGATGCACCCATGGCAATGCGTGCCACCTGAGATTGCGTGAGCCCCGTCGTGTCCGCCACACTTTTGCTGATCTGGTCCAGCCGGTTGACCGTCTCGCCGAACTGCTCGAAGCCGCTCGATGTGGTGCCGGTGCTGTTGCGCGACGAATGCAGCTTGGCGACACCCTTGGTGAACGCCTCCGCAAGCACCGTCGAGCGCTCCCTGCTGGCCGCGACAGCTTCCCCGCGCGCCGCATCGACCTGACGACTGGCATCCTGCACATCCTGCTCGGACACCCGCATCGACACCACCCGCGACGCAAAGCCCTGGTTGCGTAGCAGGCTCACGGCTGTACGTCCCGTCAGCGCGTTGCCGGTGAAGGTGTTGCCGCTCAGGTCGTTCTGCCAACTGCCCATGAACGCCGAGGTCCGGTTGGGCGCGAGCTGCATCTGGTCCATCGACACGTTGCCCAGCGAGGTATTGCCCACCGTGGACGCCGCCGTCGAGCCCGAGAGCATGGCCTGCAGGCCTGACAGACCGCCAACCAGGGCTGTACCGAAGTTCTCCATGCGCTTGAGCGCGGCCCAGGCGATGAAGGGGATGCTGATGGCCAGATACCCGACGATGGCCTCGCCCGACAGCGCCCGGGAGTAGATCACCGAGGCGGTCTGCAGGGCCAGGGCCTTGCCCCCGGTGCCAAGATCGGCGACGGCCGCCAGGTCGTAGGCGGCATAGATCGAGGCCATGTAGTTCAGGATGGCATAGAGCGGAGGCCACAGCTGGATCCAGATCAGGATGGCGGCATAGCCCTTGAAGGCCAGCATTGTCTCTCGGCCGCTGGTCAGCAGCAGCAAGAGCACGAACAGTGGGAAGAGGGCATATGTCACCGCCTCGATCACGTTGCGGAACACCGGCAACGCCTGCTCGGCCACCTTGCCGTAGTTCAGCCACGAGGCATTCATCTGGGCCACGGCCTGGGCGCGGCCGACGGCTAGCACCATGGCGGCGGGATCATTGACCTTCTGGCCCACGATCTTGCCCGTGTCTTCCAAGGCATTGAGCATGGCGTTCTGGCGGATGATGTCGGCGGTGGTCGCCGAGGCATTGGCAATGCCGTTCTTCAGATAGGCCTGTTGGATCTGCCCCGCGATGGCGGCAGCGGCCGCCGTGCCCGGCAGCGTCGGGTTGAGCTGGAACGCCAGCCGCCCCTGGATGCGCTGCAGCTGCGCTGGCAACCGGCCGTTCAGGCTCAGGTACACGTTCGGGCAGGTATCCACGCCCACGGCTCCACCGGTTCCAATCAAGGTGCTGAACCGCGCCGGATTGGGCGATCCCATCAGCGGCCAGACATCGTCCGACGCAGAAAACACCGCCGGGTCCAGCGTGCCGTCGACCAGGTCATATGTCGTGCAGTTGTGAATGAAGTTGACCAGGTCGGTGCGGAAGCCTGGGTCCTGGAACACGACATTGCCGCTCTCGCGGATCAGCCGGTTGCCGAACATCAGGCCGTTCTGCTGATAGGACAGCTCGGCCGGCAGCGAGCCGGCACCCGGGATCACCTGGAAGGCTGTCTCGAACAGCCCGGTCAGCGTATGGCCTATGGTGCTGGTGAGGCTACCCAGCAGTGCCACGCCGAACGGGACGTTGTCCACCACCTTGACCGCGGAGCCGCCGGTCTTGTCGACCACGCCCACGGTCACCTTGGGCACGATCAGGATGCCGAAGACCAGCACCACCGAGCCCAGCCACTTCCAGCCCTGCAGCTTCTCCGGCGCGAAGGCATAGGCGATCAGGGCCGCGACAAAGCCGCAGAATGCGACGGCTGCCACGGCCGAGGCGTAGTCGTTGGAGGCATGGATGGCCGCGGCCGCGTTGAATACGCCGAACAGGCTGTCGGCATTCTGATAAGCGTAGATCTCCCACATGGCCGGACCCTTCCATCGGTGTCAGCGCGACAGATAGGCCGCCTGCTGGCCCAGCATGTCCATGACATGCTGCGGCATGCTGGTGCGCAACTGCCGCTCGAGCTCTTCGAGGTGACTGGCCACGGCCCGGAACGAACCGACCTTCTGATACAGCAGGTTCTTCTCCTGCGAGATCTGCAGCAGCATGGCCTGCGCGCGCTGCCGTACCTGGTTGGCCTGGTCGCGCTGGGTCTGCTGCAAGGTGTAGTCCTTGGACAGCGCCGCCATGCCCAGCCGCAGATTGCGTTCAAGGAAGACGTAGGCATAGTCCGCCGCGATCACGTCGCGGTACTGGCCGATCAGGCTGTCGGCCAGGCCCGAACCTGGGATGCTGGTGCCCACCGAGAGCATCTTGTAGATCGGTTCGGTGGTCTGGTTCACGAAGCCGACCTCCGCCGAATTATTGGGAATCGGCGTGCGCGTGGCGATCTTGTCCGCGATCGAGCGCATCATCGTCTCCACCTTCGCCGTGAACGGAACGTGGCTGTAGTTGGTATTGAGCGAGACAACGTCGCAGTTCGTGTAGTCGTTGCAGCGCAGCAGATGCTGGACGACATCGGTGCCGGAGCCCGCGGCCTGGCCGTAGAGCAACTGGCTGATGGAGGTGAGTGTCGGGGCGATGGGGTCCGGATCGCGCTTCGACTCCTCCGGGTAGTAGATGATGGTGCCGACCATGCTCATGATCAGCTCGCGTTCGGCGTCGTCCAGATAGGCACCGGTGTACTGGAGCGCCTTCCAGGTCAGGTTGCCGACGAAAGGGGCCTTGTTGCGCACATTGGCATCTCCCGACGCGCGCGCCGACGACAGGATGCTGGGCCGGTCGGTGCCGCAGCGCTTGCGCGCCGAGTCCCGGTCGCTTTCCAGACCCATGTCGATCGCGAGATCGGCGCAGGTCTCCTGCGAGCTGTAGCCGACCGCTTCAGCCGCCGTACTGACGATGGCTTTCGCGGTTTCGCAGGAATTGATGCGGGCGTTGTTGATCCAGGTCTCCAGGCCCTTGGCCCATTTGGTCAGGCCACCCAGGAGCGGCGAGACCGCCTCGAGCGCGAGTTGGAACGCGATGCCCGGCAGGGCTGCCGTGATGTTGCGCAGCATGTTCTTGAACTCCTGCGCGGAGATGTGGCTGAAGCTGCCGCCGAACACGTCGATCCCGCCGCAGCCGGCCTTGGCGCTCGGGAACTGGATGGCCGCGAGCTGGTACACCTTGTTCGGCGATCGCATCATCAGGTTGCCGCCGGTGTAGGTGTTGTAGGCCTGGCCGCGGAACGCCCCCGGCGCCGTGTAGTTACCGATGGCGCCGAGATTGTTGAACATGTCATTCACTTCGCTGTTGAGATCGGCGCGGCTGGGCATCGTGGTGCACAGAAGCGACAGGGCGACGGCCGCGGCAGTGGCCTTGCGCGCAGGAACGGTGCGGGAACGGATGGGCATGAAGACCTCCTACGGAAGAGCCAGGCGCTGGGTGGCGCCGGGCAGCATGGCCTCGCCGGTGGGCGATGAGACGGTGGCGATCCGCTCGAGCAGTTGCGATTCGGACAGCACGCCGAAGCCGATCGGGGTGATCTTTCCGGTATAGGGCTGGGCCAGGAAAACCGCGGGCACCTGGGTCACCTTCAAGGCAGTGGCAATGCCGTTGTCGGGGCGCGCCCAGGGGAAGCCCGGCATCGGGCCTCCGTCCACGCTCACGGCCACCACCTGAATGCCATGACGGGCTTCGAAGGCCTGCAGGGTTGGTGCGAAGGCGTGGCAGTAGGAGCAGTCGCTGCGGTAGAAGAAGAACAGCACATGGTCGCGGCCCAGCGATTCAACGGAGGTGGAGCGGCCTGCGCGCTGCTGCTGATCGAAGACCTCCAACGCCTGGGCATTGACCGGACGACCTTGCAGGGTCGGGTCGAGCTCGGGCGTGGCCCAGGCCACGCGTTGCGCCATGTCCGCGAAGTAGGAGGCCCGGTTCACCACCTGCATCTCCAGCTCCATGTAGCGCCGCACATTGCCCTCGGTGGGGCGCATGATCGCGATGTTGCGCAGTTCCTCAAGAGTCTTCTGCAGGCGCTCGAACTCCACCAGCTCAGGCGGGCGTGGCGCTGCAGAGGGTCGGGACGAGATGGCCGGCGCGGGCCGGGCAGCGGGCGCGGGCTCCTCCAGAGGCGGATCCTCGTAGAAGTGCCAGCCGCGCCAGCCGTCGGACCAGTAGGGGCGCAGCGAGTCGCCCATGGCCGCCGGCGGCGCAACGCTCTGCGCAGAGGCCATGCCAACCACCATGGCGGCCGCAGAGACCACGGCAGCGGCCAGGATCAAAGGGAGACGCGCGTGCATGGCCATCCCCTCAGAGCAGCGACTTGGGCGGAAGGCCCGTGGCGCAGTAGTTGATGCCGAACTCGATCGTCTGCTTGCGCGGCGCCTTGGCCTCGGGCAGGCGCACGCCTTCCTGCCAGAAGAGCATCTTCAGCCGGCTGCAGCCCGGCTCCCGGTAGCGCCGCTCGGTGGAGACGTCGATGTAGATCGGCGAAGTCGCCTCGAAGCGCTTGGTGATGGCGTCCGCGAGTTCTCCGGTCAAGACACCATGGGCCGTGCCGTCGGCGGACTGCAGGGCGGCCAGCATGACGGGGCGAGCATCGGGAACCGGTGTGCGCACCGGCTCGGCGTGTGTCGCCGCGCCAAGCAGGCACATGGTTGCCGACGCAGAGGCGCAGACGATGCGTGCGCGGACGTTCATTGGCATCTCCCTTCCCCGTAGTAGCAGTTGCTCGCGCGGCCTGCGTTGCCGCCCTGGATCGCGCCGACGTTGGGCAGCTTGGGCACGATGGAGGCATAGAACTCGGTCAGGTCCATGCGCGAGAAGTCCAGCGCTTGCAGCTGGGCGATCGTGAAGCCCGAGCAGTCCGGCATCTCCGCCGTGCCCCACCACTTCATCACCTGCAGCCGGCCTTGCTCGTTGATGATCCGGGCCAGCACCGAGTTGAAGCAGCACTTCGTGGTCGTGTGCTCGATGCACGACACGCACTTGCCCAGGATCCGCAGGCAGGACGAGCAGTAGGTGCCGACCGTGTGGCACAGCTTCGCGCCTTCCTTCATGGCGAGCTTTCCCTCATCCTCGTTGCAGGACATCATCGACATCACGATGTAGATGACCACCGCGATCACCAGGCTCCACGGATCGAAGGCAATGACCACACTCTCACCAGAGTAGAGGACGGCGGATCCTGCCGGTAGGGCCGTGCCGTTGACCGCCACGGTGACGCCATAGCTGGTGAAGCTGCCGGAGAACCCTCCGCCGGTCAGCAGAGCCGACAGTCCCTGGTAGACGAACTCGCGGTTGCCGGCGTTCATGAGCGTGTCGTAAACCAGCCGTGAGCCGACGCCATAGACGCTCTGGTTGCTCATGCCCGAGCCGGCCGAGTCGGCGTAGCAGCAGTTCTTGAGCAGGCGGTCGCGGCAACTGTTCGCCTCTCCCTTGAAGACCTGCAGGTTGTCGGTGTCGAGGTAGACGCCGGCCTCGCGCCCGGCCTCCAGGAAGGACATGGAGCGGGCAAAATCGGCATCGTTCGTGTATGCCGTGCTGAAGCAGTTGCCCGCGATGCAGAAGACGTTGGCCGGGCAGTTGCTGGCCGTCACGGTCGAACCCGGCGCCACCGGGCAGGTGTAGCGGTTCTCGGTGATCTCGCAGGCGCCGGTGGCGGGATTGGTCTGCCGGCAGCTTGTGCCCGCCGGTGTGCAGCCTGCGGCAGACAGCGGCGCGCACTCGTCGGTGGGTGCGCCGTACTGGCACGACATGGCGGTCTCGTAGCGCCAGCAGGCGCGGGTGACCGGCGCGCCGTCGATCTGCCGGGTCGCCGGTCCGTCCACGCAACGCGCCGCTCCGGAAATCGAGCAGCGACCGTCGCCCTGGAGGTTGGGACATTGATCGTCCCACTGGTCCGATTCCGTGACCGTGGTGTGCGGCCGCTCATAGGCCAGCGTCATTTGCGGGATAGGGCCGTAGGCCGGGTTCAACTGGAACCCAACGACGGGGCGGCTCGATTGCACCGTCCAGTAGCTGCCCGAGACCGCGCCCGTGTCGTCGGAGCCGGGGTAGTCTGAGGGCCCCTGCGTCGGCGCGTAGCAGGTTGCCTTGTCCAGGTAGGTCGTCTGGCTGGATCCGCTGTCACCGCCGCCACCGGTGGTGTACGCGATGTGGTCGCCGCTTTGCGTTCCGGCGGGGCAGGCGGCGTAGACCTCCAGGAAGGGCCGCTCGGTGGTGCAGGTCATATCACCCGAGTCCCCGCCGCTGCCGGTGCAGATCTGCCGGTACTGCTGCGCGATGAAGCCGGTCAGGCGGCAGTCGTCGCCGTTGCATCGGTTGTTGGCGACCCAGACGCCGTTGGCACCGCCGCCCCACCAATTGCCACCTGGCACCTGCGCAACCATCTGCGGGAACACATACGCGGCGCTCATGTCCACATCGAAGAAGGCCAGCGGCACGCCGTTGCTCGTGACCCGGAAATGCTGGGCCGACGCCGGAAGATCCGGCTTGCACTGAACAGCCAGGGCGATGCTTCCCGAAGCCGACTGGGCGAACCACTCGCCTGGCGAGCAGCTGCTGGTGCGCGAGATCGACACCGACAGGGTGCGCGCGCAGGATTGCGCCGTGGCGCCGCTGTACTGCCGGCATACGCGGGTCTCCGTCGCAGGCGTGGCCACGGTATCGACCTGGCAGCCGCTGTAGTAGCTCGCGATGTCCTCCAGCTGCGTTGAGGGATTGGCCGCGATGCGCCTGGCGCCCAGTACGGCTGGGTCGTAGGGCGAGACCGGCTCCCGCGGCGTGTTGGCCGAAGCCCGTGCGCCCAGCAGCGCTTGGCACACCGGGTCGTTAGGCGTGAGGGCACAGGCGGCGAACTGCGCGCTGGTCTGGCCCGAGAGATTGGGCTGGCCGTAGTAGAGGCGCTCGGGCGGAGCCGTTGTGTAGCCCGGTACCACGGAGGAAGCGCTGGGCGTCGTGATCGTTCCCCGGACCACCGGGTTGGCAGCCTGTCCGGCGGCCGTGCCTTCCTCATTGGGGCCGGCCACGGCTGCCGTTTGCGTGGCGAGGAAGCTGGCCAGCGTGAAGCCGACGACGATCCGGCGCAGCAGCAGTGCAAGGGCGGTAGGCATGCTGAATTCCTAGTTCCGCAACCGTGCGAGGAAAGGGGCTGCGTCGGCGCGGAAGGCTGGGGCGGCGCGCTGCATGTGCTCGAGGGCATAGTCCAGGCTCACGTCCCCGGCCGTGCGCAGGAAGGCCTCCGGCGGCGCGCAGCTGCCGGCGGCGCAGGACTCGGGCCGCGTGCCGTCGCGCACCAGTACGAAGCTGGGCACCCGCACGATCGCGAAGCGGTCGAAGGCCTGTGGGTCGATCTGCACCGCGACCTGGCGTTGGCCGATGAGCGGCTGTACCTGGGCCACGGTCTGGCGCAGCGAGCCATTGGTTAGGCCGCGCAGGATGACCGAGGCACGGGCGCGAGCAGCCTGGTCGATCAGCCGCTGCAGCGTGGGCCGGGGCATCGCGAGGCTGACGAAGACAAACAGGCTGGGGCCCTTCGCCAAGCCTTGGGCGGCTTCCATCGCGTCCGTCTGCGACGCATAGCCACGCGCCAGCGCTTCCAGATCGACCGGCGTGCGTGTCACGGGCTGCGGCAGGGCATCGATGGTAGGGCCGGTGGTCTCCGGGATGTCCATCGGCGGCAGGCTGTGCTTGCGCCGCGCCTGTTCGATGTCCTGCTCGGTGACCGTGGGCTGGGCGCGGCGCGCTCGCTCGATGTCGGCCTCCGTGATGGTCGGGCCGGCGGCCCAGACCGCTGGCAGCGCGCCAGCGGCCAGCAGCGAAGTCAGCGCGCGCCGCAGAAGGGTGGGGAGGTGGGAGCGGTCAGTAGCCGACACAGCAGTTCCTTTTTCTGAAGAGCAGGAAGGCGAAGTCCTCGCCGCGCACCGGGTACTCCTTCCCGGCGCCCCAGGTCACGGTCGTGCGCCCGAAGGGCTGGCAGCACTTGCCGGCTTCCTTCGCGGTGTTCGGGATGGGGTGGGTGAGCTGGGTCTTGTAGGCGGTCTTGTCCAGGACCGGCGCGAAGTACGGCCCGCACAGGCCGGCCTGTCCGTGCCAGGCCCAGGCGATCAGCTCGCGGTGCATCTTGGCCGTGAGCCGTTGGGCCATCAGGGCCGCCGTGCGCACGCCGCCCATGTGGTACGGGACATGGCCATTCATCGGATACAGGCCGCCCTGGCAGCCCGCGCACCAGAACATCTCCCGGATCCCGAAGCCCACCGAAGCGGCCACGCAGTCGGCGGCGCACGCGGCGATCGCCACCGGATTGGCGAACAGCGCCGCGTCCGGATTGATGATCAGGGTGAGTTCGTCGTCGGCCCACAGTGGATCGACCTCGGTGAGATAGGCTAGGTCGAACGAGCCTTTCTCCAGGCACGGGAAGTCGGTCACCACCTCCAGGTAGTAGAGGACCGGGTTTACGTAGAAGTGAGCCTGGTAGAAGCTGCCGCCGTCGCCATCGCCCTCGGGGCGGGTGAAGCGCGCCGCCTCGGGCGCCGGGATGCCGGGATCGAGGTCGATGCCGCCCAGCGAGGTCAGGCAGAAAGGCTTGCGCACAGCCTCGACGTGGCGCGCCGGCTCCCAGAATCCGATCGACAGGCCGATGATGGGATTCACGCCGCAGGTGCACAGCGGGCTCGAGGGGTTGTCGATATCCTCCTGGTCGCCAAAATTGCCGATGCGCGCGCCGCCGATGCTCAGCGGCAGGATGCAGCTCCAGCAGATGTGGGTGATGGGATTCGGAAACTTGCCGGTGCAGGTGGCCGCGCCCGCGGCGCCTGCCGCCGTTCCAGTGACCAGGAGCAGCGCGGCCAGCAACGCGGTCGCCAGCGCGCGGAAGAGTGCGGGCAAGGTGGGGGTCATCGCGGCACCTCCATCTCGTCGATGCGCAGCCGCTTGCCCTCCTGCGAGACCAGGGCCGGCACCTGCGAGATGCCGAGCCGGCGCGTCAGCAGGCCCTGCTGGTCGTAGTAGACGGGGATGCGCCAGGACTTCATCAGGTCCAGGTAGGAGCCGCCTGTCAGGATCGGCTTGACCTTGCCCTGGTAGCGGGCCATCAGCTCGCGCGCCTGGCGGACCTGGCGGCTGTCGCGGGCATCGAAGAACAGCAGGTGCCGCGACAGCGACACCACATCCAGCGGATTGGCCTTGGTGCCGGCGGCGAACATCAATTCACCCTTTGCACCCAGGATGTTGCGGTCCAGCGTATAGGTCGGGTCGAAGTAGAAGGTGCGGGGCTTCGCTGTGGTCTGCACACCCGCAACAGGCGCTGGGCTGCGCACCGCCTCTGTGCCGCGGGCGCGCGCATCCTGCTCGATCCGGGCCAGCTCGCCGGAGCGCTCCTTTTCGCGTAGGCGCTGCTCGATCATCTGCAGCAGGTGGGGCTCGGCGATGTCGTAGGTAGGGCCCAGCGTGCCGAGGTCGGTGGCGTGCGTGGATGCGCCGGAGCCGGCCAGGACGGCAAACGCGAGCGCAAGGCGGGCTTTCATCGCGTGCCTCCGCGTGGACAGGGAAGCTGGGCGACGAGCCGGTCTCGCGCGGCGGTGTCCTTCTGGTGGGCGGCTCGGATCAGTCCCATCAGGGCGGGATTGCCTTCGCCCTCGGACACGGCCTGCCGCAGCTCGGCCGTGGTCAGGATGCGGCCGCAGCGCAGCTGCAGGGCGCCGAGGTAGGTGCGCGCGCCGCTTTCCGCGGCGGGCGCGATCTGCTTGAGCAGGCCCAGGTAGTCCGCGAGGGGCATGTCGCCTGAGCTGTCCAGGCTGGGCGTCGCGGACAGCGGGCCGAACGCCGGGCTGGTCTGAGCGAGCGAAATGCCTGCCGCGAATGCGTATCCCAGCAGGAGCGCGGCGAGGGTGGAAACTCTGCGCATGGTCCGGCTCCTCAGAAGATCGGCACCACGATGCCCACCACCTGTTCGGCACGCACCAGGCCACTTTCGGCGTAGCGCGAGTCGAAGCTGTGGGGGCCGATGCCCTGCACGTAGAAATGCCCAGGTGGGATCACGACCGGCGCGATGGGCGCCAGCGGATGGCCGTCGTAGGCATGGGTCTTTGCCAGTCCCACGGCCTCGCCGTTCACGAAGACCACGCGATCCACGACCGTGACGACGTCGCCGGGCATGCCACGTACCTGCTTGAAGAAGGGCTGTCCGCGCAGACCGGGGTAGTGGGCCTGGGCCTCGCCCGCGAACCCGAAGATGATCAGGTCGCCGCGCTGTACCCCAGACCGCTGGTACTGCATCAGCGCCACGTGGTAGGGCAGGCTGGGCGTCCAGTTGACCAGCAGGGGCAGGCGCGGCGTCGGGTCGATGAAGAGCCGCACATAGGCAAAGCCCCAGATCGCGAACACGGGCAGGTAGAGGTACCAGCGCCGGCGCATGTGGCGCAGGAAGTCGCGGAAGGCATCGGCATGCCGCTGCCACCACGCCCGGGGCTGGGTATGCAGGGAGTCAGGATGCGCGGTCATGGCAGATCCACCTTGCGGCGCAAGGCCGCCGTCAGGTCGAGCCCGTGGGGCGTGCCGGCGATCGCGCTCTTGATGACGACGAGGCAGCCACATTCCCGGGGCAACTCATCCAGCGCCGCGGGCAGGCGCTGCGAGAAGTTGCGCGCCAGCGCGAGCGCCCGCTCGCGGTCCGCATCGCTGCCGGGCTGGGTCAGCAGGCGGGTGAACTCGGCTTCCTTGGCGCGGTAGACCTCGGACAGGTCGACCACACCGACCACCAGGGCCGGGCGCAGCACCCAGCGGTCATAGGCCGTGATGCCGAGGGCGACCAGCAGCGCCGAGACGATGGCGTTGAGCAGCAGCGGCCGGGTCATAGCGTGTGCCCTCGCTGCCGCAGCAGCTCGGCGATGGCCTCGTCGATGGACAGGCCCTGGGCGCGCAGCGCGTCGATGGGCGCGTTGTCCTCCAGCTTGTTCGAGAACAGCAGGTGGGTGGCCGGGTCCAGGATGTTGCGCGCCACGCCTTCGCCCACGGGCGACGAGATGTACAGCTCAGAGAATGCCCCGGCCTCGGTGCGCAGCGAATTGAGCAGCCGCTTCTTGGGCTCGTCCATCGAGAGACGCCCCTTGCGGTCCAGCATCTCGATGGACTCGGGCTTCTGTCGCAGCAGGAACACCCAGTCCGAGCAGTTGAAGGCGGCCTCCATCTGGGCGCTGCCGTAGTAGTCATCGGCCGATTGCGTGGCTGTGCCCAAGGCGCCGCCGTACTTGCGCGCGCGCCGCGCGGCTTCCTCGACCACGGCCGCCTTGACCGGATCGTCGGCGCCGATGTCGCCGAGTTGCTGCTTGAGTTCGTCGATGAACAGCACCTTGCGCCGGTTGCGCGTCAGGTACATCTCGCCGGTGATCTGGTGCAGCAGCAGGATGTTGACGACCGCGTGCAGGTCGGGTCGGCGCTTCAATTCCTCGTTCTCGATGACGATGAAGTCGTTCGAGAAGTCGACATTGGCCCGGCCTTCGAAGAAGCGCTCGTACTGCCCGCCCTTGGCGTAGGGGTTGAGCATGATGGCCAGATCCCGGATGCGCTGGTCGCCCGTGACCCCGAGCTCCTCGATGGTCCCGGTCTTGAAGGCGTCGCGCAGCCCGGTGATCGTCAGGTCGTTGCCGTGCTCGCGCCAGAGCTTGAGCACCATGGCCGAGATGGCCTTGTACTGGACCTCGTCCAGCGTGTGCTGCATCGAGCACATCTTGCTGATGCCCGGCACCAGCATGTCGATGTCCTCGTTGATGTCGTGCACGATGGTGAACGGGTTCAGGCAGATGTCCACATCGGGCCGGAACTCGATATAGGTACCCTGGGCCTTGCGGCACAGCTTCTCGAAGCTGCGGCCCAGGTCCAGCATCCAGACCTTGGCGCCGATGGCCCGGTACGACCAGGCCAGCTCGTTCATCAGCACGGATTTGCCCGAGCCGGGCGCGCCGATGATCGCGAAGTTGTAGTTGCCGAGGTCGTTGTCGAACAGGTCCAGCGTCATGACCTGCCCGCGCCGCCCTCCGAACACGAGGGCGGGGGTGCGCGTGCCGCGCCACTCGGCAATCAATGGCGCCATATGGATGGCATTCGCCATGGTCTTGCGCGTGACGCGGCGCATCTTGGCAAGGTCCTTGTGGAACCTCGGAGTCAGGGTCAGTGGCAGGCTGGCCAGCAGGGCCTGGCGGTGCATGTAGGCGTCGGCGTTGAGCTGGAAGCCGCGTGCGCGCCAGATGGCGTTCGCGGCCTCGTGCGCCGAGGCCGCCTTGTCCGGTGACGTGAAGATGGCGAGCTGGTGGTACAGGCTCACCAGGCTGCCGCCGGTGTCGATCGCATTGGCCGCGGCCGACCAGTCGTCGAGCTTCTTGCGCACATCCGGCATCACGTCGGCCATCTTGGACTTGGCGTTCTGTGTCGCCCGCACGTGGTTGGCCGTGATGATGGATTTGGTGGCGTTCGGGTCCAGCACATGCACGCCCAGCGTGATCAGGAAGGGGGCGCTGTACTGCAGCGCCGGTTGCATCAGGTCGCCGATCAGCGAGCCCATCTGCCACAGGGCAAAGCGCTCCGGGAACGACTTGATCGAATAGAAGCGTGCCTCCAGCACCTCGGCGCTGGTTTCCTTCCAGAGCGTGATCCCCGAGGGGTGCGGGTCCTGGATGGTGTCGAAGTCCACGATCTGGTCGCGAATCTCCCGGCCGTCGTCGTAGCGCAGCCAATGGTCATCGTCGTAGTTCAGGTCCTCGGCGTCCGAATGCGCGATGCGGCCGGGGTTGGTGAACAGTGCGCACCAGTTGATCAGGTCGGCCGCGTCGCAGACCCGGTTGGGCAGCATGGCCGAGCGCAGCGTGGCCGCCATCGAGTCGCGCAGGGCCAGCAGCGCGTCCCGGCGGTTCAAGTCCTCGGCGTTCCCCGGAAACGCCACGCTCAGCATCAGCCGGAAGTCCCGCAGCGTGTAGTGGAACCCCGCAGTTAGCGAGTCCTGGGTGCCATGCAGCAGGTGGTTGACCCGCTGGCGGGCCAGCTTGCGGAACAGGTTCTCGTTGGGGACGGGCCGGCCCCGCTCGCGGGATTTCTCGGCCTGGTCCTCGTCCTCGACGCGCAGGTTGGTGTACTGGCGCAGCTGGTGGCGGATGTGCGGGGAAGCGAACAGGTGGAACTGCAGGCCGGTGCCCGGCGGGCAGTTGGCGTAGAGCGATACCAGCACCTCGGCCATGCGCTCGTCGGCGCCCGACTGGGGCATGACTTCGAGCATGAAGCCCATGCCATCGCGGTTCACGAAGATCTCCTCATCCGCGAGGTAGGCTGAATACGGCAGCCAGTTGGCAAACTGCTCGGCCGGCGTGTCCGCGGGGGCGCCAAAGGGAAGCAGCGGCGCGGTGTGGATAGCGCCGGATCGTGTATCGGCGGAAGAAAACAGCATGGCGACCTCACTGCGGACGGGCCCCCAGGCCGGCCGGCGGACGGGCGAGCGAGGGGAAGGCATTGAATGGGGCGGGGCGCTGAACGGTGCCCTCGGCAGGGGCGGCGCTGTCAGGCTCGGACGGGGCGAGCCCGGCAGGTGCCGGCGCGCCACCGGACGGCGTGGTGGGTGCAGCCGCTGGTGGCGGGCGCAGCGGGGCGTACTGGTCGCGGATGCGCTGGCGCACATGGTCGATCTGCCAGCGGCCCGCATCCACCTGGACATAGACATAGCCCTGGTCCCAAAGATCGCCGTCGGCGTCTTCCCAAGGCTTGGTCCACAGACGCAACACCCGGGCCTGGGAGCGCAGTGCCAGGGGCGGAGCACCGTCCGCGCTGCCGTCAGCGATGCTGCGCGGCGCACCGACCATCGGCTGGCGCACTGACAGTGATGCGATAGTCTCCGCTGCAGTGCCCTGGGGGCCGCCGCGGGAAGCCGACGCCTGCTGGCTGGGCAGGTTGTTGTGCAGGGCGTTGGTGTAGGTGCCGGATACCGAGTCGCAGGCCACGCCTTCCGGCGCGGCGCATGCATATTTGGAACTGCCGCTCAGGCCCGACATGTTCGTGCAGCCGGCCAGCGGCAGCAGCAGGGCGGCAGCGGCCCAGCGTGCGATACATGCGATCCATGCAATGCGCGCGCTCATGGCCGCTTCTCCGTTTTGACCGGCTGGGCCGCTGCGACGTTGCCGACCTCCGCGAACCTGGCTTCCAGCGCAGATCGCCCGACATAGCCGTCGGTGCGGCTGCCGTCCGCCCAGATCATGGTCGGCGTTCCCTGTACGCGGAGCCGGCGCGCCAGCTCAAGGTTGCGCGCGATCGGGTGCTCGCACTGCGCGCCCGGCTGCATCAGGCTGGCATCCGCCTGCAGCATCCATTGGCGCCAGGCGCGCTCGCGGTCGGCGGCGCACCAGATGGCGACCGGCCGGGCCTCGCCCTGGAATGGGACGAGGAAGGTGTAGATCGTGACGTTGTCCAGGCTGGCGAGCTCCGGTTCGAGCTGCTTGCAGTAGACGCAGTTCGGGTCGCTGAACACCGCGAGCTTGCGCTGGCCGTTGCCGCGCACCGTCTTGATCGCGTCGGCCAGCGGCAACTGATCGACCGGCACCGGCGCCGCGGTGACGGCTTCCGTCTGCGCCCGTCCATCCTGGGTGGACTGGCTGGAGCGCTGCGCGACCCTGGGGCCCGTGACGTCGCGCATGGCCTGGGTGTCGAACAGCCGCCCGAAGACGAAATAGCGCGGATTCGCGGACGCGACATAGGCGACGTTGCCGTTCATCCAGACCTCGTAGAGGCCCGCGACTTCGGTGCGCGACACCTCGGTGAATTCGGTGCCTGGATGGGCCTTGCGCAGCGCAGTCAGGAGCCGGGTTTCGTCGGAGGGCGCGGCTTGGGCTGCTTGGGCGGTCGCTGCCGCAGCCGCCAGCACAGCACAGAGCGCTGCCGAAGCGAAGCGGTGGCGCCGGCGCATGGACTCAGTAATTGCCATCATCGGTGGTCTCCAGGTAACGGGTTTCGGGGGAAGCGGTGCGGCGCTGGCCGCGCTCGGCAAGGGAGTGGGAGGAGGCGGTCATCGGCACATCGATGCGCACGCCCTTGGTGATCACGACGTCGATCTGGCGGCCGGCGTCGACCTCGATGACCGGGAACGTGTTCTCGGCCAGCTTGATGTAGTACTGGGCGAGCCGGTCCAGTGCTTTGCCGACGCCGCTGCCCAGGCCGGCTCGGTAGGCATCGGCATTGCTGTCGGTGCTGGCCATCGTCCCGAGCGGCGAGCTGCTGTAGGTGGTATTGGCGGTGGACAAGCCCTGGCCGATGCCGCTGACCACGCCAGCCAGCAGAGCGTTGGCGAGCATCTGGCCCTGCTTGGTCACGAGCCGTCCGCGCATGCCGACCTTGCCGTCCTCGCCGTAGACCGAACCCTGGATGCGCACTTCCAGCGTGGCGCCGTCGGCCCGCACGCAGGACAGGTTCTCGGTGCGCAGGTAGGCGCGCTCGGAGCTGATGTCGCCATAGCCCGCCGCGACCACGAAGCACTCGCGGTATTCGCCGCGGAACTGGTTGGGCAGCACGCTGTTGTCCGACAGGCGGATCAGCACCGGATGCGGATTGGCCTGGGACTGCCCGCCCGTGGGCGCATCGAGGCCGCCCAGCAGAATGCCGCGCGTGAAGCTCACCGGCAGGAAGGTCGAAACCGTCTTGATCGCGTTCGATGCCTGGCCGCCTCCCTCGGCCCTGTGGGGGCCGTCGCTACCGGTCGTGTTGGACGAGCGAGGACGCTCAGCGAGCGTCACGCGGGAGATCACGGGCGCTGGCGGCGTGGCTGCGGCCATGCCTTGGAACGTGGGCATGCCGGAGGGCATGGCGCCCGTACCCGGGGTGGGCGGCGCTGGCGGCAGGCCGGCCGCAGGCGGCATGGTTGTCGGGGCTGCCGGTGCGGGCACTGGTGCCGGCGTGGGCGTGGGCGCGGGCGGCGGCGATGCGGCGGCCTGCTGGGTGCTGGTCAGCCGCTTTTCCAGTTCCGCGAAGCGCTGCAGGGTCTTGTTCTCAAAGGCCTCGCGGTCCTTGTTGACCCGGCTCTGTGCCTCGCGCTCGGTCTCGTACTGGGCCAGCTTGCGCCCCGCGGTGCCGACCCACTGGTCCACCGGATTGACCTGGCCGCCGGGTGGCATCACGCCGATGTTGGTGACGTCGCCGGGCTGGGTCTGTGCCGCGCGGCCGCCGTGTGGCTTGGCATTGCTTCCCGCGAAGCTGAAGATCATCCATAGCAGGCCGATGCCGCCGCCCAGGATGGCGGCCAGCAGCGCGTACTGGCGCTGGCGCGGCGACAGCCGCTCCAGCCAGCCGCGCACGGCGTGGCTGGATGGCCGTCCGGATCCGGACGGCCCTGAAGGCATGGAAGGAGTGCTCATCGTGAACCTCCTCGCCGGATCACATAGACGCTGGTGGTCTCGCCGGGACGCAAGTTGTGGTGCTCGATCGCGATGCCGGTGATCTCCCCGCCGGCACGGCTGTCCGGGCGGTCGAACTCCTGCTCGGCCAGCACCATGGGAGCCAGGCTCACGTTCTGCAGGGCGTACTTTTCGCCCACATAGCCGCGGCCTTCATAGCGGCGCATCAACGTGAAGCGCGCTTCCGCCCAGAGTTGGATGGGCTTGGAGGCTTCCTCGACGCGCACGTCGGCGGGCACCCGGTCCGAGGACATGGCCACCAGCAGGCCCTTCATCGCGCGGACGTGGCTGGGTGCCGGGCCGGAGGGCGTGGCCTCGGGGGCACCGGGGCGCAGCGCCTGGGGCGTCTTGTCCCGGATGACGATGGTGTCGGCCGGGGTGTCCGAACGGCGCAGCAGCAGCGTGTAGGTGGCTGTGGCCGACGAAACGAACAGGTTGATTGGCCGCAGCGCATCGCCGACGGGCCGGATGTAGACCTCGCCCTTGTCGCGGTCGCATTCGACGATGACATCCCCGGCCGGATTGACCGGGGAGGAGGTGAGCGATGCCGGGCTGGCAAGGCCGGGCGTGCCTGATGGGGTGTTGGGTGCGGCAGAGATGGCCGGTGCGCCGCCGCCGCAATGGCTGGCATGGATGTTGCCGAACACGTCGGTGATCGCTGCCCCCTCGATGCGGATGCGCGTGGGCTCCTTGAGGGAAACGATCGCCTCGACCGCCACCCCGTCGCTGGCCTCCACGACCTGCAGCGCGTGGGCCTGCAGGCCGAGGGACAGGGCGGTGACGGCGAGCACTTTCCGAGCGGCCGGTGGCAACCGGCTCCAGCGCTGGTGCGACGGATTGCCAGGCGAAGCGGGCGGCATGGCCCCGAGGCTCCCGGCCGGTTGTTGCAGGGCCGAAGTGCGCGAGAACGTGCGCGGAAAATACGCGGGCCAGGGCCGGGTGAGCGTGCTGTCACTTGACCGCATAGGGCACCTCCTTGAATCCGATGACGTGCATGCGAGCCGCGGCATGGCCGAACTCGATGCGGTAGGCCTTGAGGTCGTTGGCGGTCTCAACGCCGTTGACCAGGGTGCGCAGTCGGCCGCGCACGACGAGCGACTGGGTGTCCTCGCTGGCGACGAGCTGCTGGGGCGCGAAGGCGGTTGCGGCGTTGATGCGCTTGAGCCGCTCGGCCTCGACCTCCTGACGCGTCTTGAGCGGGCCGTACTGGGCCGGGTCGACGTAGCCGAGCAGGATGTCCTTCTTCCAGTCGATGGTGGAAGGCGTCACGTCCAGGATCAGCCAGGCGACGAAGCTGCCCATCTGCTCCAGGTACTCGCTGGAGGCGCGGTCGCTGGTGACCCAGAAGCTCCTGCTGATCGAGGGCGGCACGACCACGGTGCGCACCGTGCCCAGCAGGTTGATGATGATGGTGAGCGCGAGCAGCATGCCGGCGGCCAGGGCGCCGACGGCCAGGCCCAGGCCCCGGTTGCGTCGGCGCATGTCTTTGAGGTCGCCTCTGAGCCGATCGAAGTCCATGGTGCTTCTCCGGCTCAGCCGACCATGCGGCGGATGTGCGATGGCGGCGTCGCGCGCATGGCAGTGGCGGGATTGACCGGCAGATGCCAGTACAGCCAGTGCAGTGCGAAGGCAGGGTGCTTGTCCGCCTTCAGCCGCGCGATCCAGCGCGAGACGGCGATGCCGGCGGCCATGCAGACCGCGAACGCGGTCCTGCTGGCCGACAGGTAGCCGATGAAGAACGCTAGGACGATGGGCGCGGCGACATCGACGTCCCAGAAGCCGATCTTCCACTGGTCGTCCAGGCGCCGCGGGATATAGGTGTCCGCTTGCATGTGGGCCTCCGGGATGGTGATGCGCCGGGGCTCAGACGACTGCGCCCATGATCGCGCCGGCGATCACGAGGCCGACGGCGGCGAAGATGGCCAGGCCCACATAGAACAGCACGGGCCCGAAATTGCGCAGCGCGGACAGCGAGATCAGCGCCACCACGAAGCCGACAAATCCCACGAGGGCCTTGATGCCCGGCCCCAGCTCGGCGATCTGCGACAGCGCGGAGGTGAGCGGGCCGGTGATGCCCGTGAAGGCGACGAGGTCCAGCGCATGGCTCGGGAACGCGAGGGCCAGGCCGGCCAGGGCCAGAGCGACCAGACAGAGAAAACCGAGGACCCTGCGCGCGGGCGTGCGCCGCGTGGCTATGGCGGAAGTGGACAGGATGGCAGTGCTCATGACGAATCTCCGGAAAGGAAAAGACGGGTGTCGATCAGGTGGTGCGGTTCGGTCTGCCCAGTGGCGGGGTGGGGCCAAGGCCCGGACAGGTGGGTGTTAGCGGTCTTGATCGGGCAGTGAACTACTGCGCTGTGGCGCCTCCGGTGGTGGTTCAGCGCCAGGCGGCCCCTCGGTTGCGGGCGTTGCCTGATGGGTCTGCACCTCCACCTGCTCGCCGGGGCCCATCGACTCGATGAGCGGAACCGGGGCATCGGCTACGGGATCCGGCACTACCGGGACGATGACTTTTGGCGCGGTGTTCAAGGTCTTGGTCGTGGGTTGGGGACAGGCGTCGCCACGGCACAGTGCGAACTCAGCTTGCGCGCCATGTCCGTGCTGGGCCAGCCGCGCCCAGGCCTTGGTGACCACCGCTGCGGGCGGCTCGATGGCGCTGGGCGGCGCCGTGGTGCAGGCCGAGATGGCCAGGCACGCGCACAGCGCGCAGCGGCTGCACAGGGCCTCGGGTGTTGCACGCTTCATGGCGCCACCCTCACGCGCAGGCCCTGGCTTTGCGCCACGACGGTGACGGCCTTCTGCCGGACACCCTGATCCACGGCGCGCGTCGACGGCAGATGCCGGTACACCTTCCACGCATAGGTGGCTCTGGCCTGTGTGCAGGCGTCCCCCTTGAGCTGGGTGCATGCTGCGTTGTAGGCGCCCACGGCATTCCAGCTGACACCATGCCGCGCGAAGCTGTCTGCCATTAGCCATGCCCCCACCTGCAGATTCACGCAGGGGTCGTACAGATCGGCTTCACGTATGCCGAACCCAGCCAGCCGGGGCAGGTGCCGGCTGTTGATCTGCATCAGGCCGATGTCGTAGCTGCCCGTGCGCTTCTCATGTGCACGATTCACCGCGCGCGGATTCAGGCTCGACTCGGTGCGGGCGACGGCGTAGAGCAGCTCCGGCGCAATGCCATAGCGCTGCGCCGCCGTGTCCCAGCACATGGCCAGGGCCGAAGCGGTCGGCAGTATTGCCACCATGAAAACGACAACCCAGCGCATCGGACACCCCCCAGTGGTTCAGGACAAGCCCGCTGCAATGCGGGCACGGGGTGGGGACCGGGCGTGCCGGTCAGGGTCTTGGCGGGTAAGCCGGGCGGGGGCCCGGGAGGTCAATGCGGGTGAGTGGCGTGATGCCGCAAGGTCATCGCGGGTGTCGCGGCGCGAGTTGGGTCAGGTGCCGTTCCACCATGTTGCGGCGTGCCTGGATGAGCACGGCGGCGCCCGAGGCATCCTCGAGTTGGCACAGCGCCACGCAGGCGGTGGTCAACTGGTCGAGCTGGAACTTGGGGTTGGGATGTTTGTTGGCAGGCGAGCATTGCAGCTCGTGGAGCAGCTCGAACTGGGGACGCCACAAGGACTCGCGCCGGCGCGGCGTGGTAGGCGAGCGCATGACCAGCGCGGTCCCGAGAAAGCCGAAGATCCGTTCTGGGGCATCCTCATTGCTGAAGACGAGAGCCACGCAAGCACTCATCAGATCCGGAATGCGGAACGTGGGAGCGACATTGCTCTCGCTGCGCAGAAGGGCATAGAGCCAGTGGTGCTCCTCCAGCCAGAGCCGCGTCTCGACCACGTCGCTGGTGTCGGCAGTTCCCTCGGGGGCCTGGCTTGCGGGGCTGGTGTTCGGCATGGCGATCAGCATGGCATGGGTCCTCGTGTCCTGGAGTTCGATGAACACGCGCGTCAGCGCATGGACAAAGAATAGGAGAGGGCTGCATGCAAGTCGCCCAGGAATGAAGCTCAACTCAGGGGTGTTTCGCAATCAGCCTGCTTTGGTGCCCATGCCATAGAGAACGCGAGAGGCGAGACTGCTTTGGGACTCAGCGATTTCCACTCTGATTGGCGTCAGGGAGTGGACTGGTGAGTGTCGAACACGGGCAGCCCGTCAACGACCGGCCCCTCGGCGTCGAAGAATAGCCATTCAATGCCAGCATGGGCCGAGAGTCCCGCGATGAGTGCCAGATCAGTCTCGACGGGAATGCGGTGTGGTGGTGAACCGACGTAGACCAGTCCTCCAAACTCGGTGGGATAGGCGTTCACCGACAGGTCATTCCGGTGCAGCTTGGCACGTGTGGCTGGCTGCAAATGGGATAATGAGAGAGCGGTGATGGATTCCGCCAACTCCCGGAGGCGATCGATGCAGGCTGTGTTCATGGTCGCGCCCTCCACAGAGATGATGCATTGCGTCAATGCGAGACGAGTCCAGAGTTAGCGGGAACAGTCCAGCATTAACGGAAAAAACACCAGCCGCACGCTCTCCCACAGGTCGGTTATGTGGAATATCGTCCGTGGTGTGATTGGGCATCATATCCCCACCATGCGGGGATGCCCATTACCTCGCCTCGGCACGCCAACGACCCGGTGCTCATCGCACTGGGCGGTGCCATTCGCCGCAGCCGGCGCGCGCGAGGCATCTCTCAAGAAGAACTCGCACACCGAAGTGCCATTGATCGTTCCTACATGAGCAGCATCGAACGCGGCGGCCAGAATCCCGGGATCGTCTCGATCGCTCGCATCGCGAAAGCGATGGAGATGAGCATGACCGAACTGATGGCCGAGGCTGAGTTGTAGCGGGCAATGGCTCGGTCATGCGCGCCGGTGAAAATGCGTGATCGCACGGCCCAGCAGCACGGTCATCGCAATGGGCGAACCGGCCAGCATGGCTGGATGCAACTGGATAGGTAGCACGAATGCGACCACCGTTGCGCAGCCGGTGATGATCAGAAGTGAGCACCACACGGCGAACATCTCCGGATCGTGCAGCAGAAACTCCT
The DNA here is from genome assembly GCF_031844105.1 of Acidovorax sp. PRC11. Classification (NCBI taxonomy): domain Bacteria; kingdom Pseudomonadati; phylum Pseudomonadota; class Betaproteobacteria; order Burkholderiales; family Comamonadaceae; genus Acidovorax; species Acidovorax sp. PRC11. The sequence continues at coordinate 430,009 of NZ_JAUZUQ010000001.1, read as the reverse complement.
TGGACCGAACCACGCGTAGCAAGAAGCCGTCAGTGCTGGCGGCCAGCACCAGGGGGATCAGCCAGGGCAGCCATTCCAGCAATCCGGAAAGGCGATAGCTCGCGAGCATCAGCAGCGCATCGACCGAGCGAAAGTAGACGTTGTCGAACAGGCGCTGATTGACTGATCTCATCTCGGTGGCGACCGCTTGGTTGGTGTCGTGGCTCTTGGGCATGTCCCTCAGCGTTGGGAGAGGACTCGCTTCGGCGGCGTTGGACTGCAGGCGTATGGCGCGATCGAGCATCCGGTAGGCGGGTTCCGCTCCCCAGAATTCAACAGCCACCTGGTGCTCGCTGCGCATTTGCTCCAGGAAGCGCTCGGGCGGATGCACGGCAGGCACGTACAGCACCAGTATGAGCAGCAGCACGAGGGAGATGACGGCGACGGCCCGGATCATGCGGCCGCTCCTCCCTGCTGCGCGTCCGCGTCAGCATCGATGATCGGGAAGCGGCCCTTGATGATGCGGCCGCCCGATACGGATGCGAAGTACTGCAGGTTCGGCAGCTTGCCCAGGATGTCCGCCGGCACCACCTCCTCGAAGCTTTCGGTGAGCTGGGTCGAATAGCTCGAGGAGAAGTCCCCGATATGCGTGTCGGCCCCGTGGCTCAGGCCGACACGTACCGTGTGGATCGCCGTCTTGCCAAAGGTCTCGACCACGAAGTCTTGCGTGGGCCGGTCCTTGGTGCGCAGTGCGATCAGGTTATTCAGGTTGCCCAGCGCCATGCGGGCGGCATCCTCGCTGCCCAGGCGCCGCGCCAGGTCGGCCAGGGTCTGCATGGCGCAGGTCGCGAAGATGCCGCCCTCGGCGCCCTTGTTGAGAATCTCGATCAGCGGCTGATTGATGACGTTGCTGACCTCGTCCACGAACAGCGAGATGCGGCGGTAGGTGCCGAGGTTGTAGCGCATGCCGGCCCGGGCGGCCTGGTCGGCCAGGGCCAAGGCACCGATGGCGGATGCGACCGACGGATCGGGCAGCGAATCCAGGCACATGTAGAGCACGTGGCCGCCGCGCTCGATCTTCTCGAAGTTCATGATCGGGCGTGGATCGTCGGCGTCGAAGGGGTCGGGCGACAGGCTGCGGCCCAGGTCGCCCGAGGTCAGCATCGAGAGGATCGGCAGCAGGTTCGCCGTGATCTTCTGATAGTGCTCCCGGTTGTGCCGGAACGTGCGCACCTGGGCGTCGAGCACCTTGTTGCGCTGGTTCTGTGGGACGTGGTGCTCGTAGTAGGCGACGAAGCCCATCAGGTCGGCGCTCGCCGCCTCGGAGGGCCTGCGCATGTTGCCCCGGTGCGCATCGTGCAGCAGCTTGCGCATCTCGGGCTGGTCGCGCCAGCCAGTGCCCAGCAATTCCTCGTAGAAGCGCCGCAGCGAGGCCTCCAACACGGGCTCGATGCCGCCCTCGATGTACTTGGTGAGCTTGATGAGATTCGGCCGCTCTTCCAGTTCGACCAGGCCTTGCACCACCACGTTGACGGCGTCCCAGCCGAAGGCCGTGAATGCACCGGCCGTGTCGGGCGGCATGATGGACTGGATGCGCGATGCGATCTCGGTGGGCTTTTGCCAGTTGAACGTGAAGTCCAGGCGGACGCCGCGCTCCGGAAAGGCAGGGTGGAACTCCATGAAGGTGTCCGCCTCGCGGTAGTCCTCGCAGGCCCGCTCGACGACCCGTTTGAGGCGGCGGCTGTTCTTGGGATCGATCACGATCACGACGTCGCCGCGGCGCACGGCCTGGGTGATCAGGTTGGCCAGAGCCACGCCCTTGCCCGACTGCGTGGTTCCTACCAGGAGCGTGCCGCCCTCAAAGTTCTGCAATGGCCGCCGCAGCGCATGTTCGGTCGGCTCCACCCCGTGGATATAGGGCAGGCCGATCTCCGCATCGGGCTGTGCGGCGCCACCTTGCCCCATGGCATGCTGCAGCCACGGTGGCACTTTGAACTCGCGGTAGTCCACCTTGGAGAGTTCATAGAGACGCTGCGCATGCACGGGCCTCCATTCGAAGCCGAAGCCCAGGAACACCTGGGCCGGATCGGTGCACAGGCGTCCCAGTTCCTGCGCGCTCAGCACCTGGATGCGGCGCCCGCCGAGGGAACCGCGCAGCCGCAGTATCCGTACTGCCTGGGCCGTTCGCCGGCAGGCCATCAGCAGGCAGGCGGCAGACAGTCCGAGTGAAGGAAGGACAGGCAATGGGCCGGCCAGCGCAATGATCGCGAAATAGAGCGCGGCGGCCAGCCATACCAGCCCCGCATGGGCCTCGAAGGCGCGGCGCCAGGGCATTTCGTAGCGGCGCACCAGCATGTCAGCGGCCTCGCTGCTGTGTGGCGGTAGCGTCGGGTGGGGTGGCCGCGTCTCCTTCGGCAGCGAGGCCAAAGGCCGCAGGATCCAGGCCTTCGACGTGGGCGGGTGCCAGGATCACGCCTACCACGGTGGTGCCGCCGATCTGGCGCGAGACCGTGGGCGGGCCGTCTGGCTGCAGGCGCCGGATCATCCGGGTATCGTCCAGCGCGCGGATCGCGATGCTGGGTTGTATGCCGCGGCGTTCGAACTCCGCAAGCGGCACAAAGACGCCCTCGGCCACAGTGCAGATATCCGACGCAGAGGCGCCGTCATTGAGGGTCGCCACGATGTCGGCCAGGGCTTTGCGCACGGCAGGATTCAGGCGCATTGGGGCTCGCAGGCATATGGCGGGTGGTTCCGCCCTCGATGGAACTGACGCCGGTGCTTCAACCAGGGCATCGGTTTCTTGCGGCGCAGTTTCTGGCGCATCGGTGTTGCCAGGGGTATCCAGCAGCGACAGCTGTTCTGCTGGTGCGGCTGCCGCAGGTACCTCGGGTGGGGGCGTGGTTGGAGGAGAGGCCGCGGTCGCCGTGGCGGTAGGTGAATCCGCAGCTACTGCGGACTTCGTGTTGGCTGCCTGCGCCGGTGGCTTCGTTGGCTGTGAAGGCGCAGCAACGAGGTTTGCCGTCAGGGCGATGGGCTGCGGCTCCAGGCCCGCCAGCAAGATAGACGGATTGGCGAGCTTCACCGCTTCGATCGACGTCTTAGCTCCTGGCGGCTCGATGTCCCAGGTTTCGCGGCCGACGCGGGCCGCCACGAATACCTTCGCCTCGAGCAGCAAATCCAGCAGGGTATGGGGCGATTTCGGGATACCGACCAATTGGTCGCTTTCCAGCAGCGACAACGCATCCTCCGCAGCCCCCGGCCAGACCAGGAACAACCCCTCCGGCCCCAGCCAGACACGGCTCTTGTCGCGGTTCGGCGTCCACCCGGAATGGCCGGCGGCCAGGCGGCGCAGCGCGTCCACGAGGTAGCGCTCGAGGTGAGATCCATACTGGGGCTTGCCGTAGCGGTCGGCGCTCGCCAGCAGGTTGCGGTCGATGACCAGCGCCATCGACCGGCGCACGAGTTCGTCCAGGACGTTGTGCTCGCGGTACTGGGGGACGCCCGCGATGCTGGCCAGCAGCTGCGGCACCACCAGGGAATTGCCATCTCCCAGCATTTGCAGCACTTCGGCCGGGACGACGTGGGCCAGGGCGAACAGGCCCACGCCCCGGGACTCTCGCGCATTGGTGCGCCAGCGCACGAAGTAGCGATCGGCTGCTCGCTGCTCCAGCCACGGCGCCAGACCTCCCAGGAATGCCGGCCACTCCTCGCCGTCCGCAGTGGTCACGATGAGGTGGGTCAGCGTCCGGTGCAGTTCGCAGCACAGTCCGCCTATGAAGGTCGCGATGCGCCAGCGCGGCTCCAGTTCACGGCGCTCGGAGATCGTGGCGCGTCCAGAGAAGATGTGTGCGTCCGTGCCCTGCAGGCTGAAGAATGCCGTCTCCAGCCCGAGCTGCAGCAGACCGCCGGGCGTGTGGAAATAGTTGTCGGCGGTGGCGGGAAGCAGGTGCACGAAACGTGCATAGCCCTGAACCAGTGGCATCAGCTCGCGCTCGAAGGTGGCGCGATCCGCGCCGAAGCACAGTTTGATCCGGCCCAGAAGCGCCTGGTGTCCCGCGATGACGGCGGCCAAGGGCAGTGCTTCGAAGCCGGGATCCGAGGATGCGAACGGTTGTACGCCGGTGCTGGACGATGAGGTGCCGGGAGCCATCGAAGAATCTCCATGCCCGCGCGGGGCCATGAAGATTCATTGTTCAGGAAGGGCTAGGTTTCGGCTGGCGGCAATGAAGACGAATTGGAGGGGGTTTCGCCATTGGCGTCCGTGACCGCGCCAAGCACGGGCATCAGGTGCGCAATCAGTTCCTCTGAAGCCGTCGGCGGCTCGGCGAAGGATGCGGTGAGGCGCGGGTCGCGGGCGTGCCGATCGAGCAACTGGCAGAAAGGACAGGGCCGTGCAGACGTGTCGGCGCCTGCGAATGTGTCCAGGAACTCGCTGTCACAGCGGGAACACGATGCCAAGCGGAAGCTGGGGGCCTTGGCGATCCACAAGCCCTCGGTGTGCGCGGCGAGATCGAATGCCCGGTCGAAGCTGATCCGAGGCGGGGGCCGGTACATCGACTGGTAGTAGCGGTACGCGCCAACCAGAGCTTCAGGTGCCGGAAAACCCAGATGGCGCATGCGCCGGAAGTTGGCGATGACGATGGACGCCTCGATCCGCTGCACGAGGTTCGCGCGGTGGTACCACTCGCGGGAATTCGGGGCCCTGCCACAGGGCGGCATGGCGTGCGAATTGAACAGCAGGTGCAGCAACTCGCGCGGTCGCAGCCCGGTGAGGTGGTGGATCGTCCGGATGCGCGCGCCCAATGCTGCGCAATCGCGGGCCAATTGCAGCGCCCGCATGCGTTGGCTGATCTTGGTGCCCGGCATCTATCGGGACACCTGAATCTGCATGGGCGGCGCTGGGCGGGGCGGACGCGCGGCGGCCAAGGTGCCCGCAAGCGCCGGCGGCGAGTCGATCAGCGCGACAAGATCGGCCCGCGGAACGAACAGGGAGGTCTGGCCGACCGCATGCACCAGGCTCCAGACCCCGGCAGGTGTCAGGGTGCGCAGGCGTTCGGCCTGGGCCGCATGCAGGTTGAATTTGCGGCAGGTCTCCACCATGTCGCGCTCCGTGCCGACCAGGATGGCATGGAGCAATTGAAGGTTGGTGGATTGCACATCGGATAGAAGCAGGTGGCACATGATCGTTCCTCGATGCCCCTCTGGAGGGGAGTGTCAACAATGTTTCACGGGTACTCGATTCGGGGATGAGGTGGTGGTAAGGTCGTAGTCAGCATATGCTGTCGACCATGAACTGGTGCGCATCAATTGCTGCTTTCTCGAGGGCTGGCTGAATTCGCCACCGTAAAGAGCAGGGGTTGGCGGTCGTTTCCGAAGTCGGCCACATCCGGTAACAAAAGTAGCGGTAAAACACGCGCTTTTGATTTTTTTCGGCGGGAGGTCATGTGACTGCCAAGACAACGTCGTCGAGCCGCGTGGCGCCACGCTTGCCAGTGGATCGGCGTGGAAGGCTGGAGGACAGCCGTGCAGTGAGCCGCGCAGGGCGTTCCTTTGCAGCATCCCTCGATGGTGATCTCGACCTGATTCCTGGTGTGCGTGACCGCCTGCAGGCCAGGCTGATCGCCATGGGCATTCCCGCCGAAAAGACGGTTTCGCACGTGGCCGGGATCACGCAGCGCGCGGCCCAGAGCGTGCGCCGATGGTTCGATGCCAGCGAGCCTGGTTTGCCGGATCTGGAATCGTTCGCCCGGCTGTGCGCGGGTCTGGGCTGCAGTGCGGACGAGATCATCGGAGCGCTGCGGCCCCACGGTGACGATGAGGCCCACTGCGCCCAGCTCATCGAGGTGGCCAACTGCATCCAGGCCATCACCGATTCTCTGGCCCACCATGGTCAGTTGGGCATTCCCATGCAGGTGCCCGGGGACGAAATGGCTCCCCATCTGAAGGCGGGTGATCTGGTCTTCGTCGATTCGGCGGTGACTCAACTGGCCGGCAACGGAATCTATGCGTTCAACTGCAACGGTAGTCTGTACATCCGGCGGGTGGAACGCCGCATGGACCGGAGCATCGTGCTCAAGTGCGACAACAAGGCCTACCAGGACTACGAGTGGACAGGGACAACTGCGGCTGCAAGGCGCCGCGTGAAAATCCTGGGCAAGGTGCGCAGCGCCATCAGCGTGAAGGTGTTCTCCTGACGCCGGCGTGCACAGGCGCGTGAAAACGGGCGGAAGGGGGCATCCCTTCCCGCCACGGTTTCGTCTATGGGCCGCGCACGCGGTTCATGCCACTCATGCCGCTTCGGCGAGCGGCTTCCATTCGGCGGCCGTCAGCTCGATGAGCTTGCCGCCTAATGCCTCGAACTCGGTCGCCCGGTCGTAGTCCTCGACTTCCTGGCTGAAGTGGGTCACCGCGTTGACCAGGCCGTAGCCTGACAGATCGCCCCCGGCCACCAGGTGGCGCAGCACGCCGGAGCGTTCGGTGTCGTTCAGCGTGTAACGCTGGGCCAGCACTTCCACGCTCTGCACCGGATCGCCAGTCAGCTTGATGCCCATGGTCTTTTGCATCTTCACCGCCGCTTGCCGGAACGTCACGTCCGATACCGCTGCTTGAACGACGTCGCGCACCTTCAGGAAAAAGGCCTTGTCGTCGGCCTGCAGGGTGTCGTCCTGGTAGACCGTCACGCCTTCATCCTCCTGGGCGAGCGCGCGGCCGACGTGGGTCTTGCGCAGCGCCCGGTCGGCGACGATCAGGCCATTGCGGCACACCAGACGGAACAGCAGCGGCTGCACCGACAGCGTGCCCTGGCCGACCTCGGAATTCGAGATTGCGATTCCGGCCTGCACGATGTCGCCGGGCGCCATCTCGAACTTCAGCTGCGGCGTCACGCACTTGAGGTACATGCGCGTCTCGGTCAGCTCCACCGATTCGAAGCTGAGTCCGGGCAGGCCCTGCAGGATGGGCAGGACATGCTCGGCCAGGTCGTAGTTGTCCAGGCGGCGGTAGCGGTCGGACAGCACGGCACGCACGCGGCCATCGAGCGTGCGCAGCAGCCGGCGGTCGCCTTCGCTTTGCAGCCAGGTGTTCACGTTGCGGTCCAGCAGCAGGGGCTGGTTCTCGCGCATGCGCTCGAAGTAGGCATACGGAATGCCGAGCTTGTCGGCGAGCTGGCGTCGGGCCAGCGGCGTGACGCCGTAGCTCGCGGGCCCGCCGGCCTCTTCGATGACGAGGGTGGTGCCACCGCCCTCGCTGGTGCTGTGGCGCACCAGCGGCGACGGCACGACCAGATCCTTCTTGGTATCGAGCTGGCGTTGCAGTTCATGGGCCAGGCTCACCAGGGTACGTCCGCTTCTCATGAGAATCTCCTTTGGGGGAACAGGAAAAGCGGGGACGGCAGAGCCCCGGCGGGGATGCATCCCCGCATGGGCTGATGAAGGACCGGTGCAAACCGATCCACGATGGCGCAATCGAATTGCGCGAAAACTCCAAGGCTGCCTTCGCCGCACGATGGGTGTCGTGAACGGCCTGGTCTGGCAGCGACCAGGGGGAGAAACCTTTTCGGTGCAGGCGCAGAGGGAGCACCTCGAACCTGCACTGAAAAGGCCCCGGGAGTGGGCGAGCCCACTCCCGAAGCAAGCATCACGCGGCGCGCAGCACCGTGGACTCCTGGCGCTGCAGCCACACATCGGCCCAATCGGTTCCCGCCAGCTTGGGCAGGAACACCTGGACTGTGCGCGGGCCGCTTTGTGCCTCCTCGCGCTTGACCCGGCGCGCCAGTGCGTAGGCGCTGGCCTGTCCCGTGAAATCGCCGTCGGCATCGTTGTCGCCGTAGATGCACAGGCGTTTGACGGTCTCCGGGATCCAGAGCTTTTCCAGGTTGCCGGCGCTCAGGGCGCTCCACACGGGCTTGCTGGTGGCCAGAAAGACCGCGATCGCGGTCTCTATGCCTTCGCACACGGCAAGTTCCTCCGTCGCCTCGGCCAGCCGGACCGCAGCCCCGACGAAGCCGCTGCAGAGCACCTTCTTCGCATCGGGTGCATCCAGCTTGCAGCCTGCGTTCAGGTAGGTCCGGTGCAGCGTCACGGCGCCCTGGGCGTCCCGCACACTGGCCAGCATGGCCGGGTATTCGGCCACCTTGCGCGCCTTGGCCGCACCTTCCTTCTGGTAGTAGCCCAGGGCGGGGTGGAACCGCAACGAGGCCGGATACTGGCCCAAGGCCAGTCCACGACCGCGCAGGTAGCGATCCACCTCGTCGCCCAGCGTCACCGGTCGGGCTTCGTTCCAGATGCGCTGCACCAGCTTTTTCATGCGGTCCGGCGCGGCTTCGCCAGCAGGTGCCGCAGGAGGCAGCACGCCGACCAGCTTCTCGACGGCACACAGCGCGGTGTGGAAGTCCATGCCCTTGCAGGCCTGCAGCAGTTTGAAGCCGCCGCCTGGCCCGCATTTGCGGCAGTGGTAGTTCCCTTCGCCGAACTTGTCGGTGTACTGGAAGCGATCCACACCATCCTTGCAGACGGGGCAGGGCATGGGCTTGCGCTTGAGCATGCGCTCGTCCAGGCCCAGGGCGCCCAGGATCTCGGTCCAGCGGCCGTGAGCGCGCCGCTTCACGTCTTCCACGCGCGCAGCGTATTCAGCGTTCTGCATGGCCGTCTTCGCCGGATGCGAGCGCCTCTTCCGCGCCGACCAATTCCACCGAACATCCCGGCATGCTGCCCACACCCACCGTCACCTCGAAGCACCGGCCGTGCAGCAATGCGTACTTGCCAAGACCGAGCTCGGACAGCAGCGAGCTGAGCGTCGCGACCGGGTCCGTCGACCGCAGCCTGCGGATCAGGTCGGCCAGTGCCGTGCAATCGGCCTCAGCGTCGTCTTCGCGGTACTGATCGTTTCCATCGACGAAGTCGGACAGCTGCCGTATGGCCTCACCAGAGACTTCGTTGGCGGGCATCAGGACATTGCCGTCGTGGCATACCCCGTCATCCACGAGGATGGCCTCGTGCCCGCCGATGCGGATGCTGACCGATTCGCAGAGGACGACCTGTGGCCAGACCCAGCGACCCTCCAACGTGATGCGCCCGGTTTCACCTTGCGGTTCGACCACGGCTTTCTCCAAATCCGGGTAACGGACATGCGGATGAATCCAATGGTTGCTGTCCAGGCGGTATGCCTCGGTGAACAGCCATTGCTTATGTCGGGCCAGCATCCAGTGCGCGGCGTTTTCCTCGCTGACCGCCCCAATGGACACCAGCGTGACCTGACCGGACTCGATGTCCACGCGGGTGGGGGCTGCGGCGGTTGGCTCGAGATAGTCCTGCTCTCCGTAGCGGGTCTGGATGGGATAGCCAGAGATGCGCTGGAACAGCGCTACAGGCAACTCGTCCATGTCATTGAGCAGATCCTGATGCTGCCATTGGAGCATCGCGTCGAAGTAGGTTGCGACGAAGTCCTGCGGCTTGAGCTGGGTCTTCGCCTCCTCGAGGATGCTGCGCCAGGTCTGCTTGACCTGGGCATCGACCCGCTTGAGCTGCTGGTCGGCGTCGATCAGTTGATCCCGATCGGGGAGCCGGGCCATGAACTGTTGCGGGTCGAGATGAACGACATTCACGGAGTCCGCCTGGAAGAATCTGGGCCGATGAACGCAAAAACCCTGAAGGAACACCAGCGTGGCGTAGGTGGCCTTGCCGTCGCGGTTGCCGCTGACATATACCGCGCCAATCGGAGTGGGGTTCAACGCGATCTTGTCTTCGGCATAGCGGCGCGCCATCGGCGTGCCGTTGAACACCACGTCGACCGGGAAGCCCTCGCACAGTGTCTCCATCTGCTTGGCGAGATCACTGATCTCGACGCTATGCAGTTCGATGGCCGTGCCGTTCACGACGCGCCGCGTGGTGGTGACGTCGAAGGACTCGCGCTGCAGGGCTGCAGCGGTATCAATGTCCACCTGCTGGCGTCCCGATGCGGCCACGATGCGTGAAGCCGCGTAGAGGCACTTGGTGAAGCCGACGCCGAAGGGATGCTCATGGCCTGCCAGGCCCTCATCCCAGCCGGATTCGTGGAAGCTCAGCAGCTTCTGGAAATCTTCCACGCCGTGGCCATCATCCACGACGCGCAGCACCTGATCCTCGGGACGGTGCTCGACAGTGATGTGGTGCGCGCCGGCGCGGCGGGCGTTCTGCAGCAGCTCGGTGACCAGTGTGAACCGGTCCGTGAAGGCATAGCGCTGGTTGCGCAGTGCGCCTTCCTCGTTGAAACGGATCTGGATCTTCATGGTGATCTCCTGAAAGGCCAGCGCCCGCCCGCGCAGCGGGCAGGCCCGCTGGCGGGGTGAAAGAAATCAGGCGCGGGTGCCGGGCGCGCCAAATGCGCTGGACACGCGCGGCACCGGTGCTGTGAACAACTGGCCGCAGGCGAGGGCCTGGGCCAAGCTGTGCTGAGAGAACTCCCAGGGCAGCAGGTGCTGGCAATTCAGCACGTCGCCGCGCTCGTCGAGGCGCTCGACCTTGAATCCAAGCGGATGCCAGTGCACCCGATAGGACAGGCGGTCGGCTCCGGCGATGACGAAGCTTCTGCCGGCTTGGCCGGTGAGCACTTCGCTCTCCTTCACCAGGTACTCAATGTCGCCCAGGGCCTGGACCGTGAGCAGTGCGGCCGGGCGGCTTGGTGAGTGTGCGATGTGATTCACTTTTCGATCCCTTCGTGATCCTCCGGCCGGCAGGCCGGTGGGGTGTGGAGTTCAGCCCGGGCCAGGCGCGCAGGCGCTGGCTCGAACTGCGGCGTGGCGCAGGACGGCGGATCGTCCTGGCGCATGGCTTCTTCCATGGCGACGGCATGCTGGTAGTCCAGGTGGCCGGCCAGGCCGTAGGCGAAGAAGATCGCCAGCAGGCAAAGAACGTCCTTCATGGCGGACTCCTTTCGGATGGGGTTGATGGGCAGTCAGGCAAAGAGGTCGCCCTCGCTGGCGAAGCGCCTGACTTCTTCGTTGATCCATTGCGGGTTGCGGGCCAGTCGCTCTTCCACCCAGTCGGGGTGGTCCACGATGGCCTCGCGCACCCAGGCGGGGTAGCGCTTCAAGGTCTGATGCAGCCAGAGCGGAACGGCGTGACGGATGAAGTCGCGCACTTCCTCGACATCGACCAGGCCGCAGTACGGCAGGGGCGACAGCGGGCTGCAGCCCACCACGCGGAGGCAGGACACAAAGCTGAAGGGCCGGAGGTCCTTGTCGCGCTCGGTGAAGACCCAGCGCAAGGTGTCGAACTTCTCCTCCAGCGGCGTCTCGGGATCGGCCAGGCGGCCGATTTCCTTGAGCAGCCGCCAGTGCAGCAGCACGACGTCTTCCTCGCTCCATTCGATGGGAGAGCCTTGGTCCGCATCCAGCGAAGCCGAGACCGCTGCTGCCGGGGGCGGCGAAGCATCGGTTTGAAGCCTGTCGAGCAGGACGTGGAAAAAAGGCCGCTGTGGCTCGGGATAGATGGAGGAAGCAGCTCGGAACTCGGGTGCGACGCTGGGGTGCAGCATGGTTGGCTCCTTGGAGAAAAGCAGGAGCCAACGCACCAATCAAGGGGCGATAGAGCCCCAAGGGGTGGATGGGTGGACGGATCCGTGAGACGGATCGGAGATTCCTGGGCTGGCTTGGGTAACGGCGCGATGCGCCGTGGGGCCGGTGTGCCAGCGACCGGCGGGGGGAAGCTTTCGGCGCCAGGCCGAGGGCAGGGTCACCCTCGGGGCCGGCCTCGAAAGCCGCCGGCGGGAAGGGCCGTGTGGAGACAGCGATCGTGCGCGTCGCGCTCAGACCGTGTCGATGGAAACTCCAGGGCTTGCCAGGGGTGCAGGGCCAGCTACTGCATGCTTCGCACAGTAGAGGGCCGCCCCTTACGCGTCAATGCCTGAGGCGCAAGCAATGCGCGCCAATGCCGAAAGCAGCCCGACTTCGTGGCCGTTTCGCGTGGCGATCCCCTGGCGGCATGGCCGATCATTGATCCGGGCAGCGCTGCCTCAGGAGAACTCGATCATGGCCGACATTGATTTCGTCAAGCACGACCAAGGGGGTGTCAACGCCCGCATCCTCGCGAAGGAAACCAAGGCCGACTTCCGCCGCGTCGAAGCGGCTTCATTGAAGATCAAGGCGAGCTTTGCCAGTGCCGAGGGCAAGCGCCTGTTCATCCGCTACTTCAACACCTTCCAGTTGGGCATTCATTTCATCTCGGTGATCTCGCGCACCCGGCTGAACCACGACGACGTCAGCAAGGTCGAAGCGCTGATCCGGTCGCAGATGGACAAGGTGGCCGAGGATCTCAACAAGGCGATCGACGGTGCCGAGGCGCTGTTCCACGCGAATGGCATCACCAGCACCGCGACCTACGATACCGTCCCTTTGGATCTGGAGGTGGGGGTGCTTTCGTCGAGCAGCCGCCGGTATCTGGAAATCCTGAGCAAGCTCGATCAACTGATGCCATTGCTGCAGACGCTCGAAATCCACGAAGTCATCACCCAGCAGGCCGTCGATGTCGAACGGGCAGCGCTCAAGCGCAAGGTGCGTGACGTGGCGAACGGGGCGCGCAATCTGGCGACACGCCTGCGGCGGGAGATGAATGCGCTCGACGCGCGCCGTCCGGCGAGTGAGGCTGGAAGCGCGGGTGATGTGGAGAGATCCCAATCCGACGAAGCGCCGCCAGCAGACGATGCCGCAGCCAGTCTTCTGCTGGAGGCCGATGCAGGGCAGGGCGTGGCCGGGGCCGACGACATCGCACCATCCCGGTCTCCGGAGGCCGACGCCGTCCCGGTGGATCCGGCATAGCATCGTGACGTCTCCACGGACAACCGGCTGCGCGCGGGGCCGTTTGCCGGCGCCGCGTTGAATGCGGTCGGTATGTCATGGGCCTCCGAGGGTAAAGTGATGCACAGGGGCTGACACTTCACCTTGGCCTCGCAATCCACTTGGCAAGCAAGTGCGTCGCAGTCGTCACCTGCCTTCAGGCCGCGTTCCTACTACTCGGCCCCATGTATTGAGCGCTGTCCTCATTGTTCTGGCAGGCAGATGTTCATGATCTGCTGATTCAAGCCCTATATACACCCATTGCCCTGTGCCTGAATGGAACGCCTGCACAGAGGTAGGAGTTCTGCGTTCCTCGGCAGCGAAAGCCTTTCAAGACCGACTTCGCTGCGACAGAGCTGGTCATGCCCCTGCACCTTTGGCATTCGCCAAGACAAGGAATGATCATGCAAGTTACCTCGACCACCTCTCCCACTGTGCCCGCCGGACTTCAGGCGCAGCGGCCCACACTGCCGGAGACGGGATTCGTTCGCCAGAAGCTGCTGCTGAGCTTTGTCCCATTTTCCAAGTCCACGCTTTGGCGGCGCGTCAACGACGGCGTGTTCCCCGCCCCGATTCGCCTGTCGGTTGGGATCACGGCATGGCGCGCAGAGGATATTCGGCGCTGGATCGATGAGCAGAATTGAATGACTACTCCGGCGGTGAGAGGGCGCGCGATCCGCGCGCTCAGTCGAAATTTTTGGCCGAAACCAAGGGGCCGACCTGTTGTTTTGAGGGTTAGCGAGCTATGCCAAGCAATGGGCGACACGTATCTTTTCTTCCATTACTTGTATTGATTTGCAATAGCCGTAGATATGCTGAAATTCAATCGTTGCACCCTCTTGGGCTTAGGTTTTTTTGCGGCGGCAATTGCCAATCCCACAATGGCGGCCACCTTGGGGCCTTGCTCATTTGACTCGAAAGCCCTTCGATTTGCCGGAACTGCGGAAAAAACTACGGAATGTCTGCTCAAAAGGGTTCGTGCCAAGGGAGGTGGTTCTGATCTCCAACCCATTCCGGAGTGGCTCTCACAGCGCGTGCTGCAGCCTTTTCCGTTCAATGCCGAACAGGTCGGCAGGTACCTGACGGCTCAAGGGATTTCGAGCTCCGAAATTTCTGACAGGATAGTTGCTGGCGATGCCCCGGGCGTACGGTACTTTGTCATCCATGACACCAGCTCCCCTGAAATCGTCTATCCGTCAACGACGTTTCCCGATGACATGAACACCCCGAGCTGGGCAGGCAATCGACTTCAAGGCTGGCCTGGTCTGGCGCAGCGGGTGAATCTGTTGATTGCTCGAGATGGTGCGTCCAGAGTGCTTCGGCCCTGGGGTGCCGTCAGGAGCAGCCCGGCCACGAAGCTGGAACAGACCTCCAATGTCGCGGCGGCCAAGCCACTATTTGTTCATGTCGAGAATATCCAGCCCCGCATCAAGCCTCAAGGCAGTTGGGGATGGAAAGCGCCAGAGCCAGGACTGGGGCCGAATCAGGAACAGCGTCTGGCGCTTGCATACATCATGGCTAGCCTGCACGCAGGAAGATGGCTGATCCCTGCGTACCACTTCAACATCGATCAGGGTTTTGATGATGTGCATGATGATCCGCAGAACATGGACTTGAAGTCATGGGTTGATCGGATTTCAAGCATTGAAAGAGAAATTGGAAAAGGTGAGTGATTTGGCGGCCTGATGTTTGTTCATTGGCATCAATGCGGAAATCGGCGTTGAAGGCCAGCTGATGAGCCAACAGAGCCCCGTTGCGGCCACGGCGCGATATTGGGCAAGGCCGGTATTGCATTGGCAGTGTGCCAATACCAGTGGGAGGGCGATCCGCCCGTTTGAATCGCCTTTTCTTTCAGGGCCCGATCCTTGACGCTCATGAATTCACTGGTCAGATGCAAGGGGACGGGCGTGGTGCCGCAGTCCAGCAGCAGAGCATTGGGGAAGGCAGCCGCCGCCTTGGCGTCATAGCGCAACGGTTTGAGAAAGCGCCTTCTTTGCGCGATTAAGGCATCGATGAGGGGGAGTTCGTGCACCCCTTCCACGGGGATCCACTGCTCGCTGACCAACATGAGACTGGCAGCGTCTATCTCGTAGGTGAATTCCCGCCGTGCGTGGATCAGCGCCGCAATGACGAGCCGGACGGGGTGGCCGGAATCTGCATCGCGAGCTTCCAGCAGGGCCGCGTAGGTGCGAGCCAGGCGATCCCACGCGCGTGAATCCATCAGAAGCGGAGCATCCGGCATATGGCGGATCCAGATGCGGCAGCTGTTGTCTCCCCGCTCGCAGGTCTTGAACTCGCCGATCACCAGCGCGAGCGGTGCCTGGCCGTCATGGGGCTGCAGTACCGCCAGCTTGGCGCGCCGGCGCTGCGCGATGTCGGCCTTCGCGGATTCGCTGAAAGGCTCGGGCACGTAGAGCCTTTCGGCCAGGGACTTACCCTTGATCTCGACCTCCGCAGCGGCCTCGAGCAGGTACTTGCACAGCACCCCTTGATTGCGCTTCCCGGACATCGCCGGTGTCCACCGGTTGAAGCCGGCGCGTTCGAACAGGAAGTGCGTGACGGCTCTGAGGGTCATGCGCCTGCGCGGTACCGAAACCTCCCCCGGCTCATCCGGCTCGCCGCGCGCGACGGAGCGTCCATGAACGCGCCTCCATGGAAAGTCGACGCGAAGCTCGACATGGCCCGGATGCGTTTCGAGCACCGCGTCGCCCACCAAGTCACCCAGTCCCGAATAGGCGTTGTCGGGCTCATACGATGGGCAAAGTGGATGATGGGACTTGCCGGTGTCCGGCATCCGTTTCACGAGGTATTGGCGGTGCCGTGCCACGTACATCTCGACCCCATCGGGCATGCACAGGCAGCGCGGTCGTTCCGCCGTGTCATGAATCTGGGCGAGCGCCTCTTGCAGGCCCGGGTCGGTGATCTGCCAGACCTCACCACGGATGAGGAATCGCTGCTCATCCGGGGCCGGGGCGGCTGTGACCCCGTTCATGGCCGCTACACCAGGTCGGTGGTTAGGATGTCCAGCGATGGCAGGCGGCGGGGGAATTGGTCCCGCACCGAGCTGCGGTCGGCGATGCCCAGCAACAGGCCGACCTGGGACTCGTCCGCCCCTCTCGCATAGAGGCGGTCGGCCACCGTATGGCGCACGGTGAGCGCGGTCACCTGCTTGAGCTCCGCGTAGCGGAAGAGCTTGCGGTAGGTTTCCTGGATGGCACGGCACCGGAACCGCTTCTGGCCATTTGACCCATAGGGCTTGATCTCGAAGCCCTGGCCGTTGGCGGACAGAAAGAGCCGGCTGGCCGGATCGAGACCTCGGTATTCTCCAGCGATCCCCAGTCCCTGCCGGGCGGCAATGCGTTCCGCCAGATAGGCATTCAAGGCCTCCTCGAGCCGTGTGCTGCAGAAGAAAAGCGGTCGCTCCTTCCCGGTGATGGCGACCTCACGCCGGACAGACGAGATTCGGCGCACCGTGCCGTCGGCATGGAGGTAGTCACGAACTTCAAGGCGAGCGATCTCCAGCGGCCGGGCGCCCGTGGCGAGCAGGATGTAGTAGAGAGCCAGATCCTCGTGAGGCTGCTGACTGCGCCCTCGAATGCGCAGTGCACCTGAGCTGATTTCCTCATCGATGAGAACGCGGATAGGCCGTGCATGGGCAGGTGGCTCAGTGCCCAGTCTGTCCAAGGCGTCGTGGAGGGCGTCGCGATGCAGCCGGAGACGACGAACGAAGGCCGCTCCCTCGGCATTCAGTCCCTCGATGCCTGCGGTGGACGCGACATGGATGGCGACGGCCTTGATGCGCCTCTCGACAGCCGTGCGCGTGATGCCATGCCGGGATGCGACGGTGTCATAGGTGTCTCCGTCCAGAACGCCACGCAACATGGCGATCGCGAGCGTCCAGGAACTTTGCGCTGTTCCCTCTTCGGGTTCGATGGGTTCCTCCATTTGCACGCTATTGCTCCTTGTTGCTCCTGCTTGGTCATGGCTCCATGCTGAACAAATGCCAGTCTGCGCGCCAGCCGAAATCGAGGCGAAATGCAGGGGGTTTCGGCATCAGCCAAGTGTGCGCCTTGTGCGTCGACGCTATGCCTTGGGCAATCTTGAAGATTCAACTCGGGAATGTTGGGTCTATCGGCTTACAACTGCGCGATCAGCTGCAAGCCAGTGCCAGGGGTTGATGACGGCCGAATGCGCGAGAGCATGAACCATCGGAATCCCCCGATGTTCATGAAGGAGCACTCCATGGCACAAGCCATCATCACGGTGCAGGGCGGACCGGACTCCTTGCCGACTTTGCTGGGCCAGGCCCCCGCGCGCATCCCCACCGGCGGCAAGATCCGCCCCGGCATCATGGTGCTCACGCGGAAGGCGGCAGAGCAGTCCGAGGCCAAGGCCATCTACACCCAGGGCGTGGCCGAAGGGCGATCGTTCGAGGCGATCGAGAAGGCGCTGGCGCAGGCGCTGCCCCAGCTCAAGTCCCCGCTGGTGCCGCGCAACGTACCGTGGTTCACGGTGCGCGGGGCGGACTTCCCCAACCCGGAAATCGCACGCGAAATACTCGACACCTATGGCGAGGATCGGGGGCAGGGCCATCGCCTGTACCGCTTCCCGGTCGTTTTCCCGTCCGACCACTGGCAGACCGTGATGCCGCACGAGCTGGCGGCATGGAGCACCCATGAAAAGCGCTTCTGGTCGCAGTATTCGCCCGATGGGCTGGTGCGCCACTGCATGCGCCATGCACCGGTACCGGTGGACGACACCGGGCGCCGCACGATCCGCATCTTCGGCGGACGCAAGACCATGCCCCGCCAGGAGAACGGCGGCATTTGCGACCCGGAGTCCTGCCCTGAATACCAGGCCCGCCAGTGCAATCTCACGGGCCGCTTTCTGTTCTTCATCCCGGGCATCCGTTCGATCAGCGCCTTGGAACTGCCCACCACGAGCTTCTACGCGATGAGCGCCGCCATCCAGCGCTTCCAGGCCATCGCCCAGATGCGCGGCGGGCGCATTTCCGGATTCCTGGGGCGCGACCGAACGACCTTCTTCCTGACCAAGGTGCTCAAGGAGGTGCCGCACATCGACGAACACGGACGGGCGGTGCGCGTGCCCCAGTGGATCATCGAGCTGGAAGCCCCCGTGGACGTGACGGCGCTCCTGCGCGACCACGAAGACGAGGAGGCGATCGTCCAGCAAGCCTGCCTGGCGACCCAGATCCTGGACGGTGCTGCAGCGGGCGGGCAAGGTCTTGGCGAGGTGCAGGCACCAGTCGAGGCGTACGACGCCGACGGTTCAGAGAAGGCGGAGCCGTCCCCGGGCCGCCCGACGCTGGAGCAGCTGCTGGCGCGCGTGCGGGGCATCGGCCTGCCGGTGGATCGCTACCAGGTCTATGCGGATCGCCGATGGGGCCGTGGCTGGCGGGTCAACCCGCATGGCAGGGGCCGGGCCTGGGATGAACTGGAGCGCTACCGCAACGATCCGCGGGGCTACGCCGACAAGATCGACGTCGAGCTGCGCGCGTCGGCGTGAAGGAGACGACCATGCGCATTGCCCATTTTTCCGACCTGCACTACGGCAGCCGGACGCTGGCCGAGGCGGACCGCTGCTTCGGCGCGGCCATCGACCGCTCGGCGGCGCTCGGTGTCGATGCCGCCGTCATCTCCGGCGATGCCACCGACCATGCGCTCGACCTGCACGCCACGGCGGCCCGGCGGCTGGTGGCGCAAGTGCGGCGGCTCGCCGATCACTGTCCCGTGCTGCTGCTGCAGGGCACCTACTCCCATGAGCCGCCGGGCACGCTCGGGATCTTCCGAGAACTGGGCGGTCACCATCCCATCCATGTGGCTGAAGGCATCGGGCAGGTAGTCCTGACGCGTGGACGGGGCTGGCAGCGTTGCCCTGGCTGGCGCTTCGAGGTGCTGCCCAGCGATGCGGTCGCCGTGTATTCCTGCCTGCCGACGATCAACAAGGCTGAGCTGGCGGCTGCGGTTGGGGCGGTGGATGCTGCCCAGGCCGTTGGCGAGCACCTGGAGCGTTTGCTGGCCGGCTGGGCACCCACCCACCGGCTGGCGCGTGAGCGAGGATTGCCCACGATCGGCGTGTCGCACGGGACGGTGTTCGGCTGCGTGAGTGAGCATGGCGTGCCGATGGCGGGCTTCGACCACGAGTTCACCACCGGCGCTCTCTTTGCGGCCGAGGCCCAGGCCTTCATGCTTGGCCACATCCACCGGCACCAGGCCTGGTGCCGGCGGGGTGACCGAGGACAGCAGCTCATCGCCTATCCCGGGTCGATCGGCCGCTTTCACTACGGTGAGGAGGGCGAGAAGGGTTTTCTGGTCTGGGAAGTCGGTGCCGACGATGCGCACTGCACGCTGGAGGCCACGCCAGCGCGCCGCACCATCGACATCGTCTTCGAAGGGCGCCCGGACCTGGACGTGCTGCGAGACGCAATCGCGCGCCAGGACGTGACGGGCGCCAGCGTGCGCGTGCGCTGGACCGTCGCGGACGAGGACCGCGGCGCGGTCGACCGCGAGGCGATCCAGCGCATGCTGGCAGGCGCGGCCGAGGCCAAGCTGGAGGGGCGCATCGTTCCTGTGGTGCGTACGCGCGCGGCCGGCATCTCCCAACTGCCACACCTGGAAGACAAGCTGCGCGCCTGGGCGAAGGTGGCCGAGGTTCGCCCCGAACCCCTGCTGGCCTGTATGGCCGCGCTGGATCAGGCGCCACCCGAGGTCATCGCGGCAAGGCTGATCGGAAGCGATACGGACTCAACGTCCTCGGCGTGCCATGAGCTGCCGGAACCGCTGAGCGAACTGGTCTGAGGATCCGCCGTCCCAATCCGGGGCGGCAGTGCGCGATGGTGACAGGCTGGTCAGCGCAGCGTGTCCAGCAGCGTGGCCGCCACCTTTTCAAAGTCCCCGAAAGCCTGCTCGAATGCGGGTGTGCCGCCGCCATAGACCAGGGGCAGCAGGTTGCCGGTGAATTCCGCCTGGATCTTCGTATCCGCACGGGCTTGCCGCAGCGCGCCGCTCAGCACCTGATGGGGTGCCGCGGCAAAGTCTGGGAACTGGACGCCAAACTCCTTCTGGTCGCCCGCGACCAGCACGGGGAATGCCCGTCGGGCATCGGCCAGCACGTCGGGCTGGCGCTGGAGAATGCTGTGCACGTCGTACAGGTGCCGAACCAGGGCTGTATCCCAGGCTTGGCGCATCAGCCCGGCGCGATGCTGGGCGTAGCGGCGCAGGAACGAGAGGACTTTCTCCGCAACCGTCTCGGCCACGGCGACCACCAGCGCCTCGAAGGCGGGATCGCTGCGGCCGGCGAGCTGGTCGGCCAGTGTGGTGATGCGGCAGACCTGCGCAGGCAGAACCGGAGTGCGTGCCGTCAATTCGATCTGCAGGTGAGGGCGCAGCCCCGCGGCGGAGCCATAGTGCCGCGCATAGCTCCATTCGCTGCAGAAGTACCGGTTCTCATTGAATGCCAGCCCCTTGGCTGGGTCTTCGACCAGTCCGATGCCGGCCAGCGTTTCGGTCACCAGGGCTTTCAGTGCGGAAAGCCGGCGGCGGATTTCGGCGCGGGATGCTTGACCGGCATCCGGGATCACCACCTTCAGGTCCGCGTCTTCTGACATGCGTTCGATCAGCCCATAGGCCTTGGACAGGCTGGTGCCGCCACAGAACACCAACTGCACGCCTTCAGGCTGCAAGGCGAACAGGGCCCGCAACGCATCGGTCAGGTGCTCGTCCTTTTCCAGCAGGCCCGCCGTGATTCCGTCAGGCGCCGCTTCCGCGACGAGCGCCTCGATCAGTTCCCGCCGCTCGGGCGCCAGTACCCTCATGCGTGTTCGTACTGGATCGCCTTGCCGTTGAAACCGAGCTTGCGGGCGATACGGCGCCGTCCAACGTTGAAGACGATGCCCGCGGGCACCTGGGTGCTGCGCCCGGCGTTGTACTCCTGGGTCAGGCGGCTGGCCATGACGGTCACCCCCAGCTTGTTCAGCGCCTCCGGGGCCAGAACCTCCAGCGGCCGTACCGGAATGGGCTTGCCGGTCAGCACACTGGGCTTGGCCTTGGCGTAGACGCCCAGGCCCAGGCGCACCAGCGTGCCGTCCATCAGCAACTCGCGCAGAGCGCGGCCCACCTGTGCAGCACTGCCGAACTGATCGAACTCGCTGCGCAGGAGCACGTCGTCGCTGCGGTTGGCGACAGAGCGTTTGATGCGGTTGAGTGTGTTCATGACAGCGGAGCGGTGGATCTTTGAAGGGCCATTTTACCTCTCTTGAAGATTTCCATAAGTTGCTGTCTACAAAAGGGATTTTTGATCTTGACTCGCTCATTCTCTGAAGCATCCGTTCGATGAGTGGCAGAGAAACCCATTGGCGCTTACAAGCCCTTGATCTTCCCCGGCCTCACGGGAAACTGGATTGCACCCATCCCTTGGAGACCATCGCCATGCAACTCCTTTCCCTGACCCTCAAGGGCTTTCGCGGAATCCGCGACGGCCTGGGGCTGGATGTCCTGACCCTGGACTTCGAGGCCCTGTGCGATGGGGCCGAACTGGTCGCCATCGCAGGCGCCAATGGGCGCGGCAAGACCACGGTGCTAGACAACATGCACCCGTACCTGCTGATGCCTTCGCGCGCGGCAGCGGCGGGCGCGGGCGGCTTCAGCTACTACGACCACGTCTTCCTCCCGGAGAGCGAGAAGGATCTGGTCTGGGCCTTGGAGGGGCGCAGCTACCGTTCCCAGATCGTGATCCGGCTCAATGGCCGGCGCCGAACGGAAGCCTTCCTGTTTGTGCTCTCCGATACGGGAGCATGGCGCCCGGTCATTCTGGAGGATGGCACGGTATCGGACGGCAAGGTGGACACCTATACGCGCTGCGTAGAACACCTGTGCGGCAGCGCCGATACCTTCTTCACCTCGGTCTTCGGCGCCCAGGGCAAGCGCCAGCTCAGCGACTACCGCAACGCAGAAATCAAAACACTGCTGGCCGACCTGCTGGGCCAGGAGCACATTCGCGAACTGGGCCGCAAGGCTGGTGACACCGCCAAGCTCCTGAAGGCGGGGCTGGTAGCGGTGCGGCAGGATGCGCTCGGCATGGAAGCCGAGGCCAGCCGGTTGGCAGCCGCATGGGAAGAAGTTGCGGATGCACCGGCGCTGGCCGGACGAGCCCAGGATGCCGTGACGGCCGCAGGCGCCGAACTGGAAGTCGCTCGGCAGGTCTGCGTCCAGGTCACCGCGCAGTGTGACCACGCCCGTGAGGCCGATGCCCGGCGGGCCCAACTGCTGGCGGAGCGGGAAGCGGCGCAGACCGTTGCTCGCAGCGCGATGCAGGAACTGGCGGATCGGGAGAGCAGGGAGGGCCTGCGGCTGGAGCGCCTGGCCCGCCGGATAGCTCAGCGGCAAGCCCAGGTCGGCCTGAGCCGGCAGCGTCTGGAGGGCGTGCAGGCGCAATGCAGTGCCTTGTTGGCCAGTGAGCCTCTGGTGTGGCGCGCGATTCGGCGCCTGCCGCTGGCCGAGCACCTTCTGGCGCAGCGCGCGGAGCGTGTTCGTCTGGCGAGGATTCAGTTGGCAGACTGGGAGCAGGCCCGCGGCCAGTTGCGGATGCTGGCGCAGCGGGTGCAGGGCATCGAGCGCGAAGCGGGGCAGGCGGCCCTGCAGGTGCAGGCACTGCGGCGGCGTTTTGGCCTGACCGCCGAGGTGCCCTGCAGCGGCATGCCGCTACAGGGGCGCTGCCAGTTGCTGGCCGACGCCCGCGAAGCCCAGACCCTGATTCCCAGCGCTGACGCGGTGCTGCAGCGGCTGGCCGACGAGAAGTCCGGGGTCGAGCGTGAGGGCCGGGCCGTCAAGGCACGCGTCCAGGCCATGAATTCCGCTGGAGTCCACATGGAGGTGGCAGAGAGGAGGCTGGAGCGTGCACGGGATCGGGCATCCACGCTTGCGCTGCTTGCAGCGAAGGCCGACGACATGGAGGTTGCCCGGCAGCGTCTTGCCGAGGCGCGGGATGAGCTGATGGGCCTTGGTGAGGCCGGTGGCGAGGACGGTTCGGCCGAAGCCTGCGCGGAGCAGGAGGAGCGGGAGGCCATCACGGTGGCGATGCAAGCCATCGGCACACAGCGGCAACAGCAGTCGGCCGGACTGCAGCAAGCGCTGGCCCGACTGGATGCAGTCCTGGCAACCTTGCCGGAGCCCTTCGATCAAGGACTGTTGTCTTCGGCGAAGACCACTCTGGATCACGCCGTCACCGCGCACGAGGTAGCACAGCGCGCCCATGTACAAGCCCTGCAGCAGGTACAGAGCCTGGCTGCACTGCGCCAGCAGCGGGAGGCATTGTCGGAACGCCAGGCGGCGGCCCGTCGGCGCAGCCAGCGTATCGAAAACGCCATCGGCGACTGGACCCTGCTGGCGCGCTGCATGAGCAATGACGGCCTGATCGCCCTGGCGATCGACGACGCGGGGCCGGCCTTGTCGGCTCTGGCGAACGATCTGCTGCTGGCCTGCTACGGCCCGCGCTTCACGGTCTCCATCGTCACGCAGGCGGAGACGGCCAAGGGGGAGAAGCGGGAAGATTTCGACATCGTGGTGCACGACGCCGAATCAGGGGAAAGCAAGAGTGTGCGGCTGATGTCCGGAGGGGAGAGGGTCTGGATCAACGAATCCCTGGGGCGGGCCGTGGCACTGTATTTGGCGCAGACCAGCGAGCATCGCTATGAAACGTTGTTCTCGGACGAGGCCGATGGCGCGCTCGATCCGGAACGCAAGCGCATGTTCGGAGCAATGAAGCGGGAGGTGTTGCGGCTCGGAGGCTACCGGCGCGAGTTCTTCGTCTCGCAGACGCCCGAGTTGGCGGGCATGGCAGATGCGGTGATTCATCTGGAAGCTTTGCGGACCGACGCCGGAGCGGTTGCCGTCACGTGATGGCGATGAAGACGGGCCGGCCCCCGGCGCAGCGTGGCTGCTCGGGCCGGTCTCATAGGAAGGGATCTTGGTGGACGAAGGTCGGCAGTCCTTCGATAGCGGGCGCCTCGCAGTCGAACTTGAGCCAGACAATTCCGGCCCGCTCGGCGATCTCGAAAATCGTCGCCAGGTCGGATTCCACAGGCGAGCGATAGCGTGGTGAGCCTACGAAGACGAAGCCTCCAAAGTCGGTCGGGTAGGCATTGACGGAAAGCTCGTCGTCTCGCAGCTTTTGCCGCGTGGCCGGCGTGAGATGGTTCAGCGAAAGCGCGGCCAGGGGTTCAGCCAATTCGCGCAACTGCTCAATGCATTGGGTGTGCATGGGGGTTACTCCTTGTGTGGCGATGCCGGCATGGGGTTCGGGAAGCCTTGTGGACTTCGCCAACCCTGCAGAGGTAGGCCACCATGAGTGTCAACGTTCCCAGAAACATGGTTTCGGCACCGCTGATGCGGTGCTGCATGAGGACGGCGTCCCCGGCGGGGAATGTGGTGCGCAACGGTTGTCGGCACGGTGGTCTTTGCACGTAGCGATTGCGGCGCCGGCGACTGGCCGGAGGGCCTTTATCTGAATAGAGAGTGGGTTTGGACAGTGTCGCCCTGGCCTCGGTGCGTCACAAGGGGGAAAACGTGTGCGGGCGGCAAGCTAAGGTGATAAACCGCTCATTCATTGCCGAATTCGGGTGGCGAGTGCACGCGGTGTCGCGAATCGTCAACGCCGAGAGAGTCTGATGAATGCCACTGATGGTCTTGTGACACTCAAAAGTCACTCCGGTGTCACTCAAGATATTTTTTGCTCCGGCTCCGCTAATTCGCCCTCAAGTTTGTTTTTTGGCGTCAGTATGGTGACCATCAAGGGGGTTCACCATGATCCGCCTGGGGGCGCAGATCCGTTTGACGAGCAAGGAAATCGAGTATTTTCAATGGCTGACCGACATCGAGCCGGTTGGCATCCGCACGCGAGCGGATCTCGATGCGTATGTGGCGAAGTGCAAGGCGCACTACTGGGGCGTGTCGCACGACACGCAGTTCTTGCATTGGATGATCGACCAGGAGGTTGCGCGTTGCCTGGCGGCCTGATGGCGTGAACGCGATGGGATGGGGGTGTTCTGCCTGATGGTCTGCCTATCGCGGCAGAAACACCAAGTTCCCCCGGCCATGGGCCAGGAGAACTTGGTGCCAGGCTCAGCCGTTGGCTTGAGCCACTCGTGGCGCCGCATCCATCACTTTGACAGTCGCCTGTGGGGCGGGTGTCTCCGCAACGGCAGGTGGCGCCTGGAACGCGGAGCGTGCGGCGCGGACCTTGGGGCTTTTGTTCAAACGCTGAACCTGCGCAGCGGCCGGCTCGGCGCCGGTCTCGGGCAGACATGCTGCGGCGAGATCACTTCCCCGGCCGATGGCGCGGCGCGCGTTGGCGGGGAATCGGACGAACAGTCCGCTGAGCAGCCAGCGCACGAACTGCCCGAAGCGCTGGTTGCGCGCCTCGCGGGCCTGGTGCAGGCGCAGCGATTCGCGGCAGCACAGATACAGCGCCAGGTGCTCGCGCTTCATCTCGATGTCGGCTTCGAGCTGGGCCGCCACTTCAGCGGCGATCGCTGGATCCTTGCCGGCGCGCCGGTAGAAGGACACCCAGGCGCGCTCTTCCTCGAGGCCGATGGCGTTGCGTTTCGGCCGGGTGCGGGAGGCGTTGAGAGTCATGGTCGTTACTCCTTGCTGGAGGGAAGCACGCGCCAGGCCCCGTTCGGGAGGCGTCAGTCTCCCAGGGGTTGCGGCGGTGTGCTGCCTTGCTAAGCTGGCATCCCACACGCCTTGGAAAGCCCACACATGCTTCGTGCAGGCCACTCACTCCGGTTCACGCCCACCGAAACCGATGAACTCCGAAAGCTCGGCATCAGTGTCGGCGGAGCGCGAACGCAAGACGATCTCGACCAGGCGCTGGCCCAATGGGCCGGCACGCTGGCCGAGGAACGTCCGGAACTGCTGGAGAAGATCGCTGCGGCGATGGCGCAGGCGAAGGGAGCCTCGCTACCCGTGCGTTTGACGCGGGTGCGCTGAACTGCCTCGCTGTGCGTTGGCCTGGGCGATCGTGATCCAGCGGTCGGCGATCCGGTCCAGATAGACCAGATCGTCGGCCTCGATTTCGCCCGCCGTGCGCAGGCGGGCGATGACTTCCTTGACCAGGAACGGATCGTCCCGGGCCAGTTCGACGACAGTGGCGGCAATGCGCCGACGGTACAGATCGACCGTCATGGTCAACCTCCCGCACGGCACGCCGCACACGGGAGCCCCATGCACTTGCCGAGGCAGGGCCGGGGACGCAACAGCAGCGCAAGCTTGCGCTGCGGAGCGGGCAGGGGACTAGCGAGGCCAGATCCGCCCAGCAGCACCGGGACGCGGTGCGATGCTCTGGCTGCAGGGATAGCAGACATGGGGTTCTCCTTCGGTGAAAAAGGGGAACGCCCAACCCTGGCGGGGACTGGGGTCCCCGTTCGGGTGTGCCTCGCTGGCGCGAAGCGGCTCGGCACCGGCCTCGAGGGCCGGCATGGGATGAAGGCCCTGTGCCTTGCGGCAAGGGCCCTTGCTCAATGGCGCGCCACGGTGAGGCGGCGTGTCACGGAGAAAGGTCGGCGCTGACGCCGACGGACGCTCTCGGCAGCCGAAGCAGCCGCCCGGGCAGAAGCCAGGGAACTCGAGGGCAGGTAACGACTGCGACGCCAGCAGGGCTGGACTTCGGCGCGGCCGAGGCCGCGAGGAAGGCTTTATGGACGCGATGTCCATGGGAAGCGAACTTAGTATGACAAGGGGCGGACGCCGTTGCCGTCGGGAATCACTGCGCCAACTGCAACTGCCCGTTGGTCAGGGCGATTGCGCGTGGCATGACCGACCCCGCCGTGGACGTACAGGCGTTGACGCTGATCTCCGGCTTCTCTGCCTTCGGAAGCGGCCGCGTGGCTGCCCTGCGGGCGCTGGAATGGTCGGCCATCGGCCCGACCGAACTGAAGACGATTCGGGCAGTACTGGAGGCTCAGATCGACGCGATGCACTGAACGTGAGCCGCTTCCGCCCGATTCGCTCTCGGCCATCGGTTCCAGCGAACTCACGCGGCCTCGCGCGGCCAGGTTGCGCCAACGCTCAATCTGTTTGGGGCGGCGTGGTGTCTATGGCCTTCGCAAAGGTGAACTGCATCGGGTACGGTTCATTGCGTCTGAAGTCCGGCGACGACAGATCTTCCTCAACGGGCCGAGCCGGTCCATACGCCTCGATGTGATCCGCGCTTTCCCACGGGTGCGGGAAATAGATCAGGGATGTCTGCACCGGCTCCTGGCCCATGCCATCCTCCTTGGGCATCGGCAGCGCGATCTGATGAACATGATTGCCGTACTGAACCATAAACATCAGGTAGGGACACCCGGAGACCGATGCCTTCCTGCGAACCAGCATGAAGCTGATCTTGTCGTTGGGCACCGGACCAGCGATGAACTGGCTGTACAGCTGCAGCGGATGAAAGGGGAAGCTCTCAAAGGTGTGCTTCTTCGCCAAGATCCAGTCCTTGAGGTGCTGGCACTTGCTGGACTCGGATTCGGGCATCACCGCAAGCGCCATCTTCACGAAACTCTTGAAGACGCCCATCGGGATGTATGGCGGACGTTCAAGCCGCATTTCGATCCGCTTAGCCTTGTCGTCGAACTTGAGGCGCGGGTCGCCGTTGCGCACGGTCAGCTTCAGGTTGCCGTTCTTGACGTCGATCCGAACATCGCTGTCCGAGGTCACGAACGTGGGCGCCTTCCTCTTACCGCGGATGCGGCCTGTCGAGCGCGCCAGCAATGACCAGTCTCCGAAAGGGGTGTCGACGGCCGAGGCGAAATGAGCGTTGCAGGTATCGCACTCGCGACTGTCGATCAGCCACTTGTTGCCGATCTGCTCAGGGAAGGCGTGCGAGATGTTGTCAAAGGCCACCTCCGGGGTGGACTTGCCGCAGTATCTACAGACCTGAGGCTCGCCAGCGCCAAGAACGACCTCGGCCGACTTCCGGTCAAAGTTGCGAGCGGCAAGAAGGTCGTAGCGCTGCTCCAGCCACTGGAGCTTGGAGGTGTGCGACTGCGTCATCTCGGGCAGCGGAGCGGCCTCTGGCTCAGGCCGGAAGTCAAGACGCCCCGCGTCCGGAAAAGCGTCCAGGATTGCTGTGCGCTCGTCGTTGGTCCGCGGCACTGCGATGACCATGGCTACGCGGTCGACCTTCAACAGCGCGAGCCGGGCCGCGTCTACGCCCACGAACAGGACCAACCCGACGAAGCTCCCCACCGTCTGGTCGTCGATCAAATCCAAAGACGGGCCTGAGTCGGTGTTCACCGTCTCGCCCGCAGTGAGGCGCTCTGCGGTGGCGGGCGTAAGCAATGCCAAGAGCTGCGACTTGTGGGACTGTGCCGCGTTCAGGGCCAGCGGCGCCCCTCCTTGCTGAGCGAACCCTACGGCGAAGGCAATGATTGCTGCGAGCGACTCTGGCTGGTCATCCAGCGAGCCGGTCACGATGGTGTTGCGAACCGCAGATTTCTGCGGATCTTCGGTCGTTTGCTCCATGTGATTTACCTCCCAGTGGACTGATTTTGCTTTCAACTTCTGCTGTAGGCGGTGCTGAGATTTATAGCCATCAGCAGAAACGGCTCGGAGCCTTCTTTCGGGCTTGCCCAGCGAGCCAGTCGGCGCGATCAAGTATGCCGGTCAAGCGTCATCTCCGCTCGCCATGGTGGCGTCGACAACGTCATGGCCGCGTCCTGGGCCTGCGCACTGGACTACGCGCTGCCCAAGCTGACCGTGGTGCAGGACAAAATCGCCAAGACCCGCGAACTGGTGGAGCAGAGCGGCCACCTGGTGATCCAGGTGCCGACCGTGGCCCAGTTCGATCTGACCTACCAGGTCGGGCATCGCAGTCTGGCAGAGCAGCCGGACAAGCTCGCCCTGCCGCCTGCTTCCCGAGC
This sequence comes from Acidovorax sp. PRC11, assembly GCF_031844105.1. Lineage (NCBI taxonomy): Bacteria > Pseudomonadati > Pseudomonadota > Betaproteobacteria > Burkholderiales > Comamonadaceae > Acidovorax > Acidovorax sp. PRC11. The sequence continues at coordinate 401,294 of NZ_JAUZUQ010000001.1, read as the reverse complement.
CACACAACCAGGAGCGCTACGACCTGTTCATCGCCGAGATCGTCGGCGCGTGGGCCGATGCCCGTGTGTTCCGTGACGGTCACTGGAACTTCGAGACCACCGAGCCGGCCTGACGTAGCCTGCATTTCATCGCCGGTGGGCACTCCTACGCCATCGGCGAGGCCAAGGACGTCAACGAGGCCTCCACCGATTGACGACTTCTGTGCGTTCATCGCGAAGGCATGCATGTCGCAGCACGCCTCGGATGCCTTCGCTAGTGCCGCAGGATCTCCCGAGCCTTGGCCTTCGCGACTTTGTGATCGGCTTTGCTGAGCTCCGGCAGGTTCAGGCCTTCATCCCCATCAACGTATAGGGGGCCGCCGAAATCGCTGTCATAGAACTGGCCGTCATTGAGCCCGCCATCGTGGCGGGCCGCAAGCGTCGAGCGCGTCAGATCAGCGCCGCGGGCCAGCGCCACATACTGCCAGGTCCAGGCGCGGTGGGCGTCGCCCTGGTCGAGGGCACGCTCGGCGACCCTGCGCAGCCAACCGCTATCGGCCCTGGAGCCCATTCGGTCTTCTGCCCACGGATCTCCCTGGTGTGCCATTTCCTGCAGTGCTTGCCAGGAGCCTTCCTCAGCCGCCTGGCGAAGCCAGCGTCCTCGGGCTTCCGGTGTGGCGGCCGACTTTGCCATCTCCAAGGCATCGACATCACCGTCCAGCCTTTCGGCCAGCGCGATGAACTCGCCATCCTCAAATACCGTACCGTATTCCAATGCGGCCGCACGCACGCCGCCCATCGCTGCCGCCTTGAGGTGGCTCTGGTACTGGCGATACCGGGGCTCCAGCCGGAGGTAGTTCTCGACCCAGCCCTGTTCGATGCTGTTCAGCTCTCGCCCCTTGAGCGATTCCTCGTAGAGATAGGGATTGGGCTTGGCGCAGCGATGGAGCGCGGCCAGCATGAAATGCATCCGCGGGTCCTGCGCAGCGGCCCGCTCCAGACTCTCGAGAAGGAGCGTCGACGACCGGAGATGCTCCGGCACCGCTGCGGGAGCACTTGCCGGCACGGACGGCTCGTCCCAGTCGTCGGCCTCATCGTCGGCGGCATCGCTTTCGTCACGCGGCCGAGGCGGAAACAGCACCTGTTCCAGCGCACGCCACCGCAGAGCGCCAAGCCGATGCTCGGAGGCCAACGCGGCCAGGACCTGGGCAAAGGTGTCAGCGGAGGGTTGGGGGTAGCCCATCTGGCGTGCCCGGCCAGACACCCTGGGCGCGATTCCATCGGGCGTGGCGCCAGCACCGGCATCCACCAGGAGCGCGTCGGCATGGAATGAGGCCCAACTCTGGTAGCCGAGCGCCGCGGCGAGCAACTCGTAGACATGGCTACGGCGAACGTCGCAGCCGGCCTGGGCCTGGAGGGATTGGTGCGCGGTGTGCACCAGCTGTTTCAAAGACATGCATCTTCCTTCGGTGTCACCTCGCCGGATCGGGTCAGACGCACGCGTTTAAGTCCCCGACGACGAGGCCTTGAAGGGAGATTGGCAATATATGGAGAAGATGCCTGTTTTTACTCGCGTGCAAGTAGGGCGGGCGCCTTGAGGGAAGTGTATTCGAGCAGGAGGCTTTCCGGGTATTTCCCTGAATGTGAGGCTGGGTGCGGCGCGAGCAAGTCATGACTTGCCACTGTCAAATTTCTGTCGTTTCATGGAGAGGCCTGAACCACAAAGGGAGAGAGACATGGCGCGCATTACCAAGGCCAAGGCCTTTTGCAATGACGAAGTGGCCTACCTGGCCTGGGAAACGGACGGCAAGATCGAAGGGGGCCTGGGTTTCATGGTCACCCGTGTTTTTGTCGATACGGGGGAGCGTCGGGTGCTGCCCACCTGGGTGGCTTTCAAGTCCCAGTCCAATCCCGATTGGGAGGAACAGGACACCAGCGTGTGGCCGATCCAGAAGTTTTCCTGGCGCGACCTGACGCTGCGCAAGAGCCGCAACACCCTTGCCACCCGCTCCGGTCCCCTGCGCGTGAAGTACGAAATCCAGCCGGTCGGACCCATGAAGACGGGGCTCACACCCGTGCCATCGACGGACACGTCGCAGCCAGGCAAGTACAAGGGCAAGCCGATCCCGCTCGCGTTCTATGGTGAGGCGGTCGAGACCAACGAGATCGTCGCGTCCAATGACCTGGGCGAGGTCAGCGTCGGTTTCAACAACGGCATCCTGTCGACGCAAAACCTGCGCAAGCAGCTGCACACGCCCAAAGGCAAGATGCCCAGCGCCGCGAAGGTGAGAAAGCGCATCGAGACCGTGGACGATCCGCTGCGCCGCTACCTGGCGGGCGACATCTTGCCCTTGCTGCGCGAGCTGTTCACGCGGGCCGAGGCCGAGAACGGGACGATCTACGCCGCGCTGTATGAACTGAGCGACCCGGAACTGATCGAGTTGCTGGTGCAGCATGCCAGCCGCCTGCATCTGATCCTCTGTACCGCGGGCAAGGACGAGGACACCGGCGAGTGGGACACGACGAATGCCGAGGCGCGCCAACGTCTGCGCGAGGCCATCGGTACGAAGCAATTGCGGACCCGAAGCATGCAGGACCGCATGTTCAACACCTCCGCTGGCATTGGCCACAACAAGTTCGCCGTATTGGTGGTCGGTGGGCAGCCTCAGGCGGTGTGGACGGGCAGCACCAACTGGACGCCTACCGGCCTGTGCGCGCAGACCAACAATGCGATCGTCTTTCGCTCCGGCCAGGTGGCGCAGCACTACCTGGACTACTGGCAACGCCTGCACAAGGACAAGCAGCCGGTGCCCGATCCCCTCTCCAAGGCCAGCAACGCCAACCAGGGTGAGGCATTGCGCGAGGCCAACAGCCATCCGGCGGACACGGCCATCGACGCGGGCGGCACGCAGGTGCAGCTGTGGTTTTCACCGAACACGGCGGTGCGGGGGAGTCCCGCCACGCGCACCGTCCCCCCCGACCTGGCGGTGTTGTTCGACCTGATGTCGAAGGCCAAGCACGCCATCTTCTTCCTGGTCTTCAACCCGGGCCGCACGGCGGAGATGCAGGAGGATGCGAATACCGCGATTTCGGCGGCCTTGGCCTTTGGTCGCAACCGGCCAGGGCTCTTTGTCGCCGGCGCGATCAGCGACCCCACGGCCATGCCCGGCTATCGCCCGCGCGATCCGAAGGAACCCAAGGTGACGCTACCGGCCATCTATTCCCCAGCTGGAGCGCCCAATGTGCTGTTGGTGCGGGCCGCAGCCGTGGAAGATCCGGTCGCCAACTTCGACAAGGAACTGCTGAAGATCGGGCATGCCATCGTGCATGACAAGATCGTCGTCATCGACCCGATGTCGGAGAAAGATTGCGTGGTGGTCACCGGCAGCCACAACCTCGGCTTCAAGGCCTCCTACGCCAACGACGAGAACCTGGCCATCGTCCGGGGCAACCGGGCGCTGGCTTGCGCCTACGCCGTCCATGTCCTGGATGTCCACGAGCACTACCGATTCAGGGCCGTACAGGAGGAAATCCGGCGCGAAGCGGAACTCTCGGGCAAGAGCGTGGAGAAGGCCGTCGACAAGGGTTTCCTGAAGGAAGATGACACCTGGCAGGACAAGTACGTTGCGCCTGGGCATGTGGATCTGCGCAGCTACCTGCTGGCGGAAGACTGAGGGGCTGCAACGCCGAATGAAAAAACGCCCCGCCACCTTTCGGTAGCAGGGCGTGAACTCAGGCCGCTTGGCGCATCGCTTCGCCATCCAGGCTGGCGTTGCCGGCCTCGTCCTTGTCGAGGTCGAGCTGTTTGAGCAGCTCGCGCTGGCGCACCAGCAGGGTGGTCAGCCGCGCCTCGTGCTCGAACGGCCGGACCTGCTCCAACCGGAGATCATCCAGCCGCTTGCGCCGCAGCTCGAGCTGTTCGCCCGTCCTGGCCTGCAGCTCGCCGACCGAAGCCAACGCCGCCAGCAGCGCAGACACCAGGCCAGGCCCGGTCTGGTAGGGCTCGGCGTCGTAGCGGCAGCGCCCCGCCAGGAAGAACGCGGGCGTTGCTTCGGTGCCGATGGCCTGCAGCCCCAGCTCGAAGCCGCCGAAGCGGCCCAGGATCTGGCCTGACAGCAAGGCTTTGCCCTGGACGATGGCGCGAGCGGTTTTAACAAGTTCGCGCAGGGCGTCGCCCACGGCATCCGGCCCGGCGATCCGCCGGCCTCCCAGCTCCACGGCGATCTGCGCCATGGTCTGGGGCTCCGCCTGGGCCACATCTTCGGCCTGCAGCGCCAGCTTCTGCTCCAACGACTCGATCAGCATGGGCAGCCGTCCCACCTCGCTCTCGTTGGCCCAGCGCTGGTTGCGCCAGACCGAGAACAGGGTGGAGAGCTTGGCCACCTCCGCGTCCACGCCGGCCTTCTCGATCACCATGGGGTTGCCTGAGGCGAGCGCCTTGACCTCCGCGTAGCTCAGCGTGGCGAGCTCCACATCCTCGATCGCCCGCAGGCCCTTGTCGCCGCGCATGACCTGCGCGATGAAGCGCGCCTTGGTCTCCAGCGTCTGCCACATGTAGGCATCGAAGCTTTGCTCGGTCACGTAGCGGAAGATATCGACCTCCTCGCATTCGTTGCCCTGGCGCAGGATGCGGCCCTCGCGCTGCTCGACATCACAGGGGCGCCACGGCGCATCGAGGTGGTGCAGCGCCACCAGGCGCGTCTGCACGTTGGTGCCGATGCCCATCTTGCCGGTCGATCCCAGCAGCACGCGCACGCGGCCCTCGCGGACCGCCTTGAACAGCGTGGCCTTCTGCGCGTCGGTCTCCGCATCGTGAATGAACGCGATCTCCCGCTCGGGAATACCGGCATCCACCAGGCGCTGGCGCAGGTCCTCGTAGACACTGAAGGCCTTGCCGCTCTTGGGGCTGGACAGGTCGCAGAACACCAGCTGCGCGCCGCGGAAGTCCGCCGTGCGCTGCCAGATCGCCAACACCTCGCGGGCGCAGGCCCCGACCTTACCGTCCGGATCGAACCGCGCCGCAGGCGCCACCAGCCGGAAATCCAGTGCCGCCGCCCGGCCGTCGTTCGTGACCGCGAGCATGTTGTCCTCGGTCGGATCGACCTGCCCGTTGCGGATCCTCTCGGCGCGCTGCACCAGCGTCTGCACATAGGCCTTGAGCGCCGTGCTGGCAGGGCAGGCCACAGTGCGGGCCTTGCCGCCGCGCAGTTGGGGCACCGGCAGGTTCAGCATCTCGGCGGTGCGGATGTCCGCGACCTCCCCGAAGACGGCCATCAGCTCCGGCACGTTGATGAAGCGCGCGAAGCGCGTGTGCATGCGGTAGCCGCTGCCGTCCGGCGCGATCTCCAGCGTCGTCACCGACTCCCCGAAGGTCGCCGCCCAGGCATCGAACTGCTGCAGGCCCAGTTCCTCCAGCCGCCGGGGCTGCAGGTAGCGCTGCATGGTGTGGATCTCCGCCATGGTGTTGGCCACCGGTGTCGCCGTTGCGAAGACCACGCCGCGCTGCGCGTTGCCGTGCAGCTTCATCGTGTAGCGCGTCTTCAGGTACAGATCGAACGCCCGCTCCGAGTTCGAGAGCGTCAGACCCGCGACCCGTGTCATCTTGGTGAACCGGTAGAGGTTCTTGAAGAGGTGGGCCTCGTCGACGAACAGGCCGTCGATGCCCAACTGCTCCCAGGTCAGCAGATCGTCCTTCTTCCGGTCGGCGGCCAGCCGCTCCAGGCGTGCCTTCCAGCTCTTCTTCTGCGCTTCGAGCTGCTTGATGATCCGGTTGCTCCGGTCTCCGCTCTTCTCGGCGCGCACCGCCATCTCTATTTCATGGATGACCTCCATGATGTAGTCCTCGGTGAATTGCGGCGACATCCGGATGCGCTCGAAGCTCGAGTGCGTGATGACCACCGCGTCCCAGTCGCCCGTGGCGATGCGCGACACCAGCTCGCGCCGGGGGTCGCCCTCCAGATCCTCCTTTCCGGCCATGAGCACCGAGGCCTGCGGGTACAGGCGCACGAACTCGGCCGTGTACTGGGCCAGCATGTGGTTGGGCACCACATGGCAGGGCTTGGACAGAAACCCCAGGCGGCGCATCTCCATGCTGGCGATTACGCACACCGCGGTCTTGCCGGCACCGACGACGTGGAACAGGCCCACGTTGCCGGTCTGCACGGCGCGCCAGACAGAGTCCCGCTGGTGCGGATGCAGCTCGAAGCACTGCGAGAACCCCGGCAGCTTCAGGTGCGAGCCATCGAAATGCCGCGGCCGCGTGGCGTTGAACAAGTCGTTGTAGACCCGGCACAGCCGCTCGCGGCGTTCGCTGTCCTCGAAGGCCCAGGCCGCGAAGCGGTCCTTGAGCACCCCGAACTTCTCCCGCGCCGCCAGCGTTTCCGCCGGATTGACGTGGTAGCGGTCCGTGGCCGGATCGCGGTCGCGCACCGTCGGCACCTGCACGTTCAGTGCGGCCTGCACCAGATCGATGGCATTCATCCGCGCCGTGCCCCATTCCTGGGTCACCTTGACGTTGTGCCGGGCGCTCCACTCGGGGTAGGTCACCGACCAGGCGCCGGCCTCGGCCGAGTACGACACCTTGCAGTCCTTGAGCTCCAGCACTTCATGGATGAAGGCCTCGACGTCGCCCGCCGGTATCCACACCGCACCCAGGCGCGGCTCGATGGAAGCGGGCGGCAGGTCCTCGGGCTGCACGCGCTCTAGCGCTTCCACATTGCGGCGCAGGGCCGGGCCCGAGAGCGCCGCCTGCTTGAGCCTGGCCTTGACGTTGCCCGACAGGTAGTCATCCGCGGTCTTCCAAGCGTCGTCGGCCGGATCCAGGAAGATCTGCCCGGCCTCGGAGAGCGTGGCAAGCACTTCGTCCTCGGGCGCCGAAAGCAACTGGGCCATGTAGCCGGGATCGACCCGGCCCCGCCACTGCACCGACGCGGCCAGCGCCTCGGTGGGCTCGCCGACTGCCGTCGGAGGGGATACCCGGCGCAGCGTGCGCTGGGTGAACAGGGCTGCCTTGCGGGCGGTGTCCGACTCTTCGTCGTAGTGCTCCAGCGACAGTAGCAGCGGGTAGTCCGGGTCACGCCGGAAGGCCAGCGCGTTGGCCCGGGTGCTCAGGCAGCCGTGGCGAGCCACATAGCGGTCGTAGGTGCCATTGAGCATGGCCCGCAACTGCGCAAGCCCTTCGTCACCGTCCTGCGCCAGCTGCGCGTCGAGTAGCGCCCGCGCATGGTCCCGGAGCGCGCACATGCCCGCGATGCGGGCGCGCTGGGTGGCATTCAGGCTGTCATGCAGGTCGACCAGCTCTGCGCCTTCGACCCGGTGCACGCGCCCGTGGTTGACTCGGAAGCTTCCAGGCCGCGCGCCGTGCTCGGCCGGCACGGCGGCGCGCACGGAGGCCAGCACCACCGGTTTCGCCGGTGCGTACACGCCGCTGGGCAGCAGCGCGATGCGTTCGGCCAGCGCCGGCTCGAGGTCGCCCTCGAACACTACGGTCGGCACTTCCTCGTAGCCGTTGCTCTCCTGCGTGACTTGGCCAATGCAGAACGCGGGGTTCCTCGCGTACCAGGCGTTGATCTGCAGGTACTTGTGCGGGCAGCGCGGGTGGCGCAGCCCGTCCGGGACCAGCACGCGTTCCATCCAGACACCGCTCACGGCCTCGCCGGGGTGGCGCTTGCGCAGGAACAGCATGTCCGTCTGCACATCGGTCGAGGCGAGGCCGGCGAAGGCGCCTCGGGGCAGCCGGATCGCGCCCAGCAGCTCGGCCTGCGACGCCACATACTCACGCACGGCGTCGTCGCGGGCCTCCATCGTGCCGGTGCTGGTGATGAAGCACACCAGCCCGCCGGGGCGGACCAGATCCAGCGCGCGGCCGAAGAAGTAGTTGTGGATCCGGAACCGGGCATAGGGCTTGGGGCCCGCATCGGCGGCCGGGTAGTTGCCGAAGGGCACGTTGCCGATCACCAAGTCGAACCAGTTCTCGGGCAACGCCACCTTCTCGAACGGCGCAATGCGCACGTCGGCGCCATGCGGCGCGTACAGCGCCTGCAGCAGCCGGCCGGAGAGCCGGTCGATCTCGATGGCGGTGACCGCGCTGCGCTCGGCGAGCGCGCGGGGCATCGCGCCCAGGAAATGGCCGACGCCGGCAGCAGGTTCAAGCACACGCCCGCCGGTGAAGCCGAAGCGCTCCACGGCCTGCCACATGGCCTCGATCACATGGACCTCGGTGTAGTGGCTGTTGTTGACAGAGGCCCGGGCCGACGCGTAGTCGTCGGCGGGTAGCAGGGCCTTCAGCGCTTCGGCGCGGGTACACCAGGACGGATCCGTGCCTTCAAGGTTGAAGGCAGCGGGCAGGCCGCCCCAGCCGGTGAAGCGAAGCAACTGGCTGCGCTGGTCGGCGCTCGCGGGCTGCTGATTGGCTTCGAGGCTCTGCAGCACCTGGATCGCGGCCACGTTGGCGTCGAACTTCGTGGTGCTGCCGCTCAGCCCAAGCAACTGCTCGCGGCCGAGTGCCGGCCACAGGCTGCGCGTGGTGTCAGGCTTCTTGCCGGCAATGACGCGCCAGCTCGCCCGTGGTGCAACGGCGGTCGGCGGCTCCAGTTCGGCAATGGGACAGGAGGAGGTGAGATCGACCGCCTCGGCAGGAGGCGGTGCGCTGAACAGATCTATCTCGGGAGACGGATCGGGAAGATCGGGGCTGTCCGGATCGAATCCGGGCAGCCACAGCGAAGGCGTGGAATGGCGAGCCATCGGTGGTTCTCCGAAAGGAAGCGGGGAACGCACCGACCCATGGGGGAGGCGAGCTCCCCGGATGGGATGGACGAATGAGCACGGCCCTGGGCCCTGCGCGTGGGCGGCAGGATCAGGACGTGTGGTGAATGGGCAGCGCAGGGCTGCCGTGGCGGTGGGGCGGGTATCGACCGCTACGCCCGAGCGGACTCGGGAACGCCCGGAAGGGCGTGCGTTGGCCAAGGCCTGGTGCGAGGATCAGTGTGGGGCAGGCACCGCTGGACTCGGTGCCTGCCGGGGAAATGCCAGCGTCAATGCTGGCCAGGAGGGGCGATTGGCGGTGGCAAGACGCCTGGGGCCAATCGGCCCGTGCCGGTCAATACTCGCTGGGCAGCAGCAACGTGGTTACGCTCCGGTCCCACTCGGTGATGATCCAAAGCTTCAGATCGGACGCCACTTGGTAGGACGAGAACAGCCGATCGTTGCCGGATTGCAGTGCGGCGTCGTTCAGGCTCCGGTCGCTGGCATCGAGATCGCCCCAGTCACCGCTCAGATGGCGGTACAGGTATGGCGTGGGATCGAGCCGGCCTTCGTCGACCAGCGTGTCGACGCCGATGGTCATGACGATCTGTCCGGCGGCGAATCGGGCTTTCGACGGGACGATGAGAACTGCGAGTGCCATGGTGATTCCTTCGAGAAAGAAGAGGAGCCACGGCACCCGATGGGGCGACATGGCTCCATCGGGTGGATGGGATGAATGAAGACGGCTGCGGGTCGTCAGGGAACGAAGCCCTGCGAGGCGCGCGCACGCCGTTCGAGGGCGGAGGCCAGCGCTTACTGAAAAACCTGCGGTTCCACGGTTTCTCCGCACATGAAGGCCAGATAGGCTCCCGCCTTGCTGATGTCGGAGAAGCACGCCACGACCGCGCCCTCGTGCAGCACCTGCCAGGGCAGATCGGTTTGCTCATGGGCACGCTGGATCGCCAGGCCGGGCACACGATAGGCCGGGTGCCGATAGAGATCCCGGCCGCAATCCCAGGCGATCAGCCGCAGCAGGCAGCTCGTCAGAATGACGGTGCCCCCGTCCTCGTCGGGTTCGACCAGCAGCGGCACTTTCATGGTGCCGGTGGAGCGGCCAATGCGGCCGACCACGTCGTGCTCTTCCAGCCAGCTTCGGCCGGTGGCGGTGTCGCCGAGCACCAGCCGCACTTTGCGTCTGTCGCGCCGGCAACTCTCCAGCGCACTGGCCGCCTTGGGGTCCGTCCCCGGGTCGAAGTAGGTCTGCCGTGTCAGCGGTGATCGACCCCAGGCGGCGATGGCGGCCTGGTACTTGGCGTAGCCGTCCAGCGAACCGTGGTCGCCGGGCGCGAAGGCCAGGTCAGGCCGTTGCAGCCGGGCGGCAATCTGGTCGGCGTGGCCGCGTGCGTTGTCAAAGCCCAGGCAGGTGTAGCCATCGCCGCAGGGGATGACGTACAGCCTCTGTTCGGGACTCAGTGTCACGTTCATGGTGGGTTTCTCCGAGGTTGAACGGAGCCCACCCCTGCAGGGCGAACCCCGCAGGTTGGTCGGATCAAGCGCGGATGCCGTGGCACCTGCGCGAATCCTTGGCTTCAGGCGGCCAGCAGTTCCTGGCCGTTCGGGTGACGATTCGGGGTCACAAACAGGCGCTGCAATGCCGTCACATCGCCGCGGGACAACGCCGCACAAGCCTCGGCGACATCGGCCTCGACGTCGGGCGTGTTCGGCGCGCAGGGCTGGACAGTGGCAAAAGCCGTGTCGTTGGCCATGAGGAACGACAGATGGCCGCTGCTGGGATCGTGTTCCACGCGCTGCACCCAGGAGGGATGATTTGCCAGCTGGCGGCGGATCAATTGGGTGGCGGCAGACAGAGACTCCGTGAACTCGACGCGTTCTAGGTCGCCGAGTTCGTGGCCGTAGAAGTGCACGAGGTAGTTGCTGGGCTGCAGCGGTTCGAGCATGTCGAACCGGAGTGCGGGGACAACGGGCACTGCCGTAGGGTCTGAATCGGCGATGGTGGGCGGCGCAACGACCTCCACCTGCTGGCAGCTTTCCAGGTGGCTCAGCTTGAGCAGCAGCGCGTCGGCATGGGCGCGTTCATCCAGGGTGAGCTGGGTGCGCATCGCGAGAATCTCCTGGATCATCAGGCGCAATTCCTGAACGATGGCGCGCTCGGCGCGGCGTTCGATGGCGCACAGGGTCTCGGTGATGGGGGTCATGGATGGCCTTTCTGTGAATGGGTGAACCCGCCTCGGCCCGAAGGCGGGTGAGACGGAATGGCGCGGCGGGGCCGCGGGCAGGGAAGGGGAAACGCGCCGAAGGGCGCAAACACGGGGCCGGCGATACCGGCGAAGCGACTGCTGCCGGGGCGGCTCAAGGCATGGCAGCGGGGCTGCGTCAGGCGGGTAACGACCGCGACGCCCGAAGGACTCGGGATGCTCGGTGACGAGCAGGGGCGACAGCCCGGGAAACGGCTTCAGTCTGCCCGGAGTCTGGGGCGGCTGAAAGCAGCCGGACGCGGTGCCCGCCCGCAAGGCCAGGCCGATACCGGCGATTGCCGGTGGCGACTGCGCTCGCGGTGCACGGCGCGGTGACTGGTTTCCGGGGTGCCGAATGCCAGTGATTCGACTAAATTGACCTTTTGATGTATAATTTCATCAATCTGGTCAAACGGAGTTCATGCCATGGCGAAAACCGCATCCCACATGCTGCAGGGCGACGTGTTCACCGTGCAGCCCTACCGCGCCGACCGGGGGCATGGCCCGCGCGTTGGCCGGGCCTTTGTGCTCGAAGTGGCGGACGAAGCGGCTTCCAGCACCTTGCTGGCTTCGCTGCCGCTGCTGGATCGCCTGCTGGGCGAGAAGATCGCTGCGGTGCGCGAGCGCCGCATGGAGGAAATGGTCGATTTCATGGCGGCGCGCATGCTCGCCCCCAGCGTTGTCGAGTTGGAGATGGCGCAGCGGCTCGCCCAGCGCCACGCCCGCATCCTCAACGAGTTCGGTTTTTTCAGTGCGGAGCAACTGGCCGATGCCAACGGCTCCCAAGCCAGTAACCGCACTGCGCTGGCCGACAACTGGCGCAAGCGCCGCCAAGTGTTTGCCGTTCCGCACCCGGACAAGGCGGCGCGCGACCGAGATGTCTATCCCGCCTTCCAGTTCGAGAACGGCAAGCCGATCAAGGCGGTGCAAGAGGTATTGGAGGCCTTCGGCGGGCGTAAGGCGCCGTGGAAGCTGGCGCTGTGGTTCACCTCGAACAACGGGGGGCTGCCAGACAGCGCGCGCCCAGTCGATCTGCTGGCCAGCGATCCGGATGCCGTCGTGCAGGCCGCGCGGCGTGACGCCGAGGGGAGCGCCGCTTGACTTGCCGTGCGCCGGTTCCGCCACTCGATCCCTTGTTCGACCGCTGGCCGGCGGGCCGGGTGATCCATGTCATCCACGATACGGCGTTTGCCCCCGAGAGCTTCAACCCCGGCGTCGATGCGGCACGCAGGCTTCGCAAGCCCACGCGCTTCGCGCCGATACACAGCCTCAAGGGCAAAGTCGTTCCCTACCTGTACGGCGGCTCCACGCTGGACTGCGCGATCTTCGAGACCGTGTTCTATGACGTGCCCATCGATGCGCCCGACAAGTTCGTCGACCTCGACGACTTCGCACAGCGCGGCCATGGCGAACTGGTCCCCAGCCGCGACCTGAAGCTTGTGGACCTGACGAGCGAAGGCCTGCACCGCCTGAAGGTGCCCAAGGAAGAACTGATCGCCAGCCCCTCGCGCGACTACCCGGCCACGGCAGCCTGGGCCCAGGCGCTGCACCAGCAGTTCTCCGATGTGGATGGCTTGTTGTGGATGTCGCGCCAGCGGGACCGGGATCATGCGCTGGTGCTGTTCGGGGATCGGCTCACCGGCGCGTTGAGCGGTCGGCGCGTCGGCGGTCCGTTGGCGCGCAATACTGCGCTGAGAGACGCCGTGCTGGCGGCGGCGCTGAGGGCAGGCATCGAAGCGGACTGAAGAATGGCATAGGCTGGTCCATTCCTGTCAGTGCGGGCTGAGGAACTGAACCAGGGAATGTTCTCGGAAAAACAGAGGGAGAGGCAATGCTGTCATTCAGGGTCGTCGATTCGGCATCTGGGTCAAGCAACGGAAATGAGGTACTCCTCGTCCGTGACAACTGGAACGATTGGTTCGTCTGGGTTACCCAGTTCCATGTGGTCGTGGTCACGGAAGACCGGCGTCGGATCGATATTGGCCACGTAAAAATCGCCAGGGCGGGAATGACCTCCGAGTCCGCCGTCAGCTCGGCGTTGCTCGACCCCGTCTTCCCCCGACTCGACGCGCCATGGTTCTCGATGGGCCAGACCGAGAACTACTACGAACAGCTCAACGAACTCGGTGAGCAGTTGCGGGACGAGTACCTCCTTGCAATGCGTGACATGGCGCGGAACCCGTCACTCCTCGAGGAATACGCTGCCGAGGAAGTTTTGCGGCGATCGCTGCTGCGCGATATCGATATCGACCGGGTGCGCAATCGCTTCCACCGGCTCGCGCTCGGCAATGTCGTGCTCACCGCGTTCGCGTTTCGCTACACGTTTCCCCAGGATCCGCGAACCTTGGACGCGCCGCCGCAACTCGATTTCCAGGTCACGCCCGAATCCAGTCCACCGACCAACGTCCACGTCGTCATCGGACGGAACGGCGTTGGCAAGACGCGCTGCTTCGACTATTTGTCGCGGGCCTTTCTTGGCCTTCAATCGCGTGACGGAGGTGCGGTAGGCGAATTGGGGCCACTGAATCCTCTCGGGTTCAACAGTCCGTTTGGGTACGTCAATCCATCCCCGAAGAAGGGCCACGGCTTTGCCGGATTGGTGACGGTTTCGTTCAGCCCATTCGACGAGTATGGCCCGCTGGTACGCGCGGATGCTCCACTGGAGGTGAGGTACGAGTACATCGGCCTGATCCGGCAGTCCGCAGCGGATATTCAACCCGGTGGCGTCGATGATGATGGACAGTCGGAACTGAGCATCAAGGGGCGTTCCGAGCTTGTTCGGGATTTTTTGAAAGGCATAGTCGCTTGTCGCGGTGCCGCGCGTCGGCGTCGTTGGCTGAAAGCGGTCGAGCTGCTGGAGGCCGATCCCTTGTTTCTTGACGCGAATGCCAGGAGCGTCATCGATGACATAAGTGAGGGCTGGGAAGATCGCACGCGCAAATGGTTCCGGCGGCTGAGCTCGGGCCATAGCGTTGTCCTTCTGACGATCACGCTGCTCGTCGAACTTGTCGAGGAAAAATCACTGGTGCTCATTGACGAGCCCGAAGGGCATCTCCATCCGCCGCTGCTGTCGGCTTTCGTGCGTGCGCTGAGTGAGCTCATGGTCAACCGCAACGGCGTGGCGATCATCGCAACGCACTCGCCGGTCGTTCTGCAGGAGGTGCCCCGTTCTTGCGCATGGGTGCTGAACCGCACGGGCCACTCCGCGCGCGCCGATCGCCCCGAACTGGAGACCTTTGGCGAAAACGTCGGAATTCTCACCCGCGAAGTGTTCGGACTGGAGGTCTCGCAGACCGGCTTTCACCGCTTGATCAGCGATGCGGTGCAGCCAGGAGGGTACGAGCAAGCCGTTGCGCGATTTGGCGGCCGGCTCGGCGGCGAGGCACGATCGTTGGCCCGCGCCCTCAGCATGGTTCCTCCGCCTCCACCCGACGCGGCAGGCGGGGAGGCTTGACGTGCGAAACTTGCCCCTTCCAACCGACACGCAGGCGAGTGTGTTCGCGCTGTGCCTGGGCGCCACGACAGATCCTGGCCTTCAGGCCCGCCTGACGGCAATTGCTGCCAGTCTCGCTGCTTCTGGGGTGACCTACCATGCGAACGCTACGGCGGCCTCGCTCCATCACGTCGAGCGCCGGCCCTCGGTTGGCGGTGTCACCAAGGCGGAGTTGACCGGACTTTACGAGGAGCATCTGAGCAAGACGAGCGGCGCGGCCCGCGCGGTCTATGACCGCATACGCAGCGCGGCACCGAACAACCGTTGTCCGCTGTGCGGTGTAGGCAGCGTCGCCCATTGCGACCACCATCTGCCCAAGTCACGCTATCCCGATTTGTCCATCTTGCCGGCTAACCTCGTGCCGGCCTGTCATTTTTGCAATGACAAGAAGCGTGCGAAGTATCCGGCCACGGCGGGGCAACAGACCTTCCACCCTTACTTCGACCAGCATCTGCTGCAAGATCCCTGGGTGCGCGCAACGCTCAACCCAGGGCCGCCACCGGTGCTGGTGTTCGACGCGTGTCCTCCAACTGCCTGGTCCGCAGTGGATCAAGATCGCGTTCGGCGGCATTTCGACGTGTGCGGGCTGGCGATAACGTTCACGACCAACGCCAATGATGAATTGCCGATCCTTCGCGATAGGCTGATCCTTCAGGAAGGGCGCGGCGGCGTGGCGGCAGTCCAGCAGTTCCTGGATGATGAGCGAGACCTGCATTCGGTGCGGCCCAACAGTTGGCAATACGCAACCTATCGCGCGTTGGCCGCTGATGCTTGGTTCGTGGGCGGAGGCTATCGCACGATCCCGTGAGCGGGCGCAGACGCGCTGTCGCGTTCCATGGCCCAGGCGCAGCCAAGGTGATAGGCAAGGCGGTACAGGTGCGGTGAGCCATCGTCCAGGTGCCCTATACTGCGCCGCCCTGGATGAGCGCCTCGCGGTAGCGGCACAGGCCTTGCGGGCTGGTCGAAGGACGCGGGAGGTTCGGCGCGTGGGCATCGCGCATGCCACCATTGTGGTTGCAGGATGCCTGGGTCCGAAGGCTCGCGCACCCGAAGCAGTCGCCTTGAATGGAACGCGCGGCATGTGATTCTGGCCGCATGGAAACACAAGCCGCTACTCTGCTCGGCCCTCTTTACCACGGTACCCGTGCCGCGATTGGGCGCCGCATTCTGCGCGATGGATTCCGACGTTCGGCCTCCCGCAGCTACACCGGGACAGGTGTCTGTCTCAGCGAGTCGATCACCGTGGCCTACGAGTACGGCATGTACGAGACCGGTGGCTGCGTGCTGGAGGCTTGGCTGGCGCCCATCGCGCGCTGGACCGACCGGATCGACAGCGACGGCGGCCGGCTCAGCGTCGGAGAGGCGTGGGATCGATTCTTCGTGCGCAGTGGCAACGATGCGGTGCGCGGCTTCGGCGGGAACGTGTGGGTGGTCTGGAATCCGGCCGTCCTGGTGTCGATGCGAAGGCTGTCACATGGCGACGCGATCCGGCGCATGTGCGCGGCGTTCGACGAGGATGGCCCGGATTGCGGATACAACGGTGTGGCCTCCCAATACGCGTCGATCTGGTGGGGCTGCGAATCGCAGGATCCGAACCTCACGCGCTTCCCTGAAGAAGAACGGACTCTGCGGCAGAACCTGCAGCGCTTCCTTGGCCGGAGCCGTTCGAGGCCCGCAGCTGCACCCTCGGCGCCGCGGGCCGGAGGCTGATCGTGCAGCAGATCGAATTGCCCGGGCTGGCGCTGGCAGCGCCTCAGTCTCCCTGGGCCATCTCCCCAACATCGGCGCAACGCTTCAGCGTGGCCCGTGATCCCATGATCGACACCGCCTTGGCAGGCCATGCGCCGGTGTACGTCGGCGTGAGCGGCGGCAAGGACAGCCAGGCCCTGGCCTACCGGGTGCAGGAGCATCTCGACGCCATTGGGCACTCTGGCGTGCGCGCGCTGATCCATGCAGACCTAGGGCGCATCGAATGGCGTGACTCGTCTCCGGTGTGTGAGCGACTGGCCGAGCGGCTGGGCTGGGAACTCGTGACCGTGCGCCGGCCGGCTGGGGACATGGTGGATCGCTGGCTGTCGCGCTGGGCGGCGAACGTG
This sequence comes from Acidovorax sp. PRC11, assembly GCF_031844105.1. Classification (NCBI taxonomy): domain Bacteria; kingdom Pseudomonadati; phylum Pseudomonadota; class Betaproteobacteria; order Burkholderiales; family Comamonadaceae; genus Acidovorax; species Acidovorax sp. PRC11. Next base: position 384,729 of record NZ_JAUZUQ010000001.1, on the reverse strand, counting down.
GAGCGCTACCGCATGCTGGCGTGCGTCAAGCTCATCATGCCCTGGAGTTCGGCGACCCAGCGTTTTTGCACCAGCGAAATGAAATCCCAGGTGCTGGCCAGGGCCATGCGTGCCCGGCACCCGACCGGTCCCGTGATCTCGGCCGTGGGGCTGCGCTGGCAGGAGAGCGCTGCACGGGCGCGCAAGCCGGTGGCGAAGCACGATACCGTGCTGACCCGTGCGCGCGGTGTCTGGTTGTCTTGGCACGCGATCATCCACTGGCCGCGCCAGGACGTGCTCGACTACATCGGTCGGCGCGGCGGCGTGCTGCACGAGGCCTACCGCATCTATGGCAGCAGCCGGGTGTCCTGCGCCTTCTGTGTGCTGGCAGCGCGAGCCGACCTGCAGGCGGCCAGCCGCTGCGGGGACAACGCTGCCGTCTACCGCGAACTGGTGCGGCTGGAGGTGCGCAGCACCTTCTCCTTCCAGGCGGGAAACTGGCTCGGCGACGTGGCGCCGGACCTGCTTGATCCAGTACTGCGGGCGCAGCTTGCCGAAGCGAAGGAGCGCGCTATGCAGCGGCAAGCCGCCGAACTGGAAATCCCCGCCCATCTGCTCTATGAAGCCGGCTGGCCTACATGCCTGCCGACGCCCGCAGAAGCGCGGCTCCTCGCTTCGGTGCGCCGGCGCGTGGCCGAGGCCGTGGGGATCGCCGCCGACTGCCTGGACAGCGAGGCGGTCAGTGCACGCTATGCGGCGCTGATGCAGCAGCGCACGCAGCGGCTGCGGGCGTGACGCGCGTTGCGCAGGCGGGCCGAAGACCTTCAGTTCAGGTGCTGATGTACCAGCTGCCGGAACTTGGGGCGCAGTGCTCGCTCAGGATCGACCGACAGCATCTCGCGCCGACCGCTGGGCCAGGCCAGTTCGCCGTGATGGCCATCGAGCGTCAGCACCGCACGATCGAACACGCGCTTGGACGGGTTGCCACCACTGCCCACGATTTGCAGCGACGTCACCGTGGCGCTCTCGATCCACAGCCAGCGGGTGCCATTCCCCTCGGGTAGGCCGGGGTGCGCAAGCTCAATCTCGGCCAGACTGCCGTGGGCGGCATCGAGCAGTTGGAGCACGGTGTAGTGGATTGGCATGGCGTGGTCGCCGGGGAAGCGGGCGCTGGCCCGGCGACCGGCCAGCGTCTATCGCAGCGTCAGGGTCCGAGGCTTACAGCGCAGCGTCCTTGAGCTTCTTCAGCGCACGCGCCTTGATGCGCACCGTCGCGGGCTTGGCAGCGAACACCTGTTCTTCCTTGGTGAATGGGTTGATGCCCTTGCGCTTGGGTTTTGCGGGCACCTTTTGCACGCCGATCTTGAGGAGGCCGGGCAGGGTGAACTCGCCCGCGCCCTTTTTGTTGACCGCTCCGAGCACCGTGGTTTCCAGGGCGGCTAGCACCGCCTTCACGGCTTTGGGCTCCACGCCCGACAGTTCCGCCAGGTGGTTGGTCAGGGCCCCCTTGGTGAAGGTGTCCTTGATGGGACGGACGGCCGTCGTGGCCGGAGCCTTGGTCTGGGCGGCTTTCGTCGCAGGTGCCGGCTTGTTGGTTTTCTTCGCAGTTGCCATCGTTCTCAGTCTCGTTCGTTCTGGTTGAAGAAAAGGGGCGCGCCACTGCAGTCGGGCGCATCCGCGCAGTAGGCCGATTTTATCGGGCGGGTCTGGCGCGCCGCCCGATCGACGTGCAATGGGCAGTTGCGTGAAGCGTCAAGGCACGGAGGCCAGCTGTTTCTTGAACCGTGGGAGAAGGGTCAACTTGTGCGTCACGTAGGTAGTGCTTTGGCTCTTGTCGCGCTTGTCCGGGACGACTCTTTCCACGGCATCGGCCGCCTTCCAGAAGCCGAACATCGCGACTTCGCTGCCCACGGGGAATGACGACAGCCAGGTTGCATCCGCGTGGGCGACACTGATCTCGAATGTCTCCAGCCGCCTGGGGTCGGCCGTCTTACGGGTCAGGGAGAAGCAGTTCATGAAGCTGCTCTTGTATGTCGCCCCAGGTCCGGGACTGTGGTGATGCCTGACGGCTGCGGCCAGGGCAATAGGGTGCGCGGCCTCACCGCCTCGCCGGATGAACTCCCAGGCCTCGTCAAGGCGGTCCGCCTCAAAGAAGAACTGTTTCCAGGGGATGCGCTTTGCGCCCATGCGCAACGTCAGCTCGGCGGCCAGCAGGGCGTCGGACTCGCACATGGCGCGCAGGACCACCAAGTCTGACGCCGTGCGCAGATAGCTGTCGAGCTTACGTTCCGATGCAGCGAAATCCGTGGACGACGAACCGGCCTTGGCAGCTGGCCGGTTGCCTGCGGCCACCGACGCATCCCCTGACAGCCCCGGTTTGCGCAGCCCGTTATGAAGCGCGAACAACCGCAGCTCTCGCTTTCCATCACCCAATGCACTCAAGAACTCAGGATCGGACTGGTCTGCGATGGCGGTGAACCTCTTTGCTGCATCGTAGCGGCAGCCCTCCGCATGTTCTGAGCCCGTGCTCAACCCGATGTATGCCGGCACATCAATGGATTCGATGCGGTTGGAGCGATTTTGCTGATGGCGAGGAACGAACCGCACAGAGCACGCGCATGACGGGTCGTCGCACAGAAGCGGTGGAGCGGCACCTTCAGCATCCTTCAGGCGCTGAAGCGTTTCAACGGTGTAGGTGTGTCCCCGGTGATCCTTGGCGGATCGCATCTTGATGCCCTTGCCCATTTGTTTAGATCCCTGTTTTCAGTCCGACTTACATCGCATCAGTGTGCCAGCTGGAGGTCGTCATTCATGCTGCACGGGTCCACACTCGACACTGAGCCGCACAGGCGCGATGGAGTGCGTCACGCCCGCATTGCGAAATGCGGGTATCCCGGCAGCAGCTACGGGCGATCCTTGCATTCCTCGACGCGCCTGGCCAGCAGACTCAAGGTGACGAGGTATTGGGCCGCCTTCTGCTCGTTCAGGTCGTGAGCGAGCGAATGTGCCTTCACATTGCGCACACCCGTATAGATGCCTTCGTAGATCTGAAGAAACCCCTTCTGGTCGTTCCGTCCCGTCTCCGTTGAGATCTCGCTGAAAACCAGCTTTCCCTTCTCCAGGCCGAATGCTTGTCCCACGAGGTCCTTGCCATCCAGGTTGAGTCCGGTGCGGGCACGGAGCATGTCGAACACCGCGATGACGCCATTGAGCACCGCATCTCTCAGATGGCCGTTGCGGTATTGGCCGAGGGAGCTGGCAACAATGGCCGGATGCAGCAGGCCTTCGAAACCCATGGTCTCTGCCTTCTTGGAGCCCTCCCGCGCCAGCGCTTCAGCGGCCTTGAGCACCGAGGGGATGTCATGCACCACAATGTCCTCATAGTCGCCGTTCATGCCGAACCTGATGTGGCGAGCCATTTCGCTCAGCCGGCCCGTGTTTTGCATCTCCGGATCGGCCTCTCTCCACAACCGGTTGAGGGCCTCGTAGTCTTGCTTCATGTAGCCATTGATTGTCTTGGCGGTTTCGCTCTCGTCCGCCAGCAGGCGCCCTTTGGCGTCATTGGCTTTCGCCATCAGGTCACGACATTTCTCATTCACTGAAATCAGCCACTCGATCATTCGCAGTCCCTCCTTCTCTAGTTCGAGATCAAGTTTACGGGCCGCAAGCACTGCGCGCCTGCAATCTGGCGGGTGTCGACCATGCACCCCCTTTGAGTGTCAGAATTTCGGTCAATCTGGCATCGGAGATACGGAATGGTTGGGAGAGGAAAACGGATATTCCAGCAAGCTTTTCTGGACATGGAGAACGCTGAACCAATGTGGGTGTGTCAGGACTGCCTGAGTGACTACATGATCAAGGGGCTGAATGGCGCGCTCCAAGCCGAGCGGGTCTGCGGCGCTTGTGGCGAGGTAACCCTGAACGCATTGACGCCAGAGCGCATCGCACGCTTCATCCGGAAGCATCTTCCGGAACACTTTCGCATCGACCATGGCCTCTACCCAGGCCATGAACTGACGCTGGATGACGTTGTGGGAAGTGCCATCGGCTGCAGTTCCGAGAGCGTTCGCAGGGCCATCTCGGAACATCTGGAAGACGCCAATGCGGATGAAGAAGACTTTTACTGGCCGGGGCAGGAGTATTGCCGCGCACCAAGCCCGTTTGAGTCGAAGGACCACGAGCGCTGGTATGCGGTTGGTCCCTGGCAACACGTCGCCCACGAGTTGGTCCATGGCAGGCGCTTCTTCAACGACAAAGCGCGCTCGTTCTTCGAGTGGTTGATTGACGAGGCGCTCGAAGCCGAGGATCCTCACCGGCCGGGAGTGCCTGCCTTGGTGACCGTGCTCGAGACCGGCACGGACTTCTTCCGCTCCCGCATCGCCAGCGGGATACAGGAAGCCCGGACTTTCGCCGAGAACCCTGCGGTCGCGCTAGGCGCAGCGCCCAAGGAGCGCGCGGCCAACAATCGCATGAGCCCAGCCGGCGTTCCGCTGCTTTACGTGTCCCGCGAGGTTGATACGTGCATCGCCGAAGTTCGTCCCTCAATCGGCGATACGGTTGTTGTGGGTCGATTTCAGTCCACGGCACCACTGAAGTTCTTCGATTTCACGATGCTGAGCGGTCAGCTGCGGCACGCTGCATTGAGTTTTTTCGATCCCAGCTACCGCAAGCGTAGTGAACATCGGCTGCTGCTGGAGTATCTGCACGAAGAAATTGCACGCCCGGTTCGGCTCAATGACACCGACTACGTGATGACGCAGGCGCTGGCTGAATTCATTCGTTTTGACAACCAGGCGTTTGACGGCATCGCGTTCCGATCCGTGCAGTGCGAGGGCGGCGTGAACTACGTGCTCTTCGACCGTGGACCGCCCGAGGCGATGGTGGCACAGGACTGGCGTCCCACGTTCCATCTGGCGATGTCGACCGAAGCAGTTTCGATGCATGTGATTGAAGGCGTACGCTATCGCCACGAGGCGGCGCTATCCCGGTAGAGATGCCGCTTTCTTCGATGCACTGAATACCCCGATTGGGACCTGCGGCCTTGAGCGCGGCGAATCACGCAGGGCGCCGAGAACAATTGGCTACCATGCATGTGGGGAAGAGTCGGCCGAACAGACCATTTGGAGGTGGCAGAGACGATGGCAAAAAGAGATCCCGCAAAGACCTTACGCAACCAGCAGATCACCAAGTTGACCGATGAGATCAATGAACTTCTAGATGAAGTGCTTGAGTTGACCGGATATGAGAACGAACACTCGCTGAATGCGACCTACGGCGGAAAGTACGCCGAGTACATCGACATCAAAAACGAGGTGATCGACACACCGGAGCAATTCGTGGCCCTGTATCTCCAGGGCTTTCTGCGGACCCTGGAGGGCCTGGGCATTTACGCAAGGGCAGGCAATCGCTACTACGAAGCCTACGTGCATGTCCGAAAGCACAAGAAGGTGCTCAAGTGGCTCAAGCTCTTTTTGACGCGTACCTATCTTCGGCACTACGACGCCCTGTCCAAGAAACGGCCTGCGGTCGAAGAGGCGGAGATCTGGATCGGCCAGAAAAATGCCGCCTATGGAATCTTCGTGACGCCGAGGTTCAAGAACGGGGCCTGGGAAAACGACAAGAGCGAGATTCGGCACTTCAAGCCGAAGTACTGGACAGTCGGCCACATCTTGGAGACAGGATTCGTCATACCTGATGAGGACGAGTGCATCACGTTCAACGACGTGGAGCAATATCTTTCGTTCTTTCGCAACACCTTGGTTCGGAACTCGGGCTCAGCCCACGAGCTGGCCATTGCGAAGCTCTACTGTCAGTTCGTCAGAGACAGTGCAGTGCCGGAAGATGTGCCGCTGCTTAGAGCGGCCTAACAATACCTGTCATCGCATTGAGCGGGTGATGCGTTCGACGTCGCATGAGCAGGAAGAAAGAGATCAACTCAGCGTTATGGAAACGGCTACAGCCTTTGTTGCCGGTAGTGAAGCCCTCACCTCAGGGAGGACGTCCCCGCCTGGATGACGAGCTTGCCCTCAACGGCATCCTCTTCGTGCTGCGCACAGGCATCGCCTGGGAGGACCTGCCCCAGGAACTGGGTTTTGGCAGCGGCATGACGTGCTGGCGCCGGCTGCGCGAATGGCAGGCTGCGGGGGTGTGGCACCAACTGCACCTGATGCTGCTGGCCGAGCTGCGAGGCGCAGGCCGCCTCGATTTCAGCCGCGCGAGCATCGATGGGGCCAGCGTGCCCAGCCCCCGGGGGGCCCGCACACGGGCCCCAACCCCACTGACCGGGGCAAGCTCGGCAGCAAACGCCACATCGTGACCGACCGAGCAGGCATCCCGCTGGTGTTCTGCGTCACGGGAGCCAACCGGCACGACTCGGTCGTCTTCGAAGAGCTCATCGACGACTTGCCTGCTGTCCGAGGCCTGCCGGGCCGGCCACGACGTTGGCCTGAGCGGCTGCATGCCGACAAGGGATACGACTTCCATCGCTGCCGGGACCATCTCAAGCGCCGTGGGATTCAGGACCGTATCGCCCGCCGGGGCATCGAGCGCAATGACCGGCTCGGGCGTCATCGCTGGGTGGTGGAGCGAACGCATGCCTGGCTGGCGGCATTTGGCAAGTTGCGTGTGCGCTTCGAGCGCAGCATCCAGACTCATCTTGCATTGCTCAGCCTGGCTTGCAGCGTCATCTGCGTCCGCTCATTGGCAGAGTTTTGTTAGCGACTCTTATTCCCGAACTGCGCTATGGCGGCAAAGATGTCAAGCACGAGCATCGACTGGATTTCACCGTCATCGATCCGTACACGCTGTCCAAGGTCGGTTTCGAGCTGTCTCCATGGTCGACGCATGGCCTTCTTTCCGGCACCAAGGGCAAGACCCAGAAGGCCATCAACGAAGAGGCACAAGCCAATTTCGAGAGGGAGATGTCGAAGTTGAAGGCCTATTTCCGCAAGCGAGGAATCCCCGTGATCGTCTACACGGACAAGGATCTCCAAGACCACGCCAAGATATTTGCCGATATCGAGGACTATCTGACGCCGGCCAAGCTGCCCAAGCAGTTGGAGTTTCACGCATTGGAAGACTTTCTTGCATTCAAGTCGCCGAAGTAGCTGCAGGCTGAAGCGGCGAGCAGGCAGGCCAAGGAGCATTCGCGTGGACTGCCTGTTGCCTTGTGGTCTCCCCAGGGGAGCTGCTTCAACAGCACGCGGACGACGGCCAGGGACACACGCATGGACATGTAGTCTCGGGCATGCACAAGTCGCTTGGCCGAAGCCGTGTCACGGTACTCCCAGCAGCCGCTTCGCCATCCCATGTCCGGTGGCGTATGCCATGTTGAGGGGGGCGAACTCGGCTTGAATCTCTGGATGCAGCAGGTTGCGTGCAGGCGCAACGGTGTAGTCCTGGACGTTGGACGAGAGGAAAACGATAGGGGCGGCCAGACCCCGCTGCCGCAGTTCGGCCGCTGCCTCCAGGTAGGTTTCAAGCACGACGCAGTCGGCGAGCGAATCCTTGCCTTTGCGGGCAGGCGCGCGCGCATGCATGACGCGAGAAAACGCGCGCATTGGAACGTCCTGCGATTGCGGTGCGGTCACTGAAGCCGCGATCCAGCGATGCAGCGCTGCCGTCGCATTCGCGATGTGGGCATCCCAATGGCGGATGTCGGTTCGAACGGGTGCCGCGAAGGCACTGACCAATCCATCCACACGCTCGATGTGCTCGCGCAGCTTGCTCAGGCCGCGGCCCGCTTCGTCGACGATGCCTTGCAAGTGCGTGCCGAACTCCTGACGGACTTGATCGGCCAGGAGCCCCATCAGCAAGGTGCCAGCCTCCATGGCTTGCAGGAGGGCCAACGCTGCGGCGGCATTGTGTGGCAGGGATGTTTCTCGAAACGGATCGCGGACGATATCGAGCAGACTGCAGGTGTCGATACAGAGTACGGGCAGCCCAGCCTGCGCGATCCGGTCGGCCTCGTGGGGCGACAAGGCCATCAAGCGGTCTCTTCGAACCGGGCAAGCAGCGCGCGGGAGCGCTCGTACTCAATGGCCAGATCGCTCGCCTGAGCTTGCGGCCAATCCTCAGACTCGATGAGCCAGCGCTCGAGGAAATCGGAGTCGAGTTCGCTGCGCTCCATATGCGCCTGGATGACGAAATCAAACCAGCGCTGACGGTCTTTGGGATGGGAGGCTCCCGTCGACTGATTGGCCAGCGCACTGAAGCGGGTCAGCGCCTCAAAGGCGGACAGGGAGAGTTTGTCTTCGATCTGCTCCGTGCTGCCGGACAGTTCGACCACGAACCCGGTCGAATTCGCCGCCGGCCGCGCGATCTGTTCGGCGAAATCTTCAAGAATCGTGTTGTACGCGCGGCGGCTCAGCTCGCTGCGTTCCAGGGGCACGATGTTCGTGACCTCTAGCCCATCGGGCCGAGGAAAGAGAACCAGCCCGGCTGATTCGTAGCCAGGCGAAGCGGTACGTTCGAACGCCATCGGCTTCCCTTCGACTGCCGGGAGATGCACGCGCTCTTCGCGCTCAGGTGCGTGTCGCCAGGGGGCAGTCGCATGATCTATCAAAGCCTGGCGCAACTGCGCGCTGGCGTCGGCAGGGCCGCGTAGCAGAAGGTCGCGGAAGACGTTCAAGGGCTTGGAGGTAGAGGCCATCGGGACATTCTGCATGACCCATGGATCCAGAGGGCATATCGGCGTCCGCTGGTTGCGGCTCGGCGGGGGTTGAACCGGAGGTGCGAGGCGGGAGGATGACTGCAACCCACTCGATGCAGCCAGGAGGCGCCGTGACCCCATCCATGCAACCGACCCTGCCGATCCACCGGATCGTCCAGGGCAAGAACCCCCGCGAATACTTCGACCCCGCCGAGATGGCGGAGCTGGAGGAAGGCATTCGTGCCGTTGGCGTGCTCGAGCCCATCGTCGTGCGCCCCGTGCCGGGCACTGACCTCTACGAAATCATCGCCGGTGAACGCCGCTGGCGCGCCGCGAAGAACGTCTTCGGCGACGGCTACGACATGCCGGTGGTCATCAAGGACGCGAACGACGAGACGGCCGAGGCCATGTCGGTGATCGAGAACTACCACCGTGCCGCGATGTCGCCCGCCGAGGAAGCCCACGCCGCACAGCGCCAGCTCCTGCGCCAGCGCGGCGACAAGGAGGAAGCCGCCCGCCTCATGGGCTGGTCGCCCGATGTGCTGGAGCGGCGGCTGGCGCTGCTGGCCTGCACGCCCGCCGTGCTCAAGGCGCTCACCACCCGCACCATCCAGCTCGGCCACGCCGAACTGCTCTCGGGCATCCCGCCCGACAAGCAGGACAGCGTGCTGGCTGGCATCGTGGCGCAGAGGGTACCGGTGGCCGTGCTCAAGGCACAACTGGGCCGCTACGCACGGCGGCTGGCCGACGCGATCTTCGACACCGCGCAGTGCGGCGGCTGTCCGCACAACTCGGCGCGGCAGTCGGGCCTGTTCGCGGAGTCCCTCGGCGAGGGCTACTGCCAGCACCCGAGCCACTTCGAGGAACTGACGCTGCAGGCGGTCGAGGCCCGCGCTAGCGCACTGCGCGACGAGTACCCGGTCATCCGCATCGTGAAGACGGGCGACGGCTTCGCGCCGCTGGCCGTGACCGCCAAGGGTGAGTTGGGCGTTGGAGCGCCGCAGTACCAGTCCTGCCAGGGATGCCAGTCCTTCGGTTGCGCGGTGTCGGCGATGCCGGGCAGCTATGGCGAGGTTACGCGCTCCCTGTGCTTCGATGCCGCGTGCAACAGCCAGAAGGTGGCGCTGTGGGCCAAGGCGCGGCGCGAGGCGCAACGCGAGACAGAGCCGCAGAGCGGGAAGGGCGCAGCCTCCGGCGGCGGCAAGCCTGTGGTGAAGAAAGCCGTGCCGAAGCCCGCGAACCACACGCCGCAGCGCGTCACCAGCCACCGCATCGCTGAATGGCGCAAGTGGGCCGCGCAGGCGCTCATGGCGCAGCCGGAGCGCAACCAGCGTGTGCTGATCGCGCTGGCGCGCTACGGCCATATGGGTGACGCGAGGGTGATCGAGTACGGCGTGGCGATGCGCAAGATCGCGGGCGGCTGGACCAGCGAGTCCGGTTGGGGCCTCGCCCTTCACCTGACGCACGCCGACGAGCTGGCCTCCCAGCACCTGGAACGGCTGGTGCAGGCGGTCGCGGCCTCGGCGGCGTTCGGAGTCAACGAGCGCGACCTGCTGGTGCTGCTGAACTACCTCGGGGTGGAGGAGGGCCGCTACTTCAAGTGGGACAAGACCTTCCTCGACCTGTTCACCATGAGCGAACTGGAGAGCCTCGCGGGGGAGGTGGGCTTGAAGAAGGCGATGGGCTCGCGCTTCAAGGCCGCGCGCGAGGGACGCAAGCCCGAGTTCATCGCGGCGCTGCTCAAGGTGCCGGACTTCGCCTACCAGGGCACGGTGCCCGCCGTGATGCGCTACCCCCGCTCGCCAACTACGGTCCGTGCAGCGGATGGGGCAGAGAGCACGAAGGCGATACCGGAAGGACAGCGCGAGACGGCACTGGCCTGACCTGCCAACCGGCCCCTGGACACCCACTGGACACCACGGAGCCGGGTTCTAGCATGGTCTGGACGGCTCCGCATGGGGCCATGTCCCCCATTCCACCAAGGAGCTTCAAATGACGATGTTCGAGGAACTGTTCGCGCTGGCTTGCAGCGCCACGCTCACGATGACCGTGAGCGCCGACGAGAAATCCGGCCGCCTGACGGTCAACGTGATCCCCAAGCCCCGGCAGGATGCAGGCGAGCCTGGGCTGACCCAGCCCCTGAGCCTCACGGCCACGCCCCAGGAGTTCGACGCGGGTTTCATCGAAGCCCTGCGCGGCTACCGCGAGGTGCGCCAGAGCCTGGCGCAGCAGGCCGAGGCCACGAAGGAAGTGATCGAGGCTGCGAAGGCGGCATCGGTCAAGAAGGCCAGCGATGCCACCGTGAAGGCCGGTGCCTCCAAGGCCGCACCGGCCAAGCCCGTGACAGCCCCGGCGGTATCCGCCTCGGACAGTGCGGCGGATGACGAGGGGGAGGACGATGCCTCGCAGGCCGCAGTGGCGGGCGCGGCACCTGCCGCAGCCGCCACCGCTGGCGGCGAATCCTTCGACCTGTTCGGGTGAGTCGGCGGGCACCCTTGATGCGGGCACCAGCAGCGAGAGACTGAACACATGGCAACCACGGCGGTTGCCGCGTTCATCCCCAAGGAGTCCAGCCCATGGCCATCGAAGTCACCCCCATTGTCCGCACCTTCACCTACAACGGCATCCTGCTGCCGGATGTGCCCGGCCTCTCGCCCCGAGAGGTGCGCGACCTCTACAGCGCCCAATACCCCGAACTGGTCAGCGCCGAGGTCGAGGCCGGTCCGGTCGCCAACGGGCGGCAGGACCACACGTTCCGCAAAGCCGTGGGCACCAAGGGCGCGGGCGAGTCCGGGCAGCCCGGCCCCCGCCTTGCGGCGCTGCTGGCTCGCGTTCAGCCCCAGCAGACCGGCCCGGCCAGCGCGACGGCCAAGCTGTCCCGCGCCGTGTCGCAGCGCCCCGTGGCGAAGCGCTCGGCAGCGTGGAGCCGCTTTGTCCGCCAGACCCTGGAGCAGCACCGGCACGAAGGCGCAGCCCAGCGCGCAAGCGTCACCAGCGAAATGCTCACCCCGCTCCCCTGAGGGCCATGGCCATGCCTGTCGCTCCCATGCTGGCGCTGCCCAGCCTGCAACCCGGCATTTCGCAGGCGGTCGCGTCCACGTCCCAAGCCAGCGCGAACGCGGCCCTGTGCCGCTTCCTGATCGCATCGGGCGCGGTACGGGAAGACGACCTGCCGGAGGGCGAGGCCGACCCGCTCAAAGCCTGCCAGCGCGCCATCGACGCCTGGATCAAACGCCAGATCGGCCCGCTGCACTGTCTGGAGCCGCGCTTCGCCATCAACGTGCTCGACGAGCACGGCCACCGTCCGGCCTTGCACGGCGGGCAACCGGCCCCTTATGCCCAACTGGACGTGTACTGGTGCGAGTACCGCGAGGCCGAGTGGCCGGTGGGCCGCAGCCTGGAAGCGTTGAACGCAGCCATGCCGCACCTGGGGGCCACGGTGCTGCAGGTGCTGCGCCAGCAGGGCCGCTATGTGTACCCCCTGTTCACCCCGGACATTGCCGATGACGTGGCGTCCTACGTGTACTGGCAGGGAGAAATGGATGAGGAAGCGGCGCTGGACATGATGTGCGAGGACAGCGACGACGCCGACCGCGAAGCCATGCGCGAGGAGATGGTCACGCGCAGGATGCTGGACGATGCCTATCCCGAGTGGGCTCGCCGCTGGCTGGTGCAGCCCGGCAAGAGCGCGGGTGGGCGCAGACGCCCGCCCGAATGGCGGCCATGCAGCCTGCGCCGCGCCGCCAGGACGCTGACCGATCCGCTCCAGCGCCAGATTGCCGCCGATGCGCTGGCGCTGTCCCGCCTGACGCTCACCGACGACTTCCATCCCGACATTGACGGCGAGTACATCGGCTTCGGCGCGGTGCTGTCCTGGGAAGAGGGCGACGTCACCACGCGCATCTATGACGACCTGCTCAATCTGGCGCACCAGTCCGAATACTGCGACCGCATGGGAGAGGTGCTCATCCCGCTGGACGACCCCGGCGCGTTGCAAGCATGGTTTCTGCGCATGGGCCAGCGCTTCGAGGCCATCGCGCTGATCGACCGCTTGATCCACGCCCTGTGCCAAGGACACTGAATCTATATAGATAGGAGGTGGTCCCAATGAATGCAGCAGAGTTTTCCATTCAGACGCCCACGGACAACGTGCTGGAGCTGGATCAGGCGGTGCTGCTGTACCACGGTCGCTCGGGCAGCGCACTGGCGACAGTGCATGAGGTCATCACCGTGGATGGCGCACCCGTGATCGGCGCGGGCCGGGCCATGACCGCCCAGGCAGCAAGGGAACTGGCCGGGGCCTTGCTCCAGCGCGCGGCCCACGGCGGTTTCCTGCCCGAGACGGTGCTGTACCTCCACGGCGACCTGCTGGTGTGGTGGGTGCCACCGGCACGCAGGCATGTGGCTTTCAGAGTGGGTGCGGAGCAGGCCGAAGCGTTTGGCGGGCGCGAGCGCGGCGAGACGGTGCCGCAGCCGGGACTGATCTTCGCCGCTGCCAGCCACACATGGCGGGTGTGGGCCGTGAAGGGCCATCACCGCCCGACGCCGCAGACGCCGTTGTTCCAGGCCCCGTACTTCAACGTCGATGGCAAGGGCCATATCTGCCAGGGCAATGTGCCGGTGCCCCATGGCACGACCGTGGAGAAGATCAGCGCCTGGAACGACGCCTTCCTGCGTTCCTACTTCACGCACCCCAACGTGGCGGGCAAGCTGCTGCGCTACCGGGGCGGGGCCTACGCCTTCTGGCGCGACATGCTCGATGGAGCCTTCACGCGCTTCCCCGAGCGGGTGCTGGTCGATGCCAAGACCACGCTGGGCCAACTGCTGGGCGAACCAGAGGCCACATGATGGGCACGATGGACCCGAGAGACCAAGCCCTGCTCGCCGCCTGCCCGGTAATCGCCGCACCGCGCTTCGGCGCGCTGCCGGACATGGGCAACGGCCAGCGCATCATCGTGGCGCGCAACGGCTGGTTCGTGCAGACCCGGCTCGACTGGCTCGACAGCATCGTGGCCCTGGGCCACGGCTCACCGTCCATGCGCTTGCCGTATGGCGAGGTCGCGGAGCACCTGCGCTTCACCTTTGGCGTGCTGCCCATCCGTTTGATCGAAGCGTTCGTGGCGGCGGGTAGGGAGCGCCTGCCCAATGAAGCCGCCGGGGTGCTGATCTACTCGCGCCGCACCGGGCAACTGCGGCTGGCGATGTGCGAAGCCGAGCAGACCTCGCCTGTCCATATCCACTATCGGTGTCCCGCCATGGCCGACGACGAGACGGTCGCGGTGGACTTGCACACGCATGGCCGGGCACCGGCCTTCTGGTCGGGCGAGGACGACCGCGACGACCAGGGCATCAAGGTGGCGGGAGTCTTCGGCCTGCTCGACCGGCCACGGCCCTCGGCCTGTTTTCGGCTGGTGATCAATGGCCTCTACCAGCCGCTCGACAAGCATCCGTGGCGGGAGCCGCAAGGCGAATGGCCGGAGCAGGGCGCTGCGGCACAGCGCTGCGAAGGCTGGATGCGGCGCGTACTGTGGCGCTGGCGCGAGCGCCACCTGCCGGTTTGAAGGCCATCCATTCAGCGAGAGACTGGGTGCAGGACATTCGATTGGAGGCACTGGTGGAACACCTGATTCATCCGAAGCTGCTGGAGCGCCGCGTGGCGGTGCATCTGGTGGGCGTGGGCGGCAATGGCGCGCAGATGGCCGCCTGCCTCGCCCGCCTGGACATTGCGATGCGCGCCCTGGGTCATCCGTTGGGCCTGCACGTCAAGGCATTCGACGCGGATCGCGTCAGCGAGGCCAATGTGGGGCGGCAACTCTACAGCGCCGCCGACATCGGCAAGCACAAGGCCCTGGTGACCATCCACCGCCTGAACCAGTTCTATGGGCTGGATTGGGAGGCCCATCCCATGCGCTACGAGGAATTCGTGCTCGGCCAGCGGTACTCGGCCAGCGCCGATCTGCTGGTCAGTTGCGTGGACAGCCGCTCGGCGCGACAGGTGCTGCACCAGCTCGCGTGGCGTGACGCCAACCATTACGGCTACTGGCTCGACTTGGGAAACACCGAGTCCACCGCACAGGTGGTCTTGGGCGAGCCGCAGAGCAGCGCGGCATCGTGGCAGGGGCAAGGCCCGCGCCTGCCGTGCGTGACGGAGCTGTTTCCCGAACTGCTCGACGCGGCAGCGCCAGAGGACAACCAGCCGTCCTGCTCAGTGCGCATGTCGCTGGCCTCCCAGGGACTGTTCGTCAACGACGTGGCGGTGCGCTACGCCGCGCAACTGCTGTATGAGTTGTTCTCCAAGGGGCGACTGTCCGCGCACGGTGTCGTCATCAATCTGGAATCCAAGCGCAGCGGCCCCATCGAGGTCGATCCACGCACCTGGGCGCGCTTCGGTTTCAGCCACGAGGATGCCGAGCGCCAGGAGCCGGAAGTGGAAGCCGTTGCCGAGGAGTGCGCGCCATGAGCATGAAGCAATGGAATGTGCGCGTGGTGCGCAACGGGCATGCTGTCCATATCGGGCAGGTGGCCGAGTCCAACGAGACGCTGGCGCGGTGTGCCGCGCTGTCAATGTATGGCTTGTCCGAGGACGAGGCAGAAGAAATGGAGCAAGACCGGAAGGGTTCACGCGGCCCTGCGATCTACCCGGACGAGGCGTTCGACGTGTCGCCCGCCACTTGATTCCGAGGGCCTGCTATAGACTGGGCCTGTGATCCGGGTGTCTGACTCGCCTCGCACGATCACGCATTCCAACGCATACCAATGACAAAGGCTGCCATGGCTCGCAAATCTCCCCACCGAACGACCCAGGAACTCGACGCCGAGATCGCCAGACTGCAGAAGGAGCGCGATCAACTCCGCGAGGACGAGAAGGCTGGCGTGGTGGGCCGTATGAAGGAAGCCATTGCCTACTATGGCATCACCGCCGCCGACCTGGGGCTGGATGCCGCCAAGCGCAAGGCCCGCACCGGCGTGGCGAAGGCTAAGGACTCGAAGACCCAGCGCGCCGCAGGCCGCATCAAGTACAAGGACGACGCGGGCCACACATGGTCGGGCTACGGCCCCAAGCCCAAGTGGTTCACCGAGGCCCTGGCCAGCGGCAAGACCGAAGCCGATCTGCGCGCCGCCTGAAGCGTCAGGCTGGCGGGTTGGCCTCCGGCCCATCGGCGGACTGCCTGCTGCCTGCGCTTTGCCTCGGCAATGCCTGGCCTACGTAGGCTCCAGCGGCTCTTTGCCTGGCATGACCTGCTCTCTCTGATACGGCCAGTCGCGCAGCCCGATCCGCACTCGCGTCCGCACGACCGCCGCGCACGGGCGACGGTGCACCTGAAAGCGATTCATACAGGTCGTTCAGATTGCCATGCCGCAGGCCGTGGGCTGTGACGCCTGCCTGCCGCTGGGTGATGCCGAACTTCTCCAGGGCGTAGTCGAGCCGGCGCAGGTTGCGCTTGAGGTTCAGGGCGGGATTGCCCATGTGCGCGTCGCGGCCCGTGACCAGTGAACGTGCCAGTGCCACCGCCGAGCGCTGACCATCTGTCTCCAGCGGCACCCAGCGCACGCGCCCACCCTTGCCCTTGATCCATACATACTCATCCGCCTTGCGGCTTTCGAGGGGCAGGCCGGTCTGCTCGAATGGCACGACGTGCTCGAAGGGCCGGAACATCACCGATTCCTTGCGCCGCAGCGCCAGCGCGTCCATCAACCGCATCGAAGCCGCGATCCGCGCATCGAACTGCGCGACCTGGGCGAGAACCGTTTCCACATCGACGCCATGCGCGTCCCAGCTCTTGTCGCGCCGCGCGTATTCGTGACGCTCGTATTCCTCCAGGCTCAGGCCATAGCGTGCCGGTGGCCGCACGAAGCCCGGCTTTCCCAGCCAGGACGCCAGCCCCCGCAGAAAGCTCAGGTAGGTCTGGATCGTGGCAGGCGCCAGCCGCTCTCGCTGCCAGACCTGCACCATCGCGTGCAGGTGCTTCTGTCCCAGGTTGCGCGGATCGGGCATGGTGTGGAAGCCCGCCTTGCGCTGGAGGTCGAGGAAGAAGCGCCGCAGAAAGCGCGCTCGTTCAGCACGGGTCTTGTGCGAGACGGTCTTCTCGCGTGTCGTGTGCCGCATGTTGAACAGGTCGATCAGGGTGTCGAGCACGCGCAGCGGATCGGTATAGCCGGGACGCAGGCGGGCAAGGATTTCCTGGGGCGACTTGCCTGCCCAGGCTTGGGGGCGCGGTTGGTCCATGCCAGGGATGCGCCCTGGGCTGGCCGGATCGGTCGGTCGAGGTGAAGGTGTCGTCATCGCGGTCTCCAAGTCAAGGGAGCGGCGCGCCGCCCGAACGGCGCGCCGTCAGGAATCCGGGAAGTCCAACCCCAGCGACGGATTCCGTCATCCGCTGGAGCGGGTGGTCAGGCAAGCACGGCAACACGCGGGACCACACCGCGTGCCGCCGACCCAAGGGTTGCGCCAGCCATGCGCTTGCACGGGCCAGCTCGGTCGGTCTTAAAAATGAAAACATGTGATCCGGCTCCGTCCGCGCATTTCTGCGACCACGGAGGGGTGTGACGCGCCACCGCCTCAAGGGCGGGCAGCCGCATCGGCGACGAGCTCGGGTCTCGCGCGCACTGGTGGATCAATCCTGGAATCCGCAGCGCCATCCGACCGCATGGGTCCACCCCTGACCGAAAGTCCAGGGCGGTGTCGGGCGTTTGAGCGGAAACCAGCGGGGAGCCCATGAGGGCAAGCACAGCCGCTGGCGGCGTGAAACACGCATGCTCGGGTGATGGCGGGATCGAGAACCGGCATCGGGTGCCGGGCCGGGAGATCGACGGCCTCGACGCGCTTCCATGAGCGCCCAGCCGCAAGGGCTGGCAAAGGTCGAGGCACATGCTCTACGAAACAAACCTCGGAGCGGTCGCCTCGGGGGCGACGGCCACCCCGGCTCTGGGCCGGGGCTGCAAGGGCAGGTAACGACTGCGACGCCTGTTGCTCCGCGATGGAGCGGGCCAAGGATGGCCCTCGGGAGCCTCTAGTGGATGACGAAAGGGACTTGCGGGTCAATGCCCGCGTGGCAATGCGACGGCATGGGAAAGCGCGTTGCCGGTGGCGCTTGTGGGCACGCGACGGCGTGCTAGGGGCAATTTAGTGTCCCGCACGAACGCAGAACAAGGCCGCATGCGGGCTTGACGGGCGAAAGTCCTGCCTCTGGTCCCGGACGGGAGTCCCAAGCCCTTGTCGGGCATCTGCACGAAAGGCGCTTGATGGGTGCGCAACGGGGGTTGACGACTGCCAGTGCGGTGAGACCGTGGTGACACACATGCAGTTCGCAGCGGCTTGAGTCCGGGTCTGGCGTCATTGCAATGCCACTGTTCCTTTACTCCGGTGACAGCCAGCGGCACCTGATCCCGAAACCTGGGTCATTTCGTGCGAATTGCGGGTGGCGTGGCCGCACCGCCTTGCCGATGCTGGCCGTCATGTTTCCTCACCTTGGAGCACCATCATGGAATTGATCGTCAGAGCGGTGGATGTCGGATCGGGCAACACCAAGTTCGTCACCGGCGTCACGGGCACCGAAATCCGTTGCGCCAACTTCCCCTCCATCGCCTATCCATCCAGCGGCGAGACGCCGCAGTGGCCGGCGAGCGAGCGGCGCAAGACTGTCTGTATCCCCGTCGGCCCTCTGTTCTACGAGGTCGGGCCCGACGTGGGCCTGGCGGCGGACACCTTCCGCGCCAAGCAGTTGCACGACGAGTACACCGAGTCGCCCGAGTACATGGCGCTGCTGCGCGGCGCGCTCAGCATGATGAAGGTGTCCCATGTCGACCTGCTGATCGTCGGGCTACCGGTGGCGCTGTTCACCCTGAAGAAGGCCGCGCTGGAGAAGGCCATGGTCGGCAGCCATCAGGTCGGCGGCGGCAAAACCGTGACGGTGGCCAAGGCGATGGCCGTGGCCCAGCCGCAGGGTGCGCTGGTCCACTACGCGGCCGAACACCAGAAGATCGAGACCATCGGCACCGAGCAGAGCCTGGTCATCGACCCCGGCTCGCGCACCTTTGACTGGTTGGTCACGCGCGGCATGCGCCTGGTGCAGAAGCAGTCGCACTCGATCAACCGCGGCATGTCCGACGTGCTGCGCCTGCTGGCGGCCGAGATCTCCAAGGACATCGGTACCCCGTACCGTGACTTCGATGCCATCGACCTGGCGCTGCGCACCGGCAAGGCGCCGGTGATCTTCCAGAAGCCCTACGACATGAAAAAGCACCTGCCGCTGGCCGAGAGCGTGGCCCAGCAGGCGGTGTCCACGATGCGCCAGTGGATCGAGACCCCGGAGAGCCTGCAGAACATCATTCTGGTGGGCGGTGGCGCCTTCCTGTTCAAGAAGGCTGTGAAGGCGGCGTTTCCGAAGCACCGGATCCTCGAGGTCAAGGAACCCATGTTCGCCAATGTGCGCGGTTTCCAGATCGCGGGCCAGAACTATGCCGCCAGCGCCATGGCCTCAGGTCGGGATCGCGCGGCAGGGGAGGCTGTATGAATTCCCGACCTCAGAGCGAGCCGAAGCCGATCCGGCTGGTGTTCGAACTGGCGCGTGCCGACAACCCGCGTCTGTACGACGAACTGGTGCGGTTTCCGCAAGGGGCCAAGCGCGTGAACCGGCTGCGCGTGCTGGCCTATGACGGACTGCTGACGCAATACGGGGTGTTTGCCGTGGATGAAACCAGACGGGCACCTCCACTCGTGGCCAGCGAAGCGTCGAAGTCGGCGACCGTGACCAACGACGTGTTCGGGCCCAGCCTGGACGAGTGAGGTGGCTATGCCAAGACGCAAATACGCGCAGCGTGATGAGGTGAGCGCCACGGAGCTTGCGGAAATGGGTTTCTGCGAGAAGAGGGTGCAGCTTGCACATCTATATGGTGACCAGGCGACGCCCGAGCAGCGGCAAGCCATGGCCCGAGGACAGGTGGCCCATCAGCGGTACTTGGAGGAGGGCCTGGCAGCGACGGCGGATCGCCGGTGCTTTGTGGCCACCTTCGTGTTCGGCCCGGATGCGCGGGAGACGCAGTTGCTTCGCGCATACCGTGACGCAGTGCTCCTGCGACGGCGCTGGGGGAGGATTCTGGTCGCTGCGTACTACCGGGTTGCACCGACGGGTTGTCGAATCATGGCGCGATCGCCCGCGACTGTGGTCAGGGTGCGCCGCATACTGCGCGTCGTGGTTGCTTGGTGTGAACGGGCGCTGAGCGACAGGAGGTCGCCATGACTTCGTCTGCCGTGTATGTGCTTGCCAGTCTGGTGCTCGTGGTATGGCTGGTGCGACGATGGCGCCGCCGCCTTGGATCTGGAGAGAGAGCGTCCCGGCCGCGAGAGCTCGCCAATGCTGAACTGATCTATATGGAGAAGCTCTTTCGCATCGAAGAGCCCATCCAGCTTGTTGCGAAGGTGGATCGGGTGTACAGGCTCCCAGGGGGATCGCTGGTGCTCGTGGAACTGAAGACGCGCCGACAGGATAAGCCTCATCTGACGGACATCATTCAGCTATCAGCGCAGAGGGTGGCCATCGAACATCAGACGGGCGAAGTGGTGGAGCCGGTCGCGTTTGTCACAGTTCTGGGTCCGGCATCACGCCGACCCTGGCAGTCCCATCAAGTGCGGTTGCTGGATGAAGGCCAGTTGATTGCCCTGGCGCAGCGCCGCCGTGCAATCTTGGCACTGCGAACTGATCCCGCTTATGCCACCTCGGTTCGAGCGTGTGTCGGCTGTGCATTTCGTTGGGCGTGTGATCGCCCTGCATGACGGCGATGCGGATGGGGTTCGCCTAGCATCTACGTTGTATCGCGGCTCGTTGACAGCACGCATGTCGTTGATGACGTGCCGCACTCGCCACCATCTATCGGCGGAAACTGATCCGTAGATCGATTGAGCTTCGTCTTGACCTGTTGAAATCAGGCCATGCTGTGGCATTATTTGACTTGAGAGAGCAAGTAGAGGTGCACGGTGCATTACTTGTTGCCTGCAACAGGCTCACCGCGTGTCATGAAAGCCCACTCATTTTGACGGTACCACTGACGGTATCAAGCGTATTTTGGAACCCCCTCTTCAGAGGGAAAAGGTGGTCGAGTTAATTATCGAGTGGGAGTGAAACCGGGTTCCTCGGAGCCTATCGCCGGCCAGCAGGAGAAGCTGGCGGTAAAGCCGACGGTCGATTTCCGATCCGGTCGATGTCTGGATCGACGGGCGTACCCGTCAGCCCGTCGTTGATCCACCGGCGGCTTCGATTCGCAGGGATCGGACAAAGGGCGAAGCGAGCCGATCGATCAATGCCCCCGGGGACTTGTACCTGTGTCGCGGGGGCCGGCTCTGGACGGCTCATGAGCTTTCCTGAGGGCATCGGGGAAATCGTTGCTTCACAGCGTGACCACCCATCGATGCTCGCCCGGCGTGATCGGCACGCGCAGGGCACCGCCGTCGCAGGCCAGCGCCACGCCGTCCAGCACCGCCGACGAGATGCCGGCGCATCGCCTCCCCGGTGATTCGACCTGGATGGCGTAGCGCGCCGCACCGAGGACGACCCGGGCCTCGAATCCGGGCCATTCGGCGGGGATGCAGGGATCGAGGATCAGGACCTCGCCTTCACGGCGAATGCCCAGGATGCCCTCCACGCCCGCGCGGTGCATCCAGCCGGCGGCGCCGGTGTACCAGGTCCAGCCGCCCCGGCCTTCATGCGGCGGCACCGAATACACGTCGGCCGCCACCACGTAGGGTTCCACCCGGTAGCGCGCCGCCTGCTGCGGCGTGCGGGCATGGTGGATGGGATTGACCAGCGCGAACAGCGCGTGGGCGTATTCGCCAGCCTGAGGGTCCGCGCGCAATTGCGTGAACGCCAGGATGGCCCACATGGCTGCGTGGCTGTACTGGCCGCCGTTCTCGCGCAGGCCCGGCGGGTAGCCCTTGATGTAGCCGGGGTCGCGCGGGGTGCGGTCGAAGGGCGGGGTGAAAAGCAGCGCCAGCCCCGGCTCGGGCACCAGCAGATGCGCGCGCAGCGAGGCCATCGCGGCCTGGGCGCGGCCGCGGTCGGCCACGCCAGAGAGCACGGCCCAGGACTGGGCGATCGAATCGATGCGGCATTCCTCGTTGTCGCGGGTGCCCAGCCAGGTGCCGTCGTCGAAGGTGGCGCGCCGGTACCAGTCGCCGTCCCAGGCCTCGCGCTCCAGCGCGGCGGCCACGGTCTGCGCATGGGAGCGCCAGCGCGCGGCCCGGGCCGGGTCGCGCGTCTCGGCCAGCGGGCCGAACAGGGTCAGCGTGCGCACCAGAAGCCAGCCCAGCCACACGCTCTCGCCCCGGCCATCCTGGCCCACGCGGTTCATGCCGTCGTTCCAGTCGCCGGTACCCATCAGCGGCAGGCCCAGCTCGCCGGTCAACGCGATGCTCTGGTCCAGGGCGCGGGCGCAGTGCTCGAACAGCGTCGCCGATGCGCTGGCTTGCATGGGCTGGAAGAAGGCGTCGTGTTCGCCCTCCTGCAGTGCGGGCCCTTCCAGGAAAGCGATGGATTCGTCCAGCACCGCCGCATCGCCCGAGACGGCGACGTAGCTGGCCGCGGCGAAGGCCAGCCAGACGCGGTCGTCCGAGATGCGCGTGCGCACGCCCTGGCCGGAGTGCGGGAGCCACCAGTGCTGCACGTCGCCCTCCACGAACTGGCGGCCCGCGGCGCGCAGCAGGTGCCGCCGCGTCTCTTCCGGCCGCGCGAAGGCGAGCGCCATGCCGTCCTGCAACTGGTCGCGAAAGCCGTAGGCGCCGCTGGCCTGGTAGAAGGCCGAGCGGGCCCAGATGCGGCAGGCCAGCGTCTGGTAGAGCAGCCAGCCGTTGAGCAGGATGTCCATCGCGCGGTCGGGGGTGCGCACCTGCACGGCGCCGAGCAGGCCGCCCCAATGGTCCCGCACCCGCTGCAGCTCGGCGTCCAGGTCGGCCTCGCGCCAGCGGGCCGCCAGCGCCAGGCTCTCCTGGGCGCTGGCGCATTGCCCCAGCAGGGCGACCACCTCCACCGATTCGCCGGGCCGCAGCACCAGGCTGCACTGCAGCGCGGCGCAGGGGTCCAGGCCCGCGCCCACCGCGCCGGACAGGGGCGCTTGGCCGCGCAAGGCCGCCGGCGCCGTCAGGCTGCCGTGGCGGCCCAGGAATTCCGTGCGGTCGGCGGTCCACGCGCTCTGCCGGCCCGCGAGGTCGGCGAAGGCGACGCGGCCCGGGAAGGCCGTGCTCCAGGGGTTGCGCGCCAGCAGCACGCTCGTGGCTGCATCCACCTCGGTCAGGATGAAGGGCGCGCTGGCGGCGCGAGAGGTGCCCAGCACCCATTCCGCATAGGTCGTGACGGACAGGTGCCGCGTCCGCGCCGTGCGGTTGTGCAGCGTCAGGCGCGAGACCTTGACGGGGTCCTCCAGCGGCACGAACTGCAGCAGTTCCAGCGCGATGCCGTGCGCCTCGTGCGTAAAGCGGCTGTAGCCATGGCCGTGGCGCGCGACGTAGGTGCCGCTGCCGCGGATCGGCTGCGCGGTGGGGCTCCAGAGCTGGCCGCTGGCCTCGTCGCGCACGAAGAAGGCTTCGCCCGTCGGGTCGGTCACCGGGTCGTTGGACCAGGGCGTGAGTTGGTTCTCACGGCTGTTGTCGGCCCAGGTACTGGCGCAGCCATCGGCCGAAACCTGGAAGCCGAAGCCTGGGTTGGCGATGACGTTGATCCATGGCGCGGGCGTGGTCTGGCCGTCGGTGAGCACCGTCACGTATTCGCGGCCGTCCTGGTCGAAGCCGCCGAGTCCGTTGAAGAACTCCAGTCGGGCTGTGTCCGGAATCTGCGCCTGCCCGGGCAGGGCGGCGGCCAGCGGCTGCGGCGGCTCGGAAACCGGCCGCGCGGCGGGCGCCGCCGCGGCCAGCCGCGCCATCTGCCGGTCGATGCCGCCCCTGCGCGCCAGCAGCACCACGCGGGCAACGGATTGCAGCAGGTCGCGGGACGGCGCGTCCATCAGGTCGGCGCGCAGCGTGTGCACCCCGCCGCGCGCCAGCGACTCGCCGTCCAGGCGGGGCCGCGACTGGCTGCGGCGCACGGCGGTCTCGATGGCGGTCTGCAGGTCCTGCACGTAGGACGAGGCGCGTTCGTTGACGATCAACAGGTCGACGCCCAGCCCCTTCATGCGCCAGTACTCGTGCGCACGCAGCAGCTGGCGCACCTGGGCCATGTCCTCGATGTCGTCGATGCGCAGCAGCACGATCGGCAGGCCGCCCGAGACCGCGTGCCGCCACAGGCCCGACTGCGCGCCGGCGCCGCGTGCGATGGCCTCGGCCGGGGCGCGGAAGCGCGCGTCGGCGTAGAGGATCGGCGCAGCGAGCCGCTGGAAGTCCGCGGCTTCGCCGGCCTCGATGCCGATGTCCCGCAACTGCACCTGGGCCTGGGTCCAGGCCAGCGTGCGTGCGCGCTCGAAGGCACTGCGGTCGTGGTGCTGGTCCACGAGGTCGAGCAGCGCTTCGCGCGTGGTGGCCACCAGCGTCCAGAAGGCCAGCCGCGCCAACTGGCCGGGCGCGATGCGCATGCGGTGGCGGACCGAGAAGACCGGGTCCAGCACCGTGCCGGCCGTGCCGGACAGCGCGGTGCCGGCCGCCATGGCCTGTGCCGCGGTGGCCGTGCGTCCCCGGCCCAGGAAGCGCGCCCGGTCGGATTCGTACTGGGCCGGCGCCGTGACGATGCCTTCCACGACCGCGAAATGCGCGGCCCACACCGGCGGCTCGCCCGGCGTGCGGGGGCGGCGCGTGGCGATCAGGGCGCCGAACTCGGGCAGGTATTCGGTCTGCACGAACATCTTGGCGAAGGCCGGATGGGCATCGTCGGCAGCAGGCGGCGCAAGCACCACCTCGGCATAGGAAGTGAGCTCGACCTCCCGCGCCTTGCGGCCGGTGTTGACCACCGTGACCCGGCGCACCTCGCCATCGGCCTCGGCCGACACCAGCACTTCCATCGTGGTCGTCAGGCTGCCGTCGTGCCGCGTGAAGGTGGCGTGGTCCTCGGCGAAGACCACCTCGTGGCTGTCGGCCGCCACGCCCAGGGGCTGCGCCGCGGCGGACCAGACCCGGCCGCTGTCCGTGTCGCGAAGATAGACGTAGGCGCCCCAGTCGTCGCGGGTCGCGTCTTCGCGCCAGCGCGTCACGGCCAGTTCGCGCCAGCGGCTGTAGCCGGTGCCCGCCGCGGTCAGCATGACGGCGTAGCGTCCGTTGGACAGCAGGTGCGTGGCGGGCGCGGCCGTGGCCGACACGCCCATGCGCCGTACCGCGTGCAGTTCGCCGTGCGGATCGGCCGCGCCCGAGGGCACTTCCTCGGCCCGCGGATGCGCGACGGCGACCAGGCGCGGCATGCGCTCCTGCAGCAGCAGTTCGCAGGCCTGGATCATCGGCTCGCGGTGGAAGCGTTCGCGCATGCGCGCGCCCTGCAGCGCGTTGGCGATGGCGACCAGGGTCATGCCCTGGTGGTGTGCCATGTAGTTGCGCACGATGGCGACCCGCGCGCCGCCGGGCAGGCGGGCGCGCGTGAAGTCCAATGCTTCGTAGAAACCGTGGCGCCCGAGCGCGCCCAGCGCCTGCAGGCGCTCGAAGTTGCGCTGCGCGAGCGGTGCATCGACCATGGCGGCCAGGCCGGTGGCATAGGGCGCGATCACCAGGTCCTCGGCCAGGCCGCGCTTGAGGCCCAGGCCCGGCACGCCGAAGTTGGAGTACTGGTAGGTGAACTCCAGGTCGCGGGCGTTGTAGGCCGATTCAGAGATGCCCCATGGCACGCCCATCAGCCGGCCGTAGGCCGCCTGGTGCTGCACGACCAGGCGGGTGGTCTGCTCCAGCAGGCTGCCGGCTGGCGCGCGCATCACCAGCGAGGGCATCAGGTATTCGAACATCGACCCGGACCAGGACACCAGGGCCGATCCCCGGCCCACGGGAATGGCGGTGCGGCCCAGGCGGAACCAATGCCGCGTGGGCACGTCGCCCTTGGCGATCGCAAACAGGCTGGCCAGCCGCGCCTCGGACGCCAGCAGGTCGTAGCAGTTGGCATCGAGCACGTTCTCCACCGCGGCATAACCGATGGACAGCAGCTTGCGGTCGGGGTCCAGCAGGAAGGCGAAGTCCATCCCGAGCGCCAGCGTACGCGCCTGCTGCGCCAGGGCCCGCCAGCGGGCGTCGAGGGGACTCGCCGTGGCGGCGTGTGAGGCAGCATCGCGCGATTGCTGTTCGATCCGCCCGCACAGCGCCTTGGTCCAGAACAGCAGATCGTCGCCCTCGGTCAGCGCCGCCGGGATCAGCACCCGCGCTTCCTCCGAAGCCTTGTCGGCCAGGCGCTGGAGCACAGGCAACAACAGGCTGGCAGGGCATTGGAGCCCGGCGTCGATATCGTCGAGGAGGGCCAGCAGCCGCTGGCCCTGCGGTCCCTGGGCCGCGGGCGTGGCGAGCGCGGCTTCGCGGGCCAGTGCGAGCGCATCGCCGGCGCCGTCCGTCCAGTCGGCTGGCGGCACGCCCACCCATTCCTCGCAGGCATTGGCCAACGCGATCAGATGGCCCGCCAGGTTGCCGCTGTCCACGGATGACACGTAGGGGGGGGCCAGCACCCGGGTCGTGCGCGTGTCGTACCAGTTGTAGAAATGGCCCCGGAAGCGCTCCAGCCTCTGCAGGCTGGCGAAGGTCGCTTCCAGGCGCTCGCAGGTCTGCAGGGCGCCGGCCCAGCCGAAGTCGCGCGCCGCCACCGCCGACAGCAGGTACAGGCCGATGTTCGTGGGCGAGGTGCGATGCGCGACCACCGGCTTCGGGTCTTCCTGGAAATTGTCCGGTGGCAGCATGTGCTCGGCCGGCGTCACGAAGGTCTCGAAAAAGCGCCAGGTCCGGCGCGCCGTGCGCCGCAGGGCCAGGGCATCGGCGGAATCCGTCGCACCGGACGGCGAGAGCGGCGAGCGGCGGCTGGCGCGCCAGGCCAGGGCCGGCGCCGCGAGCCAGAGCGCAAACAGGGGCAGTCCCACCTGCCATGCCGCAGGCGAGAACAGGCCGACGCCCACCGCCAGTACCACGGCCAGCAGCAAGCCGCCGGCCATCTGACCATAGAAGCCCGCGATGCCGGGGCGCGGGCGCGCGGCGGTTTGGGCAGCGGTCGTCCATTCCAGCAGGTGACGATGTGTCACGTACAGCCTGGTGAGGGTGCGCGCGATGGCGTCCATCGCGCGCCAGGCCTGGTCCGGCAGCAGGGCCAGCGCCCAGGCAGCCTGCAGGGCGGCCATCCGCAGGTCGCTGGCCAGCAGACGCAGGTGGCTGCCCAGCCCGATGCCCGTGCGTGGCGGCCGCAGCCCCGCGAGGCCTGGCAGGAAGGCCGGCACGGCCAGAGCCAGCATCATCAGGCCCATGCCCTGCAGCGACTGGGGCCAGGGCAGCCAGGCGCACAGTACGAAGGCCAGCAGGCTCGCAGGCGCCAGCAGGGACCGCCGCAGGTTGTCGACCATCTTCCAGCGGCCCACCGGCGGCACGGCTGCGCCCGCGTGGCGCCGCCCGAGCACCCAGGGCAGGAGTTGCCAGTCGCCCCGCGTCCAGCGGTGCTGGCGCCGCGCGGCGACGTCGTAGCGGGCCGGGAATTCCTCGACCACCTCGACGTCCGACGCGAGCCCCGCGCGCGCGAATACGCCCTCGAACAGATCGTGGCTGAGCATCGTGTTCTCGGGAATGCGCCCGGCGAGCGCGGCTTCGAAGGCATCGACATCGTAGATACCCTTGCCGGTGTAGGAGCCTTCGCCGAACAGGTCCTGGTAGACGTCGGAGACGGCCGCCGCATAAGGGTCCATGCCGCCCGGGCCGGACGACAGGCACTGGTAGAGCGAGCCCTCACGGCCCAGCGGCAGCGCCGGCGTCACGCGCGGCTGCAGGATGGCGTAGCCGCCCACCACGCGCTGTTCGGCGTCGCTCCAGCGCACGCGGTTCAGGGGATGGGCCATCTTGCCGATCAGGCGCAGCGCCGCGTCGCGCGGCAGCCGGGTATCGGCGTCCAGCGTGATGACGTAGCGCACTCCGGCCAGGATGTCGGGTGGCTGCGCGTTGTCGGCAGCGCCGCCGTCCAGCGGCATGAAGCTGGTGTCGGTGGCGCCGCGCAGCAGCCGGTTGAGTTCGTGGAGCTTGCCGCGCTTGCGTTCCCAACCCATCCAGCGGTTCTCGCTGGCGTTGAACCGGCGTCGCCGGTGCAACAGGTAAAAGCGCTTGCCGCCCGGAGCCGGGCCATGCCGGTGGTTCAGTGCGGCAATGGCTTCCTGTGCAATGCCGATCAGGTGGGCGTCGCCGGGCAGCACCTCCGTGTCCGCGTCCAGGCCGTCCGACAGCAAGGCAAAGGACAGGTCGCCGCCCGCGCCCGCGAGATGGTGGACTTCCAGGCTCTCGATGTGGCTGCGCAATTCCGCCTCGCTGGACAGCAGCGTGGGCACGACGACCAGTGTGCGCAGGTGGGTGGGAACCCCGTCGACGAGCGCCAGGGCAGGGAGGCCTACGGCGCCAGAGCGCGAGGCGATTGCTCGCTGGACCAGGGCCGTGGCCACCTCGGTGGAGGGCAGGAATGCGGCCAGCGCAAGCGCCGCCAGCAGTCCGGCGGGAATGGCCGCCGAGGCGCCCGCGCCGAAGACGGCCCAGAACACCAGCCCCAGCAGCAGCGCTGCCAGCACGAGGATGGCGGCCACGTAGCCACCGATCCCGAGGCGAACGTTGAAGCGGTGGATGCGCACGGCCGGCGGCGGCCGGAATCCGATGGCCTGCTCGAGGGCGTCGCGCCCTTCGGCGATCAGGTAGTAGCCGGGATCTGCCGTGCTGGCGTCCCGGACGTGAAGCCCGGACGTCTTCTGCGCCGCAGCCAGCGCCAGCACCCGTTCGGCGATCGCAAGCTCGGAGAGGCGCGAACCCCGGGCCAGTTGCTCGATCGCGGTGCGATAGCGGTTGCGTGTCGGGAAATCCATCGCCGCGAAGGCGCTGCCGGTCCGCAGGCGCGCGTCCACCAGGCTGTTGCTCTCGAACAGATCCGCCCAGTCGATGTCCGACATCAGCCGCATGCTGGTGATGACGTTGCGCACCGAGACGTTGGAGGCCCCCTGGCGCTGCTGCGCATGCAGGATGGCCTGGTCGGTATCCGAGCCCTGGCGACTCAGCCGATCGTCCAGCCATTGCAGGGCCGGCGTGGTGCGGGGGTCCTGGTCGCGCAGGCGCTTGGCGAGCTGCGCGGCGAACAGCTCGGACAGCGGGCCCTTCGCGCGGGTATCGATGTCCCGCTGCAGCGCCGCATACGCGCCGCCTGGCGCCAGCAGGCGGTCGGCCAGGCTTTGCGCGTCCGCCCGCGCAGCGCGTCCGGCCGCGATCTGGTCGGCCAGTCGGCGCAGGTTCTCCACCAGCACGATACGCATGGTGATCGCCACGGCCCAGAGTTCGCTGATGTCCAGCGGCTGCACTTCCTGGTAGGCCGCGATGAAGCGGTGCAGGACGGCCGGGTCGAAATGGCTGTCGGTATGGGCCACGAAGGCCCAGGCGAGCCCGAAGACGCGCGGATAGCCTGCCAGCGGACCGTCTGCCAGCTTGGGCAGCTGGCGGTAGTAGCCCGGCGGCAGGTCGGTGCGGATCTCGCGCACTTGCGCCTCGACCACATGGTAATTGTCCAGCAGCCATTCGGCGGCCGGGACCACGCGGTGGCCGGCGGCCACTTCCGCTGCACCCGCACGGTAGGCCAGCAGCAGTTCGGCGGCGTTGTCGCGCAACCGGCTGTGCAGCGAAAGCACCCGGGGCGGGTTGGCGCTGACCTGCTGGGCTGCTGCGAGGCTGCGCGCATGCTGCTCCAGGCGTTCGATGCCGAACAACTCCTCGCGCACGGGTGCGGTGTCGGACCACGGCCCTCGGGCGGAACGCCGGAACGCGAACTGAAGAACTGGGTGCATGGGCGCCTTTCAGGGCGCCGCGGGCACGGGAGGCCCCGCGATCAACCCGCCGAGAAGTAGATGGGCCATATGGCCCCGTGGCGGCGGCTGGGCGCTGTGGCCCAGCGTCTGTCAGGACTTCTTGGAAGTCCGCACCGGTGCCGCGGCGGTCCCGGCTGCGACCGTGGATGCCGCGACCGCCGGCACCGGTTTCTTCTTGGGTTTTTTCAGTTCCCGGTTGCCGCGCTTTTGCTCTTTTCCTGCCATGGGGTGCTCCTGCTCTTGGATGTCGGCCCGCTGCTGCGGGCGAGGTGCTCAACCACTCGATGCAAATGGCTGGCGTGTGCGTCAGGAAAGGAAGGGAATCTGCAAGACGCTGGCGTCAATCAGCGGGAAGCGGAGGGGTCCGCCCGTTCGGTAGCAAATGCAGATGGTGGCAGGGGGCCGCATTTCAAGGCCCCTTGATTGCTTAATGCATGGATGGTCTGCATGGATGGGATGGGCCGTGGACTCTTACGCGACCCACGCTTACTCGGGGCTGATGATGGCCAGCCGCGGCGACGGGCCGCTGCAGGGCGCGGTGCGGGTGACGCTGTTCGCGTTCGGCAGCGGGGCTTCTCTGCCGGCTTGTGGCTGGCGGGCGTCGCGGCGCGGGCAGTGGTTGGGACCTCATTCGCCAGATCGGCGCCTGGTGCTGCTGAGCCAGTCGGCGATCCTGGCGAGTTTCGGGCGCCTCGGCCGCGGCGATGAAAGCGGGCAAGCCTCTTCGTCGGGTGCACCCGTGCTCAGGGCCCTCCACCCCGCGGGTAGGATCTCCAAGACAGTGACCGCATCCTGGCGCAGGCAATCGCCGCAGTCCAAGTGGGCAGAGGGGATCAGCACCCTGATGTGGCCGGCGGCTTCGAGTACGCGCAGCCTGTCGAGCACGTCGGGATCGGCCTCGGTCAGGGGCAGCTCCGATCTGGCAAGCCTTCCGAGAAGTTCCATGCACATCGGGCGGTACGCCAAGCGCAACAAGGCCAGGAAGTACCGCGGCGAGCGGACACCGCTGGCTGCGGCCATGCGTGCCAACCAGACCTGGAGCCTGAACCTCGTCAGCGGCGCACTCGCCAATGGCCGGCGAATCAAATGCCTGACCATCACCGATGACTTTATCCGCGAGTGCATCGATATCGCAGTGGATCTGTCGATGCCCGGGGCCTACGTCGCCCAGGTGCTGGAGCGGGCTGCATGCTTCAGAGGGTACCCGCGAGCCATCCGGACCGACAACGGCCCGGAATTCACCTGCCGGGCCTTCATGGCCTCGCTGCAGGCGCGAGGTATCGAGCACATCCTGATCCAGCCGGGAAAGCACACCCGGAACGCCTATATCGAAAGCTTCTACGGCCGGCTCAGGGACGAATGCCTCAATGAGAACTTCGCGAACCCTCCACCATCGATGCAGGATCCGTCAGCCTGCGAAACCCTGGACCTCTCTCCCAATGATGGGTACGGCTCCCCAGCCTCACTCCCACCCTCCACCCAGCGCCATGAACACCGCCACCTGCTCCTGCGCCACCCGCGCCTGCGCGGCGGCGAGGCTGGCCTCCGCGGTGGCCAGCGAGCGCTGCGCGTCCAGCGTATCGAGATACGCGCTGCGGCCGCTCACGTACAGGCGCTGGGCCTGCCGGGCCACCTGGGCGCTGTCGTCCCGGGCGCGGGTCAAAGCTTCCACGCTGACCAGTTCCTGCCGGTAGGCCGACAGCGCGGTCTCGGTCTCGCGCAGGGCCTGCAGCACGGCGCCGTCGAAGCTGGCCAGGGCCATGCGGGTGGACGCCTCGGCGCCGGCGATGCGCGCGCGGACGGCGCCGGTGTTGGGCAGGCTCCAGCGGATGAGGGGGCCGAGGTTCCAGGCGAAGGTGTCGCGGCCCAGGAAGTCGCCGGCCGGCCCGGCGGAGCTGGCGGACAGGCCGAGCGATACCTTGGGATAGAGCTGTGCGGTGGCCACGCCGATGCGGGCGGTGGCGGCGGCCAGTTGCCGCTCGCTGCGCCGCAGATCGGGCCGCCGGCGCAGCAGCGCGGAGCCGTCGCCCACCGGCAGCGCGCCGGCCACCTGCGGCACGGCGGCGCACTGCTGCACCGCGGCCGGCAGCGCGCCCGGCGTGCGGCCCAGCCAGGCCGCCAGCTGGTAGAGCGCGGCCTGGCGCTGCGCCCGCAGTGCGGGGGGCGACGCTTCCAGCTGGGCGAGGAGCCCGCGGGAGCGGGCCACGTCGGTGGCGCCGGCGCGGCCCGCATCGTGCAGCCGCCGCACCACGCCCAGTTGCTCTTTCTGCAGGGCGACGGAGGATTCGGCCACCTTCAATTGCTGGCCGGTGGCGCAGGCCAGGGCGTAGGCGCGCGCGGTGCCGGCGGCCACGTTCACGCGGGCCAGATCGACCGCGGCCGCCGCGGCCGCGGAGTCGGCCTGCGCGGCTTCGGCGGCGCGCCGCAGTTCGCCCACCACGTCGATCTGGTAGGACAGGCCGCCTTCCAACCGGTAGGCGAACTGGTTGGATGGACTGAGGCCCGGTGCCAGTTCCGACAGGCCCGAGACGTGGCCGAAGCCGGGGCCGCCGGAGACCGACAGTTGCGGCTGTTCGGCGGCCCGCACCTGGGCCAGGGTGGCGTCCTGCAATTCCAGGTTGGCGGCGGCGACGCGCAGGTCGGTGTTGTGCGCCAGCGCTTCCTGCACCAGCGCGTCGAGCGTCGGGTCGCGGAACAGGTGCCACCAGCGCGGCGGCAGCGGCTCGGTGGAGAGGGCGGCGTCGGCGCCGGGTGCGTTCGACTGTGCCTGCTCCTCCTGGAAGGGGCCGGCCGCGGCCGGATCGCGCACGGCCGCATCGGCGGGCACGTGGTAGTCGGGCCCGACGGCCAGGCTGCCGCAGCCGGCCAGGAGCAGGGCGGCGAGCAGGGGCGTGGCCCGCCGGGCAAGGCCGGCGGCGCGGGGCAGGGCAGTGCCTAAAAGGGCGGTGCGGTGTCTCATGTCCGGCCTCCCGGAGCCACCACCTCGACGAGCACGGTCTGGCCGGCCACGAGCCCGGCGCCGTCGGGCTGCGCATCCAACTGCACCCGCACCGGCACCCGCTGCGCCAGGCGCACCCAGTTGAAGGTGGGGCTGACGCTGGGCAGCAGGTTGGCGCCGGTGGAGCGGTCGCGGTCGGCGATGCCCGCGGCGATGCTCTGCACCGTGCCGGCCAGCGCCACGCGGCTGCCCATGGGCGTGACCCGCACGGCATCGCCGGGGTGGATGCGGGCGAGCTTGGTTTCCTCGAAATAGCCTTCGACGTAGAAGGAGCCGCGATCGACGATCGCCATGGCGCCGCGGCCGGCGGCGGCGTAGGCGCCCGTGCGCAGGTCCAGATTGGTGACCCAGCCGTCCACCGGCGCGCGCACCGTGGCGCGCTGCAGGTTGAGTTCGGCCGCGCGCAGATCGACGTCGGCGCGGGCCATCGCGGCGGCGGCGGCTTCGACCCGGGCGCGCGACTGTTCGCGCGCCTCGCGCGGCACCAGGTCCGAGAGGCTGTCGTTGCGGGCGTCCTCGCGGCGTGCCTGCGCCAGGGTGGCGCGGGCCGACTGCACGCCGGCACGGGCCTGCTGCACGGCCAGCGTGAAGCGCGCCGGATCGATCTCGAACAGCACCTGGCCCGCCTTCACGGGCTGGTTGTCCTGCACCTGCACGGCATGCACCAGGCCCGACACGTCGGGGGCCACCTGCACGACGTTGGCGCGCACGCGGCCGTCGCGGGTCCAGGGCGCGAGTTCGTAGTGGTCCCAGAGGCGCAGGGCGGCCCAGGCGGCCAGGGCCACCATGCCGAGCGTCAGCAGCACGCGGGCCAGCGGCACCGCGAAGGCGCGGGCCCGCGCCGTCATCGTCTTGGTCTTGGTCTTGGTCGTCGAAGTCGTTGTCATGAGAGGAATCCTCCCGGCGCGGTGAGCCGGGTGAGCGAGAACAGGATCAGCACGTAGAGCGCCGTATCGAACAGGGCGGCATGCCACACCCACCGGTACACGCCCAGGCGGCCCAGCAGCCGGCGCGCGCCCTGGCACAGCACCCAGGCCAGCACGGCCAGCACCAGCAGCCAGGGCACGTACACGCCATAGAACGTCGCTTCGCCGGTCATGCCAGGGCCTCCTGCTCGGGAATGGGAGCGGCCGTCCAGGGCCGCGAGGGGAACAGGTTGCGGCGCAGGCCGACCAGGGCGGCGAGCACCCGGCGGCGCTCATCAAAGGTGCCGGTGGCCGCGCCCTGGGGCGCCGGCGCTGCCTGTGGCGCGGGTGCCGGGGGCAGCAGCGCCCGCAGCGCTTCGTCGATGCGCTCGGCGAGCAGAGGTTGCGCCTGCGCGGCCTGTTCGGTGGTGGACTGCGCCGGATGTTCGCGGAACAGCCGTGCCACCTGCGCCAGGATGTCCGGCCCCAGCCGGGCCGGCAGCAGCGCGGCGTGGCGGCGCAGCGCATGCAGGTCGGTGCCGATGCGCAGGTCCACCAGCGCGTCGTCGGCGTTCACGCCCGCCACCGTGCCGCCCGCCTGGGCGATGCGCGGTGCCAGCAGGCCGATGCGATCGAGCACACGGGCCGCATGCAGGCGGGCCTGGGCCGCGTCGGCCTCGCGCGGCAGCCGCCCCAGTTCGCGCCAGGTGCGGCGCTGGATGCGGCGGGCACTCCATTCGGCGCTCACCGAACGCACCAGCGCCGTGACCACCGCGGCCGTGGCCCCGCCGAGCACCTGGCCGATCGAGCTGTTGACGAAGCTGGCGAAGTCCGCCTGGCCGGTGTCGTGCAGCGACAGCGTGCCGAGCACGCCCGACAGCAGCAGCCCCATCGCCATCAGCAGGGTCGCGGGCCGCGCCATGTAGGCGCCCAGCACCAGGAAGACCGGCGCGCACACCACGGCCAGCGTGGGCAGGTCCACCACCAATGGCATCAGCACCAGCACGTAGAGCGCGCCCAGCGGCAGCGACAGCAGCAGCGCCTTG
The DNA here is from genome assembly GCF_031844105.1 of Acidovorax sp. PRC11. Lineage (NCBI taxonomy): Bacteria > Pseudomonadati > Pseudomonadota > Betaproteobacteria > Burkholderiales > Comamonadaceae > Acidovorax > Acidovorax sp. PRC11. The sequence goes on along the minus strand of NZ_JAUZUQ010000001.1, from coordinate 350,193 downwards.
AGGAACGAGTAGATCGCCGGCACGGGGTCGTCCATGCCCGCGAAGAAGGAGCTGAAGACCGCCGCCATCATGGGCATGGCCGCGCCGCCGGACCAGCCGGTGAAGATCCAGAAGGCAGAGCACAGGCAGATCGCCAGCGCCGCGGCCACGGCCGACCATGCGGCCATCCCCACGTCGCGGTGCAGCACGTCGTGCGCTGCGGGCGCCGCCGTCCGGCGTCCGGGCGCTGGCAGCGGCCGCGGGCGGCCGGCCAGGCCGGCGTCGATGTGTTCCCGCAGTTGCACGCAGGCGGCCCAGGCATCGATCAGCTCTTCCAGGCGCACGGCCAGGCCCGTGCGCAGCGCCAGGGTCCAGCCGTCCGCGGCGGGCAATGCGCCATCGGTCAGCGCACGGGCCGCCGTGCGCAGTTCGGCCGCGTCGGCGGCGGCGAGGGGCAGGCCGGGCCGGCCCGGTGCCGCGCGTCCACTGTCGGCCAGGCGTGCCAGCACCCGGCCCACGGTGCGCTCCACGTCCTCCGGCAGGCGGCCCTCGGCATCGCGCAGGGCGCGCAGCCGGTCGTCCACGGCCGATGCGAAGGGCGTGAGCGCTGCGACCTCGTGCTGCAGCGCGCGGATGGCTTCGGCCGTCCACCGCAGGTGGCTGGTGTCGAACGGCACGTGCGTGGCCATCACGCGCAGCTGGGAGATGTCGCCCGCCAGCTTGCGCCGCGCGGCCTGCTGCGCGGGTGCGGCAGGCCGGCCGGCGTCCGAGGGGGCGGGCGGCTGCAGCATGGCGCGCAGCCACGCGCCGGCATCGTCCAGGGTGCGGTCCACCATGCCGATCAGCGTCGGGCCCATGCCCACCGGCCACACCAGGCTGTGCACCAGCCCGGCACAGACGATGCCGATGCCGATCTCCTGCACGCGCGCGGAGGCGGTCTCGAAAATGCCGGTGGGCACGCTCACGGCTGGAAAGCCGATCAGCGCCGCGGAGTAGCCCGCCAGCATGAAGAGGTAGGAGCGCGGCGTGCGATCGAGCAGCGAAACGAACAGGCACGACGCCACCCACGCGGCCAGCGCGAGCGTGAGCAGCTCGGGCGCATCGACCATCGCCGGCACCATCAGCAGCGTGGCCGCGCAGCCCAGCAGCGTGCCGCCCAGGCGGAAGGCGGCCTTGGACCGGACGGCGCCCGCCAGCGGATTGGCCACGATGTAGGTGGTCATCAGCGCCCAGAAGGGCCGCGGCAGGCCGGCCCAGCTCGCAACGGCCATGGCCAGCATGGCGGCGGCGAAGCATTTGGCGGAAAAAAGCATCTCGGCCGGGCTGAAGCGCGGCAGCAGGCGGGGCAGTGGCACTTCAGCCCTCCGCAGCGGCGCCGCCGCGATCGGCCTTGCCCAGGCGCGCCCAGAGCGTTCCGAAGACGCGCAGGCAGGCGCGCACGTCCTCGGCCGGCACGTCCTGGAACAGTTCGGCGCGCAGGTTGTTCAGGGCGTCCTCGATGCGGGCGAGGATCGCATTGCCGGCCTCGGTCAGGTGCAGGGTGCGCGCGCGGCGGTCGGCGGGATCTTCCCGGCGTTCGACCAGGCCGGCGGCGACCAGCTGGTCCAGCGTGCGGATCAGGGTCGGCCCCTCGATGCCCAGCAGGTCCGCGATCACGCCCTGGCGGGTACCGTCGCCGTGCCGGCCGACGGTGACCACGACCCAGCCGCCCGCCTGCGAGACGCCCAGCGGAGCGACCGCCCGGTCGGCCGCGGCGCGGTAGGCGCGCTGCAGCAGGCTGAGGGAGAAGGTGAGGTGGCGCAGTTCCGCAGGGTCGGCGGAATCGAGGTCTGGGGCACTGGGCATGTCTCGAAGTTTAGCTAGCTAGCTATCTTTTTGGGTGGGAATGGGTTGTGACCTTGTTCGCAGTGCGGTTTCGTACACGGCGTGGTTCTGAATGGCACCCTGGAGCCGTCGTGCCCGCTCCCTGGGCCGTGCCGCCGGCGCCCCCGCCCCTTACCAGGGCAATTCTTGACCGGTATAGGCGTAGAAACCGCCCGTCGCCTCCGCCGGCAGACCGTCGAGCACCCGCAGCATATCGGCCGCGGCGTCGGCGGCAGGGCGCCCGATGTCCCTCCCGTTGAACGGCGCCGACAGGGCCGAGCCGACCGTGCCGGGGTGCAGAGCCACCAGCACAGCCTGCGGATGGGTGCGGGCCACTTCGATGGATGCCGTCCTGAGCAGCATGTTGAGCGCGGCCTTGGAGGCCCGGTAGCTGTACCAGCCGCCCAGCCGGTTGTCGCCGATGCTGCCCACCTTGGCCGACAGCACGGCGAGCAGGCCGCGTTCCTTGCGGGGCAGCAGGGGCGAGAAGTGCGCCAGCACCAGCGCGGGGCCGAAGGTGTTGGTGCGGAAGGTGGCTTCCATCTGCGCGTAGTTCAGCTGGCCCAGGCGCTTTTCGGGCATGCCGTGGGTGCCGTGCAGCAGGCCCGCGGCGTGGATGATGCAGTGCCAGGGTCCCTGGGCCTGCAGCTGGCGGGCGGCCTCCGCGATGGTGGCCTCGTCGTCCAGGTCCAGCGCGGGGCGGGTGTGGCGGCCCAGGCCCACGGCCAGGGCGCAGCGCGGGTCGGCCTGCAGCCGCGCCAGCAGGGCGCCGCCGATGGCACCCGTGGCACCGATGACGAGCGCGCGGTAGCCGGTGGGAAGGGAGTGCATGGGATAAATCCTGCTGCCGGGGATGGGTCAGAGCGTGTCGAGGCGGGCGCGCAGGCCGGCGGCGTGCCCGCGGAGTTCGTCGAGCTGCGGGCCCCGCATTGTCTGCAACTGGCGGTACACCATGCCGAGGCGCGAATTGCGGCCCAGCATGCCCTCGTTGCGGGCGAAGAAGTCCCAGTACAGGGCGTTGTAGGGACAGGCGCGGTCGCCCAGTTTCTGCTTCTTGTCGTAGTGGCAGCCGCTGCAGTAGTCGCTCATGCGGTCGATGTAGGCCGCGCTGCTCACGTAGGGTTTGGTGGCCAGCAGGCCGCCGTCCGCGAACTGGCTCATGCCGACGGTGTTGGGCAGCTCCACCCATTCGAAGGCGTCGATGTACACGCCCAGGTACCAGCGGTGCACGGCGGCAGGGTCGAGCCCCGCCAGCAGCGCGAAGTTGCCGATGACCATCAGGCGCTGGATGTGGTGGGCATACGCGCCCTGCAGCGACTGGCCCACGGCATGCTGCATGCAGCGCATGCGGGTATCGCCGGTCCAGAACCATTGGGGCAGCGCGGCGCTGTGGCCGAGTGCATTGCGCTCGCCGTAGCCGGGCATGTGGGACCAGTAGATGCCGCGCACGTATTCGCGCCAGCCCAGGATCTGGCGGATGAAGCCCTCGACCGCCGGCAGGGGCGCGGCGCCCGCGTGGTAGGCGGCCTGGGCGCGCTCCACCACTTCGCGCGGGCCGAGCATTTTGGTGTTGAGCGCGAACGACAGCAGGGAGTGGAACAGCCGCGTGCCGCGCGTGTGCATGGCGTCTTCGAACGCGCCGAAATGCGGCAGGGTGGAATCGATGAAGTGGTCGAGCCATGCCAGCGCCTCGGCCCGGTGGAGGGGCCAGCGCAGTCGCGTGGCTTCAGGAGCGCCGAAGCTCTCGACGCCCGCCGCTTCGATGGTGGCCCACAGGGCGCCGTGGTCGTGCGTGGGCCGAGCGTCGGGCGGCAGCGCGGGCGCGTCCCCGGTGCCGGGCCAGGGCTTGCGGTTGTCGTGGTCGTAGTTCCACTGCCCGCCCTCCGGCTCGCCCGCTGCGTCCACCAGCACGCCGTGGCGCTGGCGCATGCGCCGGTAGAAATGCTCCATGAGCCACTGCTTTCGGCCCTGGAAGACCTCGGCCAGTTCCGTGCGGCGGGTGTAGAAGTGCTCGCTGTCCACGGCCTGCACGCCGAAGGACTGCGCCGTGCCCCAGGCGCGCAGCTGCGCGTCCAGCCGCCATTCGTCGGGATGCTGGTATTGCAGCGCCTCTGCGCCATAGTGGGCCATCAGGGCGGCCAGGTTGGCGGGAATGGACTGGCGGTTGCTCGCATCGTCGATCGCCACGTAGCGCACGCGGTGCCCCGCCTCGCGCAGCTGGCGCGCCATGGCGCGCATGGCGGCGAAGAGGGCGAGGATCTTCTGCGCATGGTGCAGAACGTAATCGGTTTCCTGCCGCACTTCCATCAGCACGTAGACCACGCCTTCGTCCTGGGTGGCGAACCAGGAGTGCCGGGGATTGAGCTGGTCGCCCAGCAGCAGGCGCAGCGTGTGGGTACGCGGCCGCGGCGGGTTCACAGCGTGTCCCACCGCCGGAGGTAGGCGCCGTCGGGATCGTGGTGCTGCGCCTGTTTCACGGGATTGAAGCGTCGGCCGCCGCGCGGGTCATGGGGCGCGGGAGGCTGCTGCGACAGCCCGCGGGCCCGGTACAGTGCCGCGCCCCACTGGAGGTGCGGCAGCCGGAAATAGTCGCGCCACAGCAGCTCGAACCAAAGCCGGAAGTGGGTGAACGCGCGGCGGTGCGGGCCCACGCGGGCGAAGCCCCGGGGCGTGGTGTCTTCGGGCACGGGCCGGCACGCCACGGGCAGGAGGTGGGCGCCGCCGCTGGGCAGGGCGGCGTGCAGCGCGGGCCGGTCGTGCAGGCGGAGATCGTTGCGGAACCAGAACAGCACGGTGCTCATGCGGGGCGGTCCCCGGCCGGGGCCGCCGCCGCGCCGCCGCCGCCGCGCCTGCGCTCGCCGCGGCAGCGCTCCGAGCAGTACTTCACCTCGTCCCACACCTTCTCCCACTTCCTGCGCCAGGTGAACGGCAGGCCGCAGTGCAGGCAGGTCTTTTGCGGGAGATCGGATTTTTTGCGCATGGGCAGGGTCGGGGCGGTGCGGGAGCGTCTGCTGCATTGTCGGGGCGCCGACGGATTCAGCCAGCGACGGCCCGGGCCAGCGAACGGCCGCTGAGCCATGCGCCCTCCACCTGGCCGCCATGCAGCCAGTCGCCGCACATGCCGACCCGGTGGTCCGCATCCCACCAGTGGCCGATGGTGAGGGCCGGCGCGGTGTCGGCATAGCGCCAGCGGTGCGCGGTGGCCTGCACGTGCGCGGGGGCCGGGCCGCCCAGCGCATGGAAAGCGGCCAGCAGGGTGGCTGCCACGCTGCCGGGCTCGTCTTCGATGTGCGCTTCGCTCCATTCCGGGCTGGCGTGCAGCAGCCAGGTTTCGGTGCCTGCCGGCGCCGTGCGGCCGGGCTTGCTGCTGTCGCGCGCGATCCAGCGCAGCGGGCCGCCGTGGATGAAGGCGCCGTCGCAGGGAAGATCCACGGGCGCGGTGCAGCGCACCATCACCGCCCAGCTGCCGCGCATGCGTGCGCCGGCCGCCACCGAGACCGCGGCGGGGGCTGCCGCCTGCAGCAGGGGCACGGCCTGCGGTGCCGGTACGGCCAGCAGCACGGTGCCGTAGCGCACGGCGTGCGGCCCGTGCTCGGCGGACGTGAGGGTCCAGCCATCGCCATGGCGCTCCAGTCGCTGCACCGTGGTCTGCCACTGCGCCAGCGCGCGATCGCCCGCCAGCCGCAGGCCTTCCGCCAGCCACCCGGCGGGCGATGTCATGCGCGGGGTGCCGACGAAGCACGCCTGCGGCGTGGCCGGGGCGGTCCACGCAGCGCCTTCCAGGCGGGCCAGGCGCGCATCCCACCGTGCCGCCACGCCCTCCTTCTGCCAACGTGCCAGCTCGGCACGGAATTCCGGAGTGCTCGCCGTGAAACAGGAGACGCCATGGTCGCACTGCCAGGGGCCGGCAGGATCTTCCCCCCGGCGGGTACTCATGCGGCCCGAGGGCCCGCGGCTTTTGTCGAACATGTGGACCGCATGGCCTGCCTGCAGCAGGGCCTGCGCGCACGACAGGCCGGACAGGCCTGCGCCGATGACGGCGACGGGCGCATCGGCAACGGTGCGTGGTGAAGAGGGAATGGTCATTGCAGCGATCTGTACGTGGGTCGGCGCTTCCTGGATCACCCGGGGAAGCGGACGCAGTCATCAGGACGCGACAGGCAGGTGCAGGGGTGCGCGCGCGGCGGTCGGCGGGATCTTCCCGGCGCTCGATCAGGCCGGCGGCGACCAGCTGGTCCAGCGTGCGGATCAGTGTCGGCCCCCTCGATGCCCAGCAGATCCGCGATCACGCCCTGGCGGGTGCCGTCGCCGTGCCGGCCGATGGTGGGCACCACGCAGCCCCCCGCCTGCGACACGCCCAGCGCCGGGTACCGTCTGCTGCCACAATCAGCCGCTCGTCCCATGACGGCTCCTGTCAACTCGCGAACCCCACGTACTCGTGAAAAAACTACCCATTCTCCTGTTGTCGCTCTTCGGGTTCACTGCGGTGCGGGCCGCGGATGTCGGCATCACCATCGAGAACCTGCCGGCTGCGTCGAGCCGGGTTTTCGTGGCCGTCTATCCCAGCGCAGACGCCATGACCAAGAACAAGCCGTCGCATACGAACATCTCTGACTCGCAAGGCGAACCGACGACGGTGCTCTTCAAGGATCTGGCGCCTGGGACGTATGCCTTCGTTGCATTCGCGGACGAAAATTCCAACGGGAAGCTGGATACGAATTTCCTGGGGATACCCAGCGAGCGCTACGGGTTCTCCAACAACGTCATGGGTTTGTTCGGGCCACCGGATTTCTCCGCGGCGTCGCTGCAGCTGACGGACGAGAAAACCCGTATCGCCATCAGGCTGCGCTGATTTCCCTTCGGGTTCCAGCAGGGGCCGACGCCCGGCGCGACGTCCATTGAAGGGAGACGTCGCGCCGCCTGCCGGGCGCTCCATCAGCGAGCCGATGGCGGCGCGGCCGGAAGAAGATGCAGTGCCGCGTACTGCAGCAGCATGATCGTCTTGCCGTCCCGTATCGCTCCCGAGCCGATCATCGCCAGTGCTTCGGCGATGCCCAGCTCCATCACGGCGATGTCCTCACCCTCGGATGCGATGCCGCCGCCGGCCGATTGCCGGTCGCCGGGCCGGTACTCGCCCACGAAGAAGTGCAGCCGCTCCGTCACCGACCCGGGGCTCATGAAGGCATCGAACACCTGGCGCACTTCGCGCACGCGAAAACCCGTTTCCTCTTCCACCTCCGCACGGATGCGCGCCTCGGGTTCAGCGTCGTCGAGCAGGCCCGCAGGCGTTTCGATCAACAGATCGTCGTGCCCATTGACGAAGGCGGGATAGCGGAACTGGCGGGTGAGGACCACGGTGCGGCGGCGCGGGTCGTAGAGGAGGATGGTGGCGCCGTTGCCCCGGTCATAGGTCTCGCGCGACTGGCGCTGCCAGCTGCCGTCGCTGCGCTGGAACGAGAACGTGGTCTTCTTCAATGTGTACCAGTCGTCCGAGAGGGTGGTGACGTCTTCGATGCGGATGCGGTGGGCGATGCTCAATGGGTGGCTCCTGTCCGTGTGATGCCGCGTGGTCGGGCGCTGCCCGCCGCCCGGCAGGTGTGCAGTGTCGTGGCCGGGCCGTGAGGCCGGTACGCAGGTTTGTTAATGCAACCTGATTGCGTTAACATCGTCGCCACCCGCCCGCCTGCACGCCGTGGCGGGGCATCCACTTTCCCGATACTCCGGCGGGCGGCCTGCACGCTTGCCTGCCCACCCGCGCCTGCGCGGGCGTCGTCGACAATACGCCATGCCATTTTCTCCCGTTCCCGGTCCGCGCGCGTGGGCCCTCCTGCTGGGGGCCGCGCCCGTCGCCGCGCTGGCGCAGTCCGTTTCGCCGCAGGATGCCCCGGTGGCCTCCCTGCCGCAGGTCGAGGTGCGCGAACGCGCCGAAACCCCGCGCCTGGCACAGCCGGCCACATCCGCCTCGCGCCTGGGGCTCACCGTGCGCGAAACGCCGGCCTCGATCGACGTGGTGCCGCGCGAGCAACTGGCCGAGCGCGGGCTGCGCACGGTGTCCGAGGCGGCGCAGGGGGCCGTGGGCGTGCTGGCCGGGGATTTCCCCGCCGAGCCGGCCGCGTTCTCGATGCGCGGCTTCGCCAACAGCCAGATCAACACCCTCTACAACGGCATCAAGATCGGCCCGCCGAACATGACCTCGCGCGTCATGGGCACGGCCCATCTGGAGCGCGTCGAATTCCTCAAGGGGCCCGCCTCGCTGATGTCGGGCGAGGGGGCCGCGGGCGGTGCGGTGAACTTCGTCACGCGCGCGCCGCACCGCGGGCCCGTCGAGACCGAGGTGACGCTTGCCGCCGGCTCGTTCGGCGAACGCCGCTTCTCCATCGGGGCCGGCGGCACCACGGCCTGGAAGGACGTGGACTTCCGCCTGGACGCCAGCGGCTCCGACGGCGACGGATTCGTGCACGACACCGGCCAGCGCCTCTGGCACCTGTCGGGCGGGCTGGACTGGCACCTCAAGCCCGGGCTCAGGCTGTTCGTGGCGGCGGAGGTGCAGCGCGACCGCGGCCATCCCTACTGGGGCACGCCGCTGGTGTCGGCCGGCTCCGCGGGCGTCGAGGCGGAGCCGGGCGTGGTCTCGGGCACCTACACCTCGGGCTTCAACGGCAGTGTGCTGGGCCCGGTGGCGATCGACCGGCGCACGCTGCGCACCAACTACAACGTGCTGGACAACCGCAACGAGGCGCGCGAGACCTGGCTGCGCACCGGCGCGGACTGGCGCATCGATGCGGCCTGGGCGGTGCGCACCCAGTTCTACCGCTACACCGCCACGCGTTCCTGGCTGAACAACGAGGTGCTCGCGTTCAACACCGGTACCGGCCTGGTGGACCGCGAACGCTTCTTCGTCGCGCAGGACCAGACCACCACCGGCAACAAGACGGAGCTGCAATGGGACGGCCGGATCGCGGGCCTGGAGAACCGGGCCGTCGCCGCGCTCGAATTCAGCCACACCGACCTGTCGCGCCCCGGCGCCGCGAATTTCCCGGGCGACAGCGTGTCGCTCGTGGCGCCCGACCGCGGCTTCTACGGCCCGCTCGTGCAGCAGTTGCAGACCACGCGCCTGCGCAACACGGCGCTCGCGCTGGAGGACCGGCTGCGCCTCACGCCCGCCGTGGCGCTCGTCGCCGGGCTGCGCCACGAGTCGATCGAACTGGACCGCACCTCCACCGATGCGGCCGGCGCGGCGCGGCGGGGCTTTCCCTATGGCAAGACCTGGCACCCGACCACCGGCCGATTGGGCCTGACCTGGGAAGCCGCGCCGGGCACCATGCTCTACGCCCAGGCCGCGACCGGCGCCGACGTGGCCGCCAACAACATCTTCCTGCTCGGGCCCACGCAGCCGCTCGATCTGACGCGTGCGCGCAATGCCGAGGTCGGCGTCAAGCAGAGCTTCTGGCAGGAGCGCGGCGAATGGACGCTCGCGCTCTACGACGCCGGGCGCCGCAACGTCTATGCCGGGCAGGGCGGCCAGTCGCTCGCGCGGGCGGGCGCGCTGCAGTCGCGCGGCGCGGAACTCTCGCTCGCGCTGCGGCCCAACGCGGCGTGGAGCGTGTGGACGCAGCTCGCCGTGAACCGCGCGCGTTACGAGGATTTCGAATTGGCCAACGGCACCTCGTTCTCCGGCCACACCCCGCCCAACGCACCGAAGGTGATGGGCAGTGTCGGCGCGGCCTACCGCTTCACGGCGGGCCGGCCCATGCAGGTCTCGGCCTCGCTGCGGCACGTGGGCGAGCGCTTCCACAGCGATGCGAACACCGTGCGGCTCGCGTCCTACCGCGTGCTGGACGCTTCCTGGAGCGTGGACGTCGCCCCGGGCACCCAGCTCACGCTGCGCGGCCGCAACCTGACCAACCGGGTCTACGCGGCCTGGGCGGACCCGTTCTACCCCGACCAGATCCTGCTCGGCGCGCCTCGCAGCTTCGAGCTGGCGCTGCGCTGGACGCTGTGAGCTCGGAAGGCTGACGGACGTGTCGGTCGCATTGCAGGCCCAGGGCCTCGGATGGTGCTCGCCCCGCGGCGACTGGCTGCTGCAGGGCGTGGGCGTGCAGGCCGCGCGGGGCGAATGCGTGGCGCTGGTCGGCCCCAATGGTGCCGGCAAGAGCACGCTTATGAAGCTGCTGGCGGGCCGCATCGCGCCCACGGCGGGCGCGGTGCGCTGGCTCGGGCAGGACGTGGCCCGCTGGCCGGCGGCCGAGCGTGCGCGCTGCGTGGCGGTGCTCGGGCAGGACGATGCGGCGCAGGGCGGCCTGCGCGCGTGGGACTACGTGGCGCTCGGCCGCCTGCCGCACGAAGGCCGCACGGCCGCTGCCGACCATGCGCGCGCCGTCGCGGACGCACTGCGCACCTGCGGCGTGCAGGCGCTGGCCGATCGCGCACTGGCCAGCCTCTCCGGCGGGGAGCGCCAGCGCATGCACCTGGCCCGTGCGCTCGCCCAGTCGCCGGAGCTGCTGCTGCTCGACGAACCCACCAACCACCTCGATCTCGCGGCGCGCGCCGACGTGCTGGCGCTGGTGCGCGGCCTGGGCATCACCGTGGTCGCCGTGCTGCACGAACTGGCGCTGGTGCCGTCGTTCGCCGACCGGGTCTGGGTGCTGCAGTCCGGCCGGCTCGCCGCGGAAGGCCCGCCCGCCGAGGCGCTGCGCGGCGAATGCGTCTCGCAGGTGTTCGGCATGGAGCTGGTGCACACGCGCCATCCCCGGCATGGCGGCCTGCTGTGGTCGTTCGAGCGGGGGGCGGCATGACCATGAACGGATGGCGGCGCCGGATCGTGGCCGTGGCCGTGGCGCTGGCCTGGGTATCCGCCGCGGGACTGGCGATGGGGCAGGGCGCGCACGCGGCCGACGCCTCATACCCCGTGACGGTTTCCAACTGCGGCGAGCCGCTGCGCATCGACAAGCCCCCGCGGCGGCTGGTCGTACACGACCTCAACATGACGGAGATGGCACTCGCGCTCGGCCTGCGGCCCGTGCTCGTCGGCGTGACGGGCATCACCGGCTGGTACAAGCAGACCGGCGAGGCGCTGCTGCGCACGCTGGACGGGGTGCCCGAGCTGGCGCCCAAGTACCCCACGCTGGAAACGCTGGTGGCCGCTAGGCCCGATCTGTTCTTCGCGGGCTGGTACTACGGCATGCAGCCCGGAGGCGAGGTGACACCCGACACGCTCGCGCGGCACGGCATCCAGACCCTGGTGCTGACCGAAAGCTGCGCGCAGAACCGCGCCGACAAGCCGCATGCCACCATGGAGCTGCTCTACGGCGACATGCTGCGCCTGGGCCAGGTGTTCGGCCGCAGCGCGCAGGCACGGCAGCTGGTGGATGGCTGGCGCGCGCGCGTGGCCGCCGCGGCGCGGCCTGCGCTCACCGGCCGGCCGGGCGTCTTCGTCTACGACTCCGGCGAGGACAAACCCTTCACCGCCGGCCGGGCCGCCATGCCCACCGCGCTCATCGATGCCGCGGGCGGCCGCAACGTGCTGGACGACCTGCCCATGAGCTGGGGCAACGCCGCCTGGGAGGCCGTCGCGCGGCGCAATCCGCAGTTCATCATCCTGCTCGACTACCAGAACGGCCAGGGGCCGGACCACCTGGAGCGCGTGCTGCGGGAGCACCCCGCCATGCGCCTGACGGATGCCGTGCGCAACGGCCGCTTCATCGTGCTGCGCTACGCCGAGCTGACACCCGGGCCGGCCAACATCGACGCCATCGAGAAGATCGCCCGGGCGCTGCGGAGCGCGCGGTGAGCGTGCGTGCTCCGCGGGCGGGCTGGCGCCGCTGGATGCCGGGGCTGCTCCCGTTCGCGGTGGTGGCGCTCGTGATGCTGTCGCTCATGTCCGGCGGCGTGCCGATCGGCGTGCACGACGTGCTTTCGGCCCTGACCGGCCCCAGCGGTCCCGCCGATTCCGGTGCCGCGATGGCCCAGGCCATCGTGCGCGACCTGCGCCTGCCGCGCGTGCTGCTCGCGATGGCGGTGGGTGGCGCGCTGGCGCTCGTCGGCAGCCTGCTGCAGACGACCACGCGCAACGACCTCGCCGATCCCTTCCTGTTCGGGCTCTCGTCGGGCGCATCGGCCGGCGCGGTGGCCGTGATCACGTTCGCCGGCACGGCGCTCGGCATGTGGACGTTGCCGCTCGCCACGTTCGCGGGCGCACTCGTCGCGGCCGCGGCGGTGCTGCTGATCGTGCGCGGCGGCGCGGGGCAGGGGCCCGCGCGGACCGTGCTGGCCGGCGTGTCGGTCTCGTTCCTGTTCGGCGCGCTCACGCATGCGCTGATCTTCGCGGGAGACCAGCGCGCCGCGCATTCCGTCGTCTTCTGGTCGCTCGGCGGGCTGGGGCTCGCCCGCTGGGACAACCTCTGGCTGGCCGGCGCGGGCCTCTTGGTGCCGGTGCTGTTCGTCGCCCGGCGCCACCGGGCGCTCGATGCGCTGCTGGCGGGCGACGACACCGCCCACAGCCTGGGCGTGGACCCGCAGCGGCTGCGCACGCAGACCTTCGTGGTGGCGGCCTTCGCCACGGCCTGCTGCGTCGCGCTCACCGGCCTGATCGGCTTTGTCGGACTCATGGTGCCGCACCTCGCGCGCCGCTGGAAGGGGCCGCTGCACGGCGCGTCGTCGCCCGCCGCGGTGGCGCTGGGCGCCGTGCTGCTGCTGGCGAGCGACCTCGTCGCCCGCACGCTGCTGGGCGCGCAGGAGCTGCCCGTGGGCATCGTCACCTCGGGGCTGGGGGCGTGTTTCGTGATCGTGCTGCTGCGGCGGGGCGAAGGCGGCGCGTGAGGCGAGCAGCGCACTGAGCCTGCGCATACATGGAAGGGCCTGGGTGCCGCGAGACGAGACGGCGCGGCATGCTGAATGCCCCGCGCCCTGCACGCCGTTGTGCCGGAGAAACCGGATAAGCCGAAGAAAGGCCTTGGCAGGTCATCGCAAAAAAAGCCTGGCTACGCGGGAAAACCGTTGGCTGGCAAAAACGACCCTTGGGACCCTTGACGGGCCCGGAGTCGCCCCACGATGAAACCTGTCTGGAGCGGCTGGCCCGATCGCCTGGGAGGCGGTGGGGTCGGCGATTGACTGCAGTGTAGCACTGAATGAGAATGCTTATCAATACAAATATTCGTCGAATGGTTATCGGGAAGGGCGGTACGGCGATGGCGGAGCGTCCGCTTACCTTGAGCGCCGTACGGGCCCTGCGCCCAGGAGGAAGAAGGCATGGAAGCTGGTCCGGAACCGGTGCTCGCCGAGCACCGCGCATTGCTCGCCGAATACGGCCGCGCGCAGCGGCGCTGCAGCCGCGATCTTGCGGCGCAGGCGCGCCGCATCGAGGATCTGCAGGCCGAAGCGGTGCGGCTGCGGGCGCGCGCGATCGTGGCCGAGACAGCGCTGGCCTATGCGCAGGAAGACCGGCGCGTGCAGGAAGAGGCGCTGCCCGGCCTGCGCCGGCGCCGCGCGCTGGCCCGGCAGGTGGAGGGGCTGACGCACCGCCTGCAGTGCCTGATGCGCGAGGTGCTGCACTGGCAGTGGCATGCCGGGGCGCGCGACACGGCGCCGGGCGTGGCTACGGGCTCCATGCCGGCGCTGGCCGCCGCACCGGAGCTGAGCGGGACGTCCGCCACGATAAGGAAGTCCGTCGTGTGCATCGCCCGGGGTCCGCGCGGCGCGCTGGTTGCGCAGCCCTTCGGTGGTGCGGAGGCATTCGCTTCGGCCTCCGATGCCGCGGACATACAGCAGGAAGCGGCCTCCACGCAAGACGACCCCGCCGCGTTCGAGGCCAGCCTGCGGGCCGCCGATTTCGTCATCTGCCAGACCGGTTGTGTCAGCCACGACGACTACTGGCGCGTGCAGGACCACTGCCGCCGCACCGGCAAACCATGCGTGCTGGTGGACCAGCCGCAGGTGGTGCACGTCATGCGGGGCCTGGCCCGCGTCGGGACGCGGGAAACGGCATCCTGAGTCCTGACGTTCTGGCGCAAGAGCGTGCCGGCCGGCGCGCTGTCCGGTGACCCGCCCAGGGCCGTCAGGCCCCGATTCCCTGCCGATACGACCGGTGCGCCAAGCCTGTCAATCCATCGTCATCAGGCTCGCATTGCCGCCCGCCGCGGCCGTGTTGATGCTCACCGCCCGCTCCGCCACCAGGCGTTCCAGCGCCACGTTCGCATCGCCGGGTGCATGGCCCGAGACGCCCACGATCGGCCCGGGGCGCGCCGCCACTGCCCGGCAGACGTCGCGCAGTCCCTCGGGCGTGCCGTGGTGCAGCACCGCATCCAGGGCCACTGCCGGGGCCTGCCAATCGGCCACCAGCACCGTGCGCTCCTGTACCGCCGGGGGCAGGGTGGCGTGCAGCGTGGCCGCGGAAGCGGGCCACACGGCATGGCCGCCCACGGCCAGCACCGCGGCCAGTTGCAGCAGCCGGTCGGCATCGCTGCCGGCCAGGCACAGGACGCGCTCGCGCGGCAGCACGCTGTACTGGTTGCGCTCCCCGGTAGGGCCCGGGAGCAGCACCACGGCGCCTGCGGGCGATTGCCGGGCGAAGGCGGCGCAGGCGGCGTGCAGTGCGGTGTGGCGCGCCGTGGCCGCCCAGTCCGCGAGCGCCTGCAGCGGGGCCATGGCCGGACGCTCACCCGGCACGCCGCGTACCGCGGCAGCGTCCGTGCCCACCGCGGCGACGGCGGTGCGCGCCGCGCCCGCAGGCGCCTGCGCCACCAGCCGCAGCAGATAGAGCGGGCCGCCCGCCTTCGGCCCCGTGCCGGAGAGGCCTTCGCCGCCGAACGGCTGCACGCCGACCACTGCGCCCACCATGTTGCGGTTCACGTAGAGGTTGCCGGCGCGCGCGCGGCGCAGCACGCGTTCCACGGTTTCGTCGATGCGCGTGTGCAGCCCCTGCGTGAGCCCGTAGCCGGTCGCGGCGATCTGGTCCAGCAGCGCGTCGAGCCCGCTGCGCGGATAGCGCACCACGTGCAGCACCGGCCCGAAAATCTCGCGCTCCAGCTCCGAAAGGTCCTTCAGTTCGATCAGCGTGGGCGGCACGTAGGTGCCCGCGGCATCGGCCTCCCGCGGCACCGGCACCTGGTGCACCCTGCGGCCCTTCGCGCGCAGGGCGTCGATGTGCCGCAGGATGCCCGCGCGCGCCTCGTCGTCGATGACCGGGCCCACGTCCACCGCCAGCCGGTCGGGGCGGCCCACCTGCAGTTCCGCCATCGCGCCGCGCAGCATCTCGAGCACGCGGTCGGCCACGTCCTCCTGCAGGCACAGCACGCGCAGCGCCGAGCAGCGCTGGCCCGCGCTGTCGAAAGCGGAGGCGACGGCGTCCGCCACCACCTGCTCCGCGAGCGCGGAGGAGTCCACGATCATCGCGTTCTGCCCGCCCGTCTCGGCGATCAGCGGCACCGGCCGGCCCGCGGCATCCAGCCGGCCCGCCACGCTGCGCTGCAGGATGCGGGCGACGTCGGTGGAGCCGGTGAACAGCACCCCCATCACGCGCGCATCGCCCACCAGCCGCGCGCCCACGGTCTCGCCGCGGCCCGGCAGCAATTGCACCGCGCCGCGCGGCACGCCCGCGCCGTGCAGGATGCGCACGGCCTCCGCCGCCACCAGCGGGGTCTGTTCCGCGGGCTTGGCCAGCACCGTGTTGCCCGCGGCGAGCGCCGCGGCCACCTGGCCCATGAAGATCGCGAGCGGGAAATTCCAGGGGCTGATGCAGACCACGGGGCCCAGCGGCGCCCAGCCGCCGCCGGCCGATTGCGAATCCGCCTGCGCGGCATAGAAGCGCAGGAAATCCACCGCCTCGCGCACTTCGGCGACGCCGTTCGCGCAGGTCTTGCCTGCCTCGCGCACCAGCAGCGAGAGCAGGGCGGGCATGCGCTCTTCCAGTGCATCGGCGGCGCGGCGCAGCGCGGCGGCGCGTGCCGCGGCCGGTGTGGCGGCCCAGGCAGGCGCAGCCTCCTGCGCCCACTGCAGGGCCTGCGCGGCATCGCCTTCGGTGGCCTCCTGCACGGTGCCCACCACGTCGGCATGCCATGCGGGATTGCGCACCGGCTCGCGCGGCCCGCCCTCCGCCGGGCCGGCCAGCAGCGGAGCCGCCTCCCAGGCCTGCTGCGCATGCTGCCGCAGCGCATCGGCCAGCGGCTCCAGCACCGCGTCGCTCGCCAGGTCCAGCCCGGCGGAATTGCGCCGCTCCGTGCCGTAGAGGGCCGGCGGCAGCGGAATGCGCGGGTGCGCCCGGCCGGGCGGCGTTTCCGCGGCCACGGCGGCCACGGGGTCGGCCACCAGGCTGTCCAGCGGCAGCGTGGCGTCGGCCACCCGGTTCACGAACGAGGTGTTGGCACCGTTCTCCAGCAGCCGCCGCACCAGGTAGGCCAGCAGCGTCTCGTGCGTGCCGACGGGCGCATACACCCGGCACGGCCGGTTCAGGCCCGCCGCGCCCACCACCTGCTCGTAGAGCGGCTCGCCCATGCCGTGCAGGCACTGGAACTCGTACTGGCCCGGCGCGTAGCGCTCCGGCCCGGCCAGCTCGTGGATCGCGGCCAGCGTGTGGGCGTTGTGCGTGGCGAACTGCGGATACACGGCATCCGGCGCGGCCAGCAGCCGGCGCGCGCAGGCGATGTACGACACGTCGGTGTGCGCCTTGCGCGTGTAGACCGGGTAGTCCGCGAGTCCGTCCACCTGCGCGCGCTTGATCTCGCTGTCCCAGTAGGCGCCCTTCACCAGCCGCACCATCAGGCGGTGGCCCGAGCGCCGCGCGAGATCGACCACGTAATCGATCACGAACGGGCAGCGCTTCTGGTAGGCCTGGATGACGAAGCCGATGCCGTTCCAGCCCGCGAGCGAGGGCGCCTCGCACAGCGCTTCGAGCAGGTCGAGCGAAATCTCCAGCCGGTCGGCTTCCTCGGCGTCGATGTTCAGCCCGATGTCGTAGCCGCGCGCCAGCTCCGCCAGCCCCAGCACGCGGGGGAACAGCTCCTGCATCACCCGGGCGTGCTGGGCCCGGCTGTAGCGCGGGTGCAGTGCCGAGAGCTTGATGGAGATGCCGGGGCCTTCGTAGGGGCCGCGGCCCGCCGATGCCGTGCCGATGGCGTGGATCGCATCCACGTACGACTGCAGGTAGCGCTCGGCGTCGGCCCCGGTGAGCGCGGCCTCGCCCAGCATGTCGTAGGAGTAGCGGAAGCCCTGCGCCTCGCGCGGGCGGGCGTTCGACAGCGCCTGGCCGATGGTCTCGCCCGTCACGAACTGCTCGCCCATCATGCGCATCGCCACGTCCACGCCCTTGCGCACCAGCGGCTCGCCGCCGCGCGCGGTGATGCGCCGCAGCGCCGCGCCCAGGCCCTGCTCGCTGTGGGTCGCCACCAGCCGGCCCGTGAGCAGCAGGCCCCAGGTGGCGGCGTTCACAAACAGCGAGGGGCTCTTGCCCAGGTGCGCCTCCCAGTCGCCGCCGCCGATCTTGTCGCGGATCAGCGCGTCGCGCGTGGCGGCATCCGGAATGCGCAGCAGCGCCTCCGCCAGGCACATCAGGGCCACCCCCTCCTGCGAGGACAGCGCGAACTCCTGCAGCAGCCCCTGCACCCAGCCGGCCCGGCCGCTGGCCGCCTTGCGCTCGCGCAGCCCGCCGGCCAGCCGCATCGCCAGCGCCTGCACGCGCCCGGCCGCGGGCCCGTCGATCCGTGCGGCCTCCAGCAGCGGCGCCACGGCGTCCGGCTCGGGAATGCGGCAGGCCGCCGCGATGGCCTGGCGCAGGGGCGAGGCGAGGGGCGCGCCGGCATGCGGGGCGAAGTCGGCGAACGGGGCGGAATGCAGGAGCGGCTGAGGGGCGTTCATGGCGACGGGGCAGTGGAGTGAATTTCCGCCATCATCCGTCTCTGTTCGACGAATGAATGCGTAAAAATACGTGATATCGATGAATCATTCACTGTAAGTTGGAGGTGTCATGGAGGAACTGGATCGCATAGACCGCAAGATCCTGGCGATCCTGCAAAGCGACGGCCGCATCGCCAACCTCAAGCTCGCGGAAAGCGTCGCGCTCTCGCCTACGGCGGTGCTGGCGCGGGTGCAGCGGCTCACGCGGGAGGGCTACATCCTGGGGTACGAGGCACGGCTCAATCCCCAGAAGCTCGGTGCCGGCATGCTGGTGTTCGTCGAGGTGCTGCTCGACCGCACCACGCCGAACGTGTTCGACCAGTTCAAAGCCGCCGTGCAGGTGCATCCCGCCATCATGGAGTGCCACATGGTGGCCGGTGGCTTCGACTACCTGCTCAAGACGCGGCAGGCCGACATGAACGCCTACCGCCAGTTCGCCGGCGAGGTGCTCTGGCAATTGCCCGGCGTGCGCGAAACCCGCACCTACGCGGTGATGGAAGAGGTGAAGCATTCCTTCCACCTGGCGCTGGAAGCGCGCGCAACGCGGTCCTGAGCCGCGCAATGTCCGCAATAATCTCCGGCAGCACCGTGTGGCGCGGCGATCCACCGCTCCCGGTGGCCCCGGTTCCCGCCCGCGCCCCTTTCCGAGGAGTTCCCGATGACCGCCTGCCGTTTCGCCCTGTACGCCGCCGCGCTGTCCGCGGGGCTCTGGAGTGCCGCCGCGTCCGCCGCCTGCTACATCGTCTATTCGCCCGCCCAGCAGGTGATCTACCGCTCGCAGACCCCGCCGGTCGATTTGTCGCGGCAGATCCACCAGACCCTGCCGGCCGTCGCGCCGGGCAGCACGATGGTGTTCTCGCTCGATTCCAGCGACTGCCAGGTGGAATTCAACCGCCTGCCCGCCGCTGCCTCGATGCCCGCCGCGCGCCGGGGCCTGCCCCCCTACGACCCGGTGCCGCGCCTCGTGCGTCCCGCGCGCAGCTGACCGGCGCCGACCGCCGTACTCGTTGGCGGTCCGGCGGGCCTGAGACAATCGGGGGATGAGCGACCCCACCGATGACACCGCGAATCTTCAGATCCCCGAACTCCCCGCACCGGCCCCCGGTGCCGCCGATCTTCCGCCCGGCTGGCTGGAGGTCACGTCCATGGACATGGATGCCCAGGGCGTGGCCCGCAGGCCCGACGGCAAGGTCGTCTTCATCGACGGCGCCTTGCCCTTCGAATGGGTGAGCGCCAACACCCACCGCAAGAAGAACAACTGGGAGCAGGCCAGCCTCACCGCCATCCACCGCGAGTCGCCCCAGCGCGTGCGCCCCGGCTGCCCGCATTTCGGGCTGCATGCCGGCGCCTGCGGCGGCTGCAAGATGCAGCACCTGCACGTCGGCGCGCAGGTGGCCGTGAAGCAGCGCGTGCTGGAGGACAACCTCTGGCACCTGGGCAAGGTGAAGGCCGAGATGGTGCTGCGCCCCATCGAGGGTCCGGCCTGGGGCTACCGCTACCGCGCGCGCCTCGCCGTGCGCCACGTCGCCAAGAAGGGCAAGGTGCTGGTGGGCTTCCATGAGCGCAAGAGCCGCTACATCGCCGACATGGAGGTCTGCCCGGTGCTGCCGCCCCACGTGAGCGCCTTGCTCATGCCGCTGCGCGAGCTGATCGCCTCCATGGATGCGCGCGACACCTGCCCGCAGATCGAGCTGGCCTGCGGCGATGACGTCACCGCCCTTGTGCTGCGCCACCTGGAGCCGCTCTCGGACGCCGACCTCGACCGGCTGCGCGCCTTCGCCGCCGCGCACGGCGTGCAGTGGTGGCTGCAGCCCAAGGGGCCGGACACCGTGCGCCTGCTGGACGAAGGCGGCCCGCAGCTCGCCTATGCGCTGCCGGATTTCGGCATCACCATGCCGTTCAAGCCCACCGATTTCACGCAGGTGAACCCGCACATCAACCGCGTGCTGGTGACGCGCGCCCTGCGCCTGCTGGATGCCGGCCGCGACGACCGCGTGATCGACTGGTTCTGCGGCCTGGGCAACTTCACGCTGCCCATCGCCACCCTGGCCCGCGAGGTCGTCGGCATCGAGGGCAGCGAGGCGCTGGTGGCCCGCTCGCGCGAGAACTACCGCAAGAACCAGGAGGGCCGTCCGCAGGGGCAGGCGCTGGCCGCCACCACCTTCGTGGCGCGCAACCTGTTCGAGATGACGCCGGAGATGCTGATCGCCGACGGCGTGGCGGGCAAATGGCTGGTCGATCCTCCGCGGGAGGGCGCATTCGCCCTCGCCAAGGCGCTGGCCGACATCCACCAGGCGCGCATCGGCGCGGAAGACGCGCCGCCCCTGCCGGCCTCGGCCGAAGGCTGGACGCCGCCGCAGCGCATCGTCTACGTGAGCTGCAACCCGGCGACGCTCGCGCGCGACGCGGGCCTGCTGGTGCACCAGGCGGGCTACCGCTGCGTGGCGGCCGGCGTGGTGAACATGTTCCCCCACACGGCGCACGTGGAGAGCATGGCGGTGTTCGAGCGCGCCTGAACGCCTCGGCGCAACCCGGCCGCCCCGCGCGGAGGCCGGGCCCGCAGGGGCAGCGTCGGCGTCGTCAGCTGCGGCTGCGTCCGGCCCCGCCTTCGCGCGTCTCGGCCTCGCTGCGGCGGGCCGGCGCCGCGGGCGCGGCCGGCGGCTTCTCCAGGTTGCTCAGCACCGAGGGCGCTCCCTCGAGCTTGTTCTCGCGCATGTACTGGTCCATCTCCTTCCAGCCGGCGAACACCTGGGCCTTGGCCGCCTTCGGATTGAGGGTGAAGCAGTCCTCCAGCCCGCGCAGGGCGTGCCGGCAGGCACCGCCGATGGCCTTGGCCTCGGACTCCTTCTGCACGGCGCGCGGGTCCGGCCCCAGCCCGGGAATGTCGCAGCCCGCGAGCAGCAGGGGCGCGGCCAGGCACGCGGCGACCCACGCAGCGCGTGGGCGTGGGCACGGCGCGGCCGGGCGGGTGGGGGAGCGGCGGTAAGGCATCTTCCAGACATTATCGGCAGTGCGGCCGGATCATTGAGGGCGGAGCGCCGCGAAGGACGTGACGGCACCGCCAAAAAAGAAAAAGGCCTCGCGGGGCGGAGGCCTTCTTCGTGCGGACGGGAGCGGTGGCCCCGGACCAGCGTGGGGGCACCGGGGCGGTCAGTCGCGCTCGCCGCCCATGATGCCCAGCAGGGCCAGCAGGCTCTGGAACACGTTGAAGACGTCCAGGTACAGCGCCAGCGTCGCGCTGATGTAGTTCGTCTCGCCGCCGTCCAGGATCTGCTTCAGGTCGTAGAGCATGTAGGCGCTGAAGATGCCGATGGCCGCCACCGAGATCGCCATCATGCCGGCCGAGGAGCCCACGAAGACGTTGATCACCGAGCCGACCACCAGCACCATGGCGCCCACGAAGAGCCACTTGCCCATGCCGGAGAGGTCGCGCTTGATGACGCTCGCGAGGCTGGCCATGACGAAGAACACGCCCGCGGTGCCCGCGAAGGCCGTCATGATGAGGTCGGTGCCGTTCTTGAAGCCCAGCACCATGCCGATGAGGCGCGACAGCATCAGGCCCATGAAGAACGTGAAGCCCAGCAGCACGGGAACGCCGGCCGCGGAGTTCTTGGTCTTCTCGATGGCGAACATGAAGCCGAACGCGCCGCCCAGGAAGACGATGAGGCCCACGCCGCCCCGCAGGGACTCCGTGATGCCCGTGGCCACGCCGAGCCATGCGCCCAGCACCGTGGGCAGCATGCTCAGCGCGAGCAGCCAGTAGGTATTGCGCAGCACGCGGTGCCGCTGCTCCTGCGAGATGCCGTATCCCGCGGAGTCGTAGGTGGTGACCCGGTCGTTCATCATTGTCGTTCTCTCCCTTTGCCTGTTGAGGCCTGCACATCGCAGACGGACAAATTCTAGGTGGAGGCTTTCAGGCAGCTTTCAAATAACCTTTGCCACTCCCGACCTTTTGGGATGGAGTGTTTTGCCGGGAATCCGTCCGAAGGGGCCCCTGGCGGGCGCTATCCTGCACGAGGTACCGCACTGCCAGTCGCGGTCGCGGTGTTCCGCATTCCCGCTCCCGTTCCATTTCCCCTCATTTCCCGAAACCATTCCATGAAGACCCGACACGCACTCGAATACGCCGACGTCAAGAAGATCGCCGCCGCCGCGGAAGCCGAGGCCGCCAGCAACGGCTGGGCCGTGACCATCGCCATCGTGGACGACGGCGGCCACCTGCTGTCGCTGCAGCGCCTGGACGGCGCCGCGCCGCTGTCGTCGCACATCGCGCCCGGCAAGGCCCGCACGGCCGCGCTGGGCCGCCGCGAGAGCAAGTTCTACGAAGACACCATCAACGGGGGCCGCACGGCCTTCCTCACGGCGCCGTTCATCGACGGCATGCTGGAAGGCGGCGTGCCGATCATGAAGGACGGCCAGTGCCTGGGCGCCGTCGGCGTGAGCGGCGTGAAGTCGAGCGAGGACGCGCAGATCGCCCGCGCGGGCATCGCCGCCATCGGCCTCTGATCGGAACGCCCTGCAGGCGGGGCGCCCGACGGACGGCGTCGCCCCCTGCGTCGCGCCCATGAAAAATGTCCGATGTCAAGTCCCCGCTGTGGACCTGCACCGGCCTAAAACCCCTTACGCCACAGGCAGTTAGGCCTGGATCGGTCACTCTTTGGTGGTTGGCCTGCGTGGGCTAGGTGCCACATGGGAGCATGGCGGTGGCAAACACCGTCATGCTCTGGAGGGGGTTTCCCCCTCCGTGGAGGAACCAGTCAGGCAGCGATCGACGCCTCTGCGGCAGTTTTCGCCGCCTGCGACACGCTTTCGCGAAGCCGCACAGAGGCAGCGGCATCTGGGGTCGAACGGGTCACCTTGACGGCGGCCTGCGACGGCCAGTCCGTCGAACCGGTCAGAATGACCCCAGGCTGCTCGCCGAACTCGTTGGCGAGCCGCTGCCGGATCGACTCAGGGACAAAGGCAGCGCCGGGCAGCGCATACGCCAGGTACTCCACGAAGTACGGGTGCTTGTGCCAGCGCCCACCGTCAACGGCGCGCTCCATCGAACGCTCGAAGTGGGACAGCAGAACAGCCAGCGCACCTTGGCGCTGAGTTCCCTGGTCGGGCGAACGCATCCAGTCGTACCCGGTGCGCTTGACCTGCTCGCGCTCCTTGTACGGCATGGGCACGAAGCCCAGCGTCGCCTGCGCTTCCTCGAAGAGCTGATGCCGCTCGCTGTGCGCCTTGATGTCAGCGGGCAGCCTTCCATCAAAGGTGAAGGAGCAGAAGCGGCAGTGGTGCGCACCGCCGTCCATGTCCACGTGGCTGGCCAATTGCGCTTCGTAGCGCTTCTCCAGCTCGTGGAAGTGGCGCACTCCATACTCGGCCGCGGCAACGGCATTGAGCCGTTGCATATGCGTCAGGTCGGGGAGTGTGGCTTTGGCCGCCTTGGCGGCCTTCTTGAGGCGGGCCAGATCGGCCCATGTGATGGTGTTCATCTTCATTGGTTTCTCAATCGAAGACTCCTAGGGTCCGCTCAGTAGGAATCCGACCAAGATTCCAATGGAAATCGCCATTGGTAGTGAGTGAACTTTGCCATTGCGGACGGCCAGCACCTACCCGTGCATGGTGCCATCTTAGCAAGTTCAGCCAGGCGTGTGCGCCGGCAGGCTCTTCTGCGCTTTGCGCTTGGCATCCACCCGCCTAAAGCCCCGGTCCCCCGCCATGAACGCCTCTAGCATGTGCGGGATCAGCGTGGCCGCATCGGCCGCCTCGCCGTAGGTCTGTGCGTGCAGCGCGGCATAGCGGTCGAGTTCAGCCTTCAGACTGGTCGGGCAAGAGAACGTGAGCTTCGTGGCCTCGGTCTTGGGCAGCGGCCCCAGCCGCAGTTTCTTGGAGGTGTTCATTTCGCGGCTCCCCGGTTGAAGAACAAGGGCTGGTACGGACGCAAGACGAGGTCGCGGTTGGCGATGATGCGCACCGGCAGGCCCGGCCGCTCGGTCAGGGTGGGCTGGATGTTCATGTTGCGCCGGGTCATCTCCTGGCCGACCTGGTTCACGCTGTCCTGCAGGCTGTCGCGCCCGGCGATGATGACGCGGTTGCCGTCCTGCCGGTTCTGCGGCGCGGCCAACTCGGCGCCCACGCCCAGCAACGTGGTCAGCGCCGCGCCCGCGAAGACGCGATCCCAGTGCCAATCGACGCCATCCTCCAGGCCGGCGTAGCCGGCAGGATCGGTGCCCGCGAGGTTGTCGAGCTTCAGCGACGACGTGTCGGGCAGGATGATGCGGTTCCACACCACCTGCACGCGGCTTTGCCCGTAGCTCACTTGGCTGTTGTACTTGCCCTGGATGCGCGAGCCCTGCGGGATCAGCAGGAACTTGCCCGTGGCCGTGTCATAGACCGGCTCCGTCACGGTGGCGATCACGTCGCCCGGAAGATCGGACTTGATACCCGTCACCAGCGCACCCGCGATCACGGTCCCAGCCATGACCTGGTACGGCGAGGCTGGCATCTGCAGATTGCCGGAATTGAGGGTTTCCGTAGAACCGCCTTTCAGGAAAGCCTCTTTCTGGTCTTGCCGGTTCTGCGCAGCGGTGGGGTCGGTGGGTTGGGCCGCCGTCGAGGCCGGCCCGGCAGCCAGAGGATCGAACCCCGCCAAGGTCGATGCCGAACCGGCGGCGGCGACTTGCGCGGTCGCTGGCGCACTCGTCTTGCCGGGCGTGCCCGAGCGGAAGAATACCGACGAAGCCGCTGCGGCATCGGCCTCCTTGCGCCGTGCATCATCCGGGTCGTTGCCCGGCGGCGCATAGGTGGGCGTCGCCGGCTGCTGCGACTTCACGATCGCCGGGCCGAGATCGCCCGGCAGCGGCGGCCCCAGCTCGGGCACCTTCGCGGGCAGTTTGGAATAGTCCGAAGGCAGGCCGTCCAGCCCTTCGGACTTAGAGACACGATCTACGTTGTACAGCTCGGTCTGCTCGCCTGCATTGCGCCGGTGCGGCTGCAATGACCAGATCGTGGCTCCGAGCACGGCAACCGACAGGCCGCCGGTGAGGATGGCCAGCGTGCGTCGGTTCAGGCGCGTGACCGGACGCGGCTGCGCGCGCAGCGCCACCGCCTCGGGTGCCACCTTGCCCGCCTGCGGCGCAAGGTCAGGAGAATCGTCCTGGCTCATGGTCAGTTCCTCCGCGTGCCACTCGAAGCACCATCCGTGCGCTCAATCCGCACCACGTCGCCTTCAGTGCCCTTGCCGCCACCCAGGCGCAGCTCGGCCGCGCCGAACAGGCGATCGACGATGTAGTACGGCGAGCGGAAGCGGTAGTTCACCAACTGCCCATCGCCCTGCGCACCGATCACGAACAGCGGCGGCAGTTCGCCCTGGGCGATGCCCGGCGGGAACTGGATGTAGACCTTCTCGCCGTCATCGAAGGCGCGCAGCGGCTTCCACGGCGGATTGCTGCCGCTGACTGCGTAGCGGAAACGGATCTTCTCCAGCGACAGGCCAGTATCGACCGAAGCGGCAGTGCTGGCCGCCTGCGCCTGGCGCTGCAGGGCCAGCATCTTGTCCTTGGGGTACTCCCAGGACACCGAAGCCATCCATGTCTTCTCAGTCGAGGTCAGCTCCAGCAGATAGGTGCGCCGGCTGGTAGTGACGACCAGATTGGTCTTGAGGCCCGAGCGGATGGGCTTGACCATCACGTTGACGCGCAACGCATCACCGCTGCCGCTCGATGTGTCCCCAACGATCCAGCGCACGGTATCGCCAGCGGCCACCGTCACCAGTTCCTCGCCCGGTTGCAGCGAAACCACCGTCACGCGGCCCACGGCTGCATAGACCTGGTACAGCGCGCCATCGGTGAAGGGCCACACCTGGATCGCATTGACGTAGCCCTCGCGCGTGGGCGCCACACGGGCCTCGGCATTGGCACGCGACACGCGCACCTTTTCGTCGGCAGGCTCTGGCGCAGGCTTGGCTTCTTCACCTTCGGGCAGCGGCTTCAGCTGCGACGGCAGCGCGAGCGGCTGGGGCACCGTGACCACCTCCACCGGCTTGGGTGGCTCCGGCAGCGGCTGGGCCTGCACCGGCTCATCGAGCGAGATGGCCGGCGGCGGCTTGCCCTGCGAAGCGCAGCCTGCAAACAGGACGGTGGATGCCAGCAGGATCGCCGGCAAGGCGGATTTACGCAAAAGATCATTCATGGTTTTGCTCCTTCGTTTCCTTCCAGCTCACGGCTCCACGACAGCCCGTTGACGTAGATGCCCAGGGGGTTCTTGCGCAGCCGCTGCTCGGTGCGAGGGGTCTGCTGCACGATGGAAACCACTGCGTTCCAGCGTTCGGTGCGATCCAGCGCACCGTTCACAAAGCGCGTCTCCGTCCAGCGCACGTTGAACGACTGGTCGCTGGCGCGGGTCACGCTGCTGATCTGCACCGTCACCGACTCCTTGCCGATGCGCGCGAACGGATCGTTCACGCGGGCGTACTCGTTGAGCGCCACGGCACCCTTGTCCGTGGTGTAGTTGTAGGCATCGAGCCAGTTCTGCCGCACGACGATGGAGTCGATGGACAGCGAGCGCACCAGCCCGATGAAGCGGCCCAGGTGATAGGCCATCTGCGCATCGTTGGGTCGATATGGCGTGGCGGCCTCGCCGACCGCGCGCACCTGGCCCGCGTTGTCCACCTCCACCACGTAGGGCGTCACGATGGACTGCGCGGAACGCCAGACCAGGCCGCCCGCCATCAGCACGGCCAAGGTGAGGCAGCCCAGTGCCATGAAACGCCAGTTCTTTGCCTGCACGCGGGCCGAGCCGATACGCTCGTCCCACACCTGGCCTGCGGCTTGGTACGGAGTGGCAGGTTGCGGTGTGTCGGCGTAGCGCAGCTGCGGTCGTTTGAATCGCATGGGAGTTCTCCTTATGAATCGGAATCGCGAAGGCTTGGGCCCTGGCTGGAGCTGCCGCCATCGCCGCCACGCAGCGTGTGGGCGGCGGTGGTCGCGGCATGGGTGAGTTGCTGCCTGCGATGCAGGCGCTTGGCCCAGGCCGGCTGCTCGGTGGATGGAGGTCGTGCGGCGGCTTCGCTGGTGCTCTGCGTCCCAGCAGCTGCCCCCGATGCCGATCCGGCGTCATCGGGTCGGAAGGAAGCAGCGACACGCTCCTTCATCGAGCGCGCTCCGTCGGCCACCTTCTGTCCGGCGGCCTGCGCACCGGTCTTGGCCACGTTGCCCACGCCGGCGGGGGCACCCTTGAGGCTGCCACCGGCCGGGGCGGAACCTGCCTGGTACGCCGACCGGGCGCTGCCGGCGGTCGATGCCATCGAGCGGGCCCCGTCCCCAGCCATCCTCGCGGCGGCGGGTGCCATGCGCGCCCCAGCCGCCACGGCGCTGCCGACGCCAGAGGCCGCTGCGCCGACCGCGACGGCGGCGCCGGCCGCCCCAACGGCAGCACCGGCCATCGCGCCAGCGCCGAGCTGCGGGCCGCCCGATACCAAGCCCGTCGCAATGCCCGGACCGAAGATGCCCAGGGCCAGCAGTGACAGCGAAGCCAGCATGATGACCAGTGCCTGGTCGATGGAGGGCTCGGAGCCCGGCGGTATCCGGAATTCGGCGAACAGCCCCGAGCCGATGCCCACGATGACGGCAAGCACCAGTACCTTGATGCCTGAGGACACCGCGTTGCCCAAGACCTTCTCGGCGAGGAACGCAGTCTTGTTCCAGAGGGCGAACGGCACCAGCACGAAGCCCGCCAGCGTGGTCAGCTTGAACTCGATCAGCGTGACAAAAAGCTGCACCGCCAGCACGAAGAAGCTGACGATGACCACCAGCCACGCGAGGAACAGCACGACGATGGGCGCGATGTGGATGAAGACCTCTGGGAAGCCCGCCATCTCCCGGATCTGGTCGAGGATGGGCGCCGCCGCGTCGATACCGGCCTTGGCCAGCCGTCCCGGTTGCAGGAAGTTGCCCATGCTCAAGGTCGAGCCGCTGGCCGTCAGGCCCAGTCCGGCAAAAGACCGGAACAGGATGCCCGCCAGGGTGTTGAAGTTGCCGATGATGTAGGCGAAGGCACCGACGTACAGCACCTTGCGGATGAGCTTGGCGATTACGTCCTCGCCCTGGCCGGTGGCATGGCCCATCGCCCAGAACAGCCCGGCGAGCGTCATGTCGATGACGATCAGCGTGGCCGTGAGGAATGCCACCTCGCCGTGCAGCAGGCCGAAGCCCGAGTCGATGTAGCGCGAAAAGGTGTCGAGGAAACGATCAATGACCGATACGTCATTCATGGCCCGGCCTCGTCAGCGGCTGTAGAAATCGACGGGCTGCGGTGTGTACGGCGTGCCTGACCCCAGGAAGCGGCGCGTGACTTCGCGGCCCCGCTCCACGGCGGCGGCCTGCCGCGCCAG
Organism: Acidovorax sp. PRC11; assembly: GCF_031844105.1. NCBI lineage: Bacteria > Pseudomonadati > Pseudomonadota > Betaproteobacteria > Burkholderiales > Comamonadaceae > Acidovorax > Acidovorax sp. PRC11. The sequence goes on along the minus strand of NZ_JAUZUQ010000001.1, from coordinate 322,088 downwards.
CTCCAGCGAGGCCGCGCGGTCCTGCGTGATCTGCAACCGCTGCGTCTGGATCGACTGCTTGGCCTGCAGGGCTAGCAGCTGGTTCATGGCCTGCATCGCCTGGAGAGCGCCCACGGCGGACTGGCTCTTGCCCACGAGGTCGGCCAGCACGCCCTCGTCATCGCTGAGGTTCTGCGACGCCTGGGCCTGCATCTGCATGGTGGTCTGCAGGCCAGTGAGCGTGTTCTTCCAGCGCTCCTGCGCGTCGCGGTACATCTGATTGCCGCTGACGGTGGCGGCGTACTGCTCGGGGTACAGACGCTGGAACATCTGGTCCATGTTCGCCACGTCGTAGGCCATGCCCTTGGCCTGGGCGATGAGCCGCTGGGTGGTCGCTAGGTTGGCGCGCAGCTGGCCCACCACGCTGGACGGCAGGCTGGCCAGGTTGCGCGCCTGGTTGATGAGCATCTGCGCTTCGTTCTGAAGCTGGCGGATCTGGTTGTTGATCTGCTCCAGCGTGCGAACGGCGGTGAGCGTGTTCTGCACCAGATTGGTCGGATCGAACACGATGTCGCCGACGCCGAACAGTGCATGCGCGGGCTGCGCGATGCCGAAGGCGAGCACGCAGGCGGTGGTCAGCGCGGCGAGCTTGTGGGTATGGGTTTTCATGGCAGGTTCTCCTGGGGATGGCTGGGGATGGGGGCGGCACCCGGCGCGGGGCCGGGGAAATCGCGCAGCAGATCGGCCGCCCAATCGAGGCTGCAGTGGCGCAGCCAGGCGGCTGCGAACGGGGTGGAAGCGGAAGGCGTGGAGGTGCTGGCGGCAGCGAGCACCGCGTCGATGTCGCGCTGGTCTTGCGGCGTGGATGCGCCCGCAAAGGCCAGCGTCGCGGTTCCCAGGTCGAGGTCGAACAGGCGATTGCCCAGGCGCGATTGGTAGTAGTAGTCGCGCTTGGGCTGCGCCGTGGCGACGATCTCGATTTGCCGCCTGTTGAGGCCGAAGCCCTCGTAGATGGTGCGAATCTGCGGCTCGGTCGCCTGCGGGTTCGGCAGAAAGATGCGGCTCGCGCAGCTCTCGATGATTGCGGGCGCGATGCTCGAATCCTTGATGTCCGCCAGACTCTGCGTGGCGAAGATGACGCTCACGTTCTTCTTGCGCAGCGTCTTGAGCCATTGGCGGATGCGCGCCGCGAACACCGGGTCATCGAGGAACAGCCACGCTTCATCGAGGATCAGCAGCGTCGGTGCGCCGTCAAAGCGTTCATCGAACCGTGCAAAGAGGTAATGCAGCACGGCCATGACGGCGGCCTTGTTGTGCATCAGCTCTTCCATCTCAAAGCACTGCACGGAGCCGGAGCCCAGTCGATCCGAATCCGCGTCCAGCAGCTTGCCGTGGGCGCCGCCGAGCACATAGGGCGCGAGCGCCTGCCGCAGCGCGTTCGATTGCAACAGTACGGAAAGGCCCGTCATCGTGCGCTGCTCCACCGGAGCTCCGGCCAGGCTTCCCAGCGCCGACCAAATGGCCACCTTCTCCTCGGGGCCGACGGCCACGCCCTCATGCCGCAAACGGCCTTCGATCCATTCAGCCGCCCAGGTGCGGTAGCCCTCGCGGTCGATGCGCGCGAGTGGTTGGAAAGCGATCTCGCCATCCAGCCCAAGGTCGTAGTGCTCGCCGCCCAGGCCCAGGATCGTGGCGCGCATCGAGCGCCCCATGTCGAAGGCGAAGATGCGCGAGCCGCGATAGCGCCGAAACTGCATCGCCAAAGTGGCGAGCAGCACGGACTTGCCCATACCGGTTGGCCCAGCCACCAGCGTGTGGCCCACGTCGCCGATGTGCGTAACCAGCCGGAACGGCGTCGCGCCCTCAGTGCGCGTGACGATCAGCGGCGGGCCGTCGAGATGCGCGTTCTTCTCCGGCCCGGCCCATACCGCCGACACCGGCATCAGGTGCGCCAGGTTCAGCGTCGAGACGATGGGCTCGCGGACGTTGGCGTAGGCATGGCCCGGAATGGACGACAGCCACGCATCCACGGCGTTGAGCGTTTCGGGGATGGTGACGAAGCCACGCCCCTGGATGACGCGCTCCACCCTGCGCAGCTTCTCGTCGGCCACGGCGGCATCCGCGTCCATGACTGTGACGGTCGCCGTCACGTAGCCGAAGGCCACTTGATCGCTGCCCAGCTCTTGCAAGGCGGCATCAGCATCGGTGGCCTTGTTGCTGGCGTCGGTATCGACCAGCGGGCTTTCCTGCTGGAAGATCGTCTCGCGCAGCAGCGCGATCACGTTTTTGCGCTTGGCGAACCACTGGCGGCGTAGGCGGGAAAGCTCTTTTTCCGCATCGGCTTTGTCGAGGCAGAGAAAGCGCGTACTCCAGCGGTACGCAAAGCTGAGACGGTTGAGGTCATCCAGAATCCCCGGCCAAGTCGAAGTCGGAAATCCCCGCACCGTCGCCACGCGCAGGTGCTGGTCGCCCAGCATCGGTGCCAGTCCGCCGATCAGCGCGGAATCGGCCAGCAAGGCATCGAGGTGGAATGGCACCTCTGGCACGCCCACGCGGTAGCGCCGCGTGGAAATAGTCGAGTGCAGGTAGGTCAGCGTCTGGCTGTCATCGAGCCACGCAATCTCCGGCATCACACCATCGAGCAGGTCGAAAATCCGATCCGTCTCCGCGACGAACGCGGTCAGGCGCTCACGCCAGTCCACGCCCTCGGTCGGACGGTTCTCGTACAGCATTCCGACCGCACGGGCGCGGGCCTCCTCGGGCGGTAGATACACCAGCGTGAGGTGATAGCCGCTCTCGAAATGGTTGCCGGAGTCCTCGAAGGCTGCCCGTCGCTCTTCGTCCACCAGCCAGGACAGCGGCTCGGGAAACTCCGAGTGCGGGTAGTTGGCGGCGGGCCGGCGCTCGGCTTCGATGAACAAGGCCCAGCCCGAACCCAGCCTGCGCAGCGCGTTGTTCAACCGTGCTGACGTAGAGATCAGCTCGCCCTGCGTGGCACTGTCGAGGTCTGGCCCCCGAAAGCGCGCCGTGCGCTGGAAGGAGCCATCCTTGTTCAGCACGACGCCCGGAGCGATCAGCCCGGCCCAAGGCAGCCAGTCAGCCAGCAAGGCCGGGCGCTGGCGGTATTCGGCAAGGTTCAGCATGCGATATCTCCCTTTGCCCCTACACGTCCAGCAGCGGCCGGTGCTTGATATGGCGCGCGAAGACTTGCATGAACTGCGGATCGACACGCGCGCCCCAGACCGCCAGCGCATGGCCGGCGATCCAGAGCACCACGCCCGGAATCCACAGTTGCAGGCCCAAGCCCACGGCCGCGGCCAAGGTGCCATTGGCAATCGCCACCGTGCGCGGCGCGCCGCCCAGCAGGATCGGCTCGGTCAGCGAGCGGTGCAGTGGCACTTCGAACCCCGGAGCGAACCCCTGCACGCCATCGTGGGCCGCGCTCATACGACAGCCCCGCCCGAGAAGCTGAAGAACGACAGGAAGAACGAGGACGCGGCAAACGCGATCGACAGACCGAAGACGATCTGGATCAGCTTGCGAAAACCGCCCGAGGCATCGCCGAAGGCCAGCGCCAGGCCCGTGGCGATGATGATGATGACCGCGATGATCCGGGCCACCGGACCCTGGATCGACTCCAGGATGGATTGCAGCGGCCCCTCCCAAGGCATCGAGGAACCGGCGGCCTGCGCGGTGCCTGCGAGCAGCAGCGTCAGCGCCGCGAGCATCAGGCCCTGCAGGGCTGGGCGTGCCAAGCCATCCAGCCGCGCGGGACGGCAGCGCAGGGCAAGCGGGTTTGCAGAAATACGGAAAGCAGGAACGATCATCTGCGTCATGGCAGTTCTCCAGGTTGGTCAAGGGACAGGGAAGAAAGGTCGGACTGCGACAGCAGCTCCGGGAATGGAGCCTCCAGCGCATCCGCCAGTTGGTAGCCCGCGCCATCGAAGCCGACGACGCGGGCGATGCTCTCGATGCGGCGCTTGCGTCCGCGCCCGGCGATGTGGATGACCACGTTGACCGCTTCCGCGATCAGCGCACGGGGCGGGTTCTCCGCCACTTCGAGAATCAGTTGCTCCAGGCGCAGCAGCGCGCCCAGCGCGGAGCCGGCGTGGATGGTGGCGATGCCGCCGGGGTGGCCCGTGCCCCATACCTTGATGAGATCCAGCGCCTCGGCACCACGCACTTCGCCAACGATCACGCGATCCGGGCGCAGGCGCATGGAAGAGCGCACCAGCTCGGTCATCGACACCACGCCCTGGCGCGTGCGCAGCGGTACGTGATCGCGCGCCGCGCATTGCAGCTCCACCGTGTCTTCAAGCACCAGCACGCGGTCACCGGTAGCGGCAATCTCGGCGAGCAAGGCATTGGCGAGCGTGGTCTTGCCCGTGCTGGTGCCGCCTGCGATCAGGATGTTCTGGCGCTCGCGCACGGCGCGCACCAGCAGGCCCGCCTGCGCGGCGGTCATCATTCCGTCCTCGATGTAGCGCGACAGTGGGATCACGCCAAAGGCGCGCTTGCGCAAGGCGAAGGCCGGCCCCGGCGCGGCGGGCGGCAGGATGCCCTCGAAGCGTTCGCCCGTCTCGGGCAGCTCTGCCGTCAACAACGGCTGGCCCCGATGAACTTCCGCGCCAACGTGAGCTGCAACGAGGCGGATGATGCGTTCGCCATCGGCCTCGGACAGCTCCACGCCCATCGGCGCGCGGCCCGTGGACAGCCGATCCACCCAGAGCGTGCGGTCGGGGTTGAGCATGATTTCCACCACGTCTGGGTCTTCGAGCGCGGCAGCGATCAGCGGCCCCATGGCCGTGCGCAGCATCTGGATGCGGCGATCCAGCGAGGTGGCCGTGAAGGAGGAAGGAACGGCGCTCATAAGGCACGCTCCTGGGCATCCGCGACGGCCGCAGCGCCCTCCGGTCGCGTCGGATCGGTGTGCAGTTCCTCCACCACATCCCGCACCAGGCTGCGCCCGCGCAGCAAATGCCGTCCGAGCTGTTCGACGAACTGCTCGAAGCGGGCCTTGCCCTGGGCGCGAGCGGCATCCTGATGGGCCTCGGGCACGGGTGTGCTCACCGTGAGGAAATAGCGGATGAACAGCGCCAATGTTTCGATGGCAATGTTCTGGTCGCGCTCCAGGCGCTCGGCGTGGCGCGACAGGCGGTCCAGCCGCTTGGCAATTGCCGCCTCGCGCTGGTCGGCCGCATCGGGCGACAGCCAGGAGGCCAGGGCCGCCGCGACGATGCTGGACTTGGACACGCCCTTCTTGGCGGCCAGTTCATCGAGCCGCTTGCTGTGCTCCGGCTGGATGAACACATTGAGGCGGTGTTGGGTCATAGGTCGATTCCGTCGTCAGGGTCGAGGGAAGCCAGCCGGGCCGTGCGCTGCAGGGCCGGATCGAGCTGGCGAGGAAGGGGATGCGGCATGTCGTCGTCATCGAGCAGCCCGAGGTCGGCTGCGGGCGCAACCAGGTCGGGGTCGTAGGTGACGGCTTCGGAAAGTTCGGGCTGGCGGCGTGGGCCGCTGTCGTCGGCCGAACCCAGGTTCTCCAGCCCATCGGCGGCGTCGGCCGTCGGTGCGACCGGCATGGCGGGAATCGCCAGCCCGCTCCAGTCGTCGGTGCGTTCCGGTGGCACATCGGCATAGCGCCCCTGCATGGACAGGGTTGCAAGCACCGGCGGCGGAAGCACGCGCCGCTTGAAATTGCTGTCCGCGTAGTAGCGCAGCTTCTTGGCCTTGATGGGCGCCACGCTGGACACCATCACCACGGCCTCGTCGGGCGGAAGCTGCATTACCTCGCCCGGCGTGAGCAGCGGACGTGCCGTCTCCTGGCGCGACACCATCAGATGCCCGAGCCATGGCGCGAGCCGGTGGCCGGCGTAGTTGCGCTGCGCGCGCAGCTCGGTCGCGGTGCCCAGCGTTTCGGAGATGCGCTTGGCGGTGCGCTCGTCGTTGGTGGCGAACGTCACCCGGACATGGCAGTTGTCCAGGATCGAATGGTTCTGGCCGTAGGCTTTGTCAATCTGATTGAGCGACTGGGCGATGAGGAAGCTGCGGATACCGTAGCCGGCCATGAAGGCCAGCGCCGTCTCGAAGAAGTCCAGGCGCCCCAACGCAGGGAACTCATCGAGCATCAGCAGCAGCTTGTGGCGGCGCTCGATCCCATCGGAGCCATCGAGCGATTCGGTGAGGCGCCGCCCGATCTGGTTGAGGATCAGGCGAATGAGCGGCTTCGTCCGCGATATGTCCGAAGGCGGCACCACCAGATACAGCGATACCGGATGCTCGGCCGCGATCAGGTCAGCGATGCGCCAGTCGCAGCGTGAGGTGACTTCGGCCACCGTGGGATCGCGGTACAGGCCAAGGAACGACATGGCCGTGGACAGCACGCCGGAGCGTTCGTTGTCGCTCTTGTTGAGGACTTCACGCGCCGCCGATGCGACGACCGGATGCGGCCCATCGCCGAGGTGCGGCGTGGTCATCATCCGGTGCAAGGTCAGCTCGAACGGGCTGGCCGGGTCGGAGAGGAAGTTGGCGACGCCGCGCAGCGTCTTGTCTTCGCCCGCATAGAGCACATGGAGGATGGCGCCGACAAGTAGCGCGTGGCTAGTCTTTTCCCAATGGTTGCGCCGCTCCAGTGCTCCTTCGGGATCGACCAGAATGTCTGCGATGTTCTGCACGTCGCGCACTTCGTGCGCGCCGCGCCTCACCTCCAGCAGTGGGTTGTAGGCCGACGACTTCGCATCGGTCGGGTTGAACAGCAGGCAATGCGAGAAGCGCGAGCGCCAGCCGGCGGTGATGCTCCAGTTCTCGCCCTTGATGTCGTGAATGACGGCCGATGCAGGCCAGCTCAACAAGGTGGGAACCACCAGGCCCACGCCTTTGCCCGAGCGGGTAGGCGCGAAGGTCAGAACATGCTCTGGGCCTTCATGTCGCAGGTACTGCTGGCGATGCTGGCCGAGGAACACGCCCGCAGGCTGGTCAAGCCCCGCCTTGCAAATGTCCTCCGCGTTGGCCCAGCGAGCCGTCCCGTAGGTCGTGACCAGCTTGGACTGGCGCGAGCGCCAGATCGACATGCCGATGGCAACCACCACCGCGATCAGGCCGCTGCCTGCGGCAATGGCACCGCCCACGTCAAAGACATGCGGCGCGTAGGCGTCGAAGAAGAACCACCACTCGAACAGGCGCCAGGGGTGATAGACCGGCGTGCCGAAGAAATCGAACCACGGCGAGCCCAGGCGTAGCTGGTAGCCCAGGGCGGCGGCCGTCCATTGCGTAGCGCTCCATACGCCAGCGATCACGATGCCGAAGACAACGGCAATCTGACCGAACAGCACGTTCGTTCCTTGCATTGGTCAACCTCCCACTACGGCACAGGAACGTGCCGTAGTGCCGAGGATCAAGGCGAGCGTGCAGGTCGGTCAAAGACCGTTGTGGCGGGGATTCAGGCCAAAAGAGCCAGACTTATTGCTGTGGCGAAGACAATAAAAATGCCGCATGCGCGAGCGCGCTGCGGCGTGATGAGGTAACAGTGAGACCTTCGTCGCGGCGCCGCGACGGAGGGGTGCCCTATTGAGGCTTCTGCTCCGGCCGATCACCGAAGAAGCGGCGATTCGCGGCCTCGGCGGCACGTCGGCAGAGTTCTTCGCCGGCCTTCGCGCGCTCTTCCTTGCACAGGCGCTGGACTTCCTTGAGACGCTCAGGATGGGCCACGAGGAAGTCCACGGTTTCCGTCGGTTGGGATGGCCCACAGGAGGCTGTCAGTGCAGCGGCCATCAGCAGCGACAGGAATCGGGGCATGGCTTGGGTCCTTTCAGCAGGTGGATCAGGAGTCCTCGGCGGCGCTGGAGCCATCCGCCGAATCAATGGAGTCCACTCGTGCGATGAACCGAGCCAGCATTTCGGAGGGCTCCACGTCACGGTGCAGCAGATACGTGGCCAGCATCTGCGACTTGCCCGCCAAGCGCCGGGCCACAACACCTGGCCCACGGCCGGATGCAATGTGCGCGGCGCCCGCCAAACCAAGTGCCAATCCGGCGGAGACTAAGGTCATCATCACCTCATAGGACGCCACGCGCTGGGCGATCAGTGGCTGTTGCTCGTAGCGCTGCAAAACGCGATCAACTTGGCGTGCATGGCCTTCGCATATCGCCGGATCGCATAGCGCCAGCGGATAGCGCAGCACTTCTTCCAACGGAACGTGCTTGTGGGCCAGCACAGGATGGCGAGCTGGGACCGCCACCATCAGCTCGTCTTCCCACGCAGGCCTGACCACAATGCCGTCGCCCACCTCTTCGGCCATCGAAAAGCCGACGTCATACAGGTCATCGTGCAGACCCTTGATCTGTTGGTCCAACGGCACCTCAAATAACCGAATGTCAATCTCTGGATCTTCCTCTCGGCACCGTGCCAGCAGCGTCGGCATTCGCGAGGGCGTGATGCCATCGGACAAAGCGATGCGCAACTGTCCCTGAAACCCACTGGCGGCGGACTTGACGCCGTCACACGCCTGTTTCAGAGCTTCGAAGATTCGCGGCACCCGCTCCAGGAATGCCATTCCGGCAAAGGTCAGGCGGGTGCTTCGCGTGGTTCGCGTGAACAGTTGCGCCCCGAGCTCTTCCTCTATCTCCTTGATGGTGCGCGACAAAGGGGACTGATCGATGTGCAGCTTTTCCGCTGCGCGGCCAAAGTGAAGTTCTTCGGCCACCGCTATAAAGCAACGCAAATGCCGAAGCTCCATGGTGTATCTCATCCAAGTTAAAAGGCCTTGACGAGTTCCGGCACAGCCGCGAACAGGTCCGCCTCCAGCCCGTAGTCGGCCACGCTGAAGATCGGCGCCTCCGGGTCCTTGTTGATCGCCACGATCACCTTGGAGTCCTTCATCCCCGCCAGGTGCTGGATGGCGCCCGAGATGCCGGCGGCCACGTACAGCTGCGGCGCCACGATCTTGCCCGTCTGCCCCACTTGCAGGTCGTTGGGGGCGTAGCCCGCGTCCACCGCCGCCCGGCTGGCGCCAATGGCCGCGCCCAGCTTGTCGGCCAGCGGGGTCATGACTTCGTCGAACTTTTCCTTGCTCCCCAGCGCCCGGCCGCCCGAGACGATGATCTTGGCGGCGGTGAGTTCGGGGCGGTCGCTCTTGGCGATTTCGCTGCCCACGAAGCTGCTCTTGCCGGCGTCTGCTGCTGCTGCGGTGGTTTCGACGGCGGCCGAGCCTCCGGTGGCGGCGGCGGCGTCGAAGCCGGTGGTGCGCACGGTGATGACTTTGGTGGCGTCGCTGCTTTGCACGGTGGCGATGGCATTGCCGGCGTAGATGGGGCGTTCGAAGGTGTCGGCGCTCACCACCTTGGTGATGTCGCTGATCTGGGCGACGTCGAGCTTGGCGGCCACGCGGGGGGCCACGTTCTTGCCGCCGGCCGTGGCCGGGAACAGGATGTGGCTGTAGTTGCCGGCGATGGCCAGCACCTGGGCGGCCACGTTCTCGGCCAGGCCGTGGGCCAAGCCTGCGGCGTCGGCGTGGATGACCTTGGCGACACCGGCGATCTGGGCGGCGGCTTGTGCGGCAGCGCCGACATTGTGGCCGGCCACCAGCACGTGCACGTCGCCACCGCAAGCGGCTGCAGCCGTCACGGTGTTCAGGGTTGCGCCCTTGATGGATGCGTTGTCGTGTTCAGCAATAACGAGTACCGACATTTAGATCACCTTCGCTTCGTTCTTGAGTTTTTCGACCAGGGCGGCCACGTCAGCCACCTTCACGCCGGCGCCGCGCTTGGCGGGTTCGGTCACCTTCAGGGTCTTCAGGCGCGGGGCGACTTGAACGCCGAGGTCTTCGGGCTTGATGGTGTCCAGCGGCTTTTTCTTGGCCTTCATGATGTTGGGCAAGGTGACGTAGCGCGGTTCGTTCAGACGCAGGTCGGCGGTGATGACCGCGGGCAGCGTGAGGCTAAGGGTTTCCAGGCCGCCGTCCACTTCGCGGGTCACGGCTGCCTTGTCGCCGGCGAGCTCGACCTTGGAGGCGAAGGTGGCTTGCGGTAGACCGGCCAGCGCCGCCAGCATCTGGCCGGTCTGGTTGCAGTCGTCGTCGATGGCCTGCTTGCCCAGGATCACGAGGCCGGGCTGTTCCTTGTCGATCAGGGCCTTGAGCAGCTTAGCCACGGCCAGCGGCTGCAGTTCTTCATTGGTCTCGACTAGGATGCCGCGGTCGGCACCGATGGCCATGGCGGTGCGCAGCGTCTCCTGGCATTGAGACACGCCGCACGAGACGGCGACGATCTCCGTTGCCGCGCCTTTCTCCCTGAGCCGCACAGCCTCTTCGACGGCAATCTCGTCGAAGGGGTTCATGCTCATCTTGACATTGGCGATGTCCACGCCGCTGCCATCGCTCTTGACGCGGACCTTGACGTTGTAGTCAACCACCCGCTTGACGGGAACCAGGATTTTCATGGGAGGGTTTCCTTTCAGGATCATTCAGAGTTGATCGTCCGCCAGGGCCAGCGTGCTGGCGGCGCCGCCCGTGACGATGTCGCGCAGCATCGGCGCCTGCACCAGGACATGCGCCGCGTAATGGCTGGCTGTGGCGCGCTTGGTACCGAGAAAGCCCGCATCGCCCGCGCCCGCCGCGAGTTGCGCGGTAGCGGCTTCGGCCATGCGCGCCGACAGCCAGCCGCCGATCACGGTGCCCGCCAGCCGCAGGAAGGGCACGGCGCCCGCCGCGCACTGCGCGGGTTGACCGTCGTGGGCCAGCAGCCAGTCGACCGCTTCGTCCAGCGCCTGGGCAGCGGCTGCCAACGCGCGGCCGATCTGCGCCAGCACTGCATCGGGCGATTCGACCAACCGGCGCGCATCGCCGTCGATGCGGCCCAGCAGCGCCTTCAGCGTGCGCCCGCCCTCGCGTGCCAGCTTGCGGCCGATCAGGTCGTTGGCCTGGATGCCCGTGGTGCCTTCGTAGATGGTCGTGATGCGCGCGTCGCGCATGTGCTGGGAGGCGCCGGTTTCCTCGACGTAGCCCATGCCGCCATGCACCTGCACGCCGTCGGACGTGATGCCCTGCGCGCTGTCGGTACACCAGCCTTTGACCACCGGTATCAGCAGGCCGACCAGGGCCTGCGCCTGCGCGCGCTCCTGCGCATCGGCGTGGCCCGCGGCGCGGTCCATCTGACCGGCGCAGAAGTAGGCCAGCGCGCGCATGGCCTCGGTGCGGGCCTTCATGTCCATCAGCATGCGCCGCACGTCCGGGTGGCCTGCGATGGCGGTGCTGCCGCTGATCAGCGGCTTGCCCTGCACCCGCTCCAGCGCATAGGCGCGTGCGCGCTGGTAGGCGCGCTCGGAAATGCCCACGCCTTCCAGGCCAACGTTCAGCCGCGCGTGGTTCATCATGGTGAACATGCAGGCCAGCCCCTGGTGCGGCTCGCCGACCAGGTAGCCGATAGCGCCGCCGCTGTCGCCAAAACTCATCGACGCCGTGGGGCTGCCGTGGATGCCCATCTTGTGCTCAATCGACGTGCAGGCCAAGTCGTTGCGTTCGCCCAGGGTGCCATCGTCGTTGACCAGGTACTTCGGGCAAAGGAACAGCGAGATGCCTTTCACCCCCGGTGGCGCATCGGGTAGGCGCGCCAGCACCAGGTGCACGATGTTCTCGGCCATGTCGTGCTCGCCCCAGGTGATGAAGATCTTGTTGCCGCTGACGCGGTAGTGGTCGCCCTCGTGTACGGCACGGCTGCGCAGCGCGGCCAGGTCAGAGCCGGCCTGGGGCTCGGTGAGGTTCATGGTGCCCGTCCAGCGGCCCTCGACCATGGGTGCCAGGAAGCGGCGCTGGAGTGCGTCGCTGCCATGGTGCGCAATGGCCTCCACCGCGCCCAGCGTGAGCATCTGGCACAGGCTGAACGCGAGGTTGGACGACTTCCACATCTCCAGCACGGCGGTGGAGACCAGCGTGGGCAGGCCCTGGCCGCCCCATTCGGTGGCAGCGGGCATGCCGTTCCAGCCGTTCTCGCAGAAGCTGGCCCAGGCTTCGCGAAAGCCGTCGGCGGGCGTGACCCGACCATCGTGCCAGCGCGCGCCCTGCACGTCGCCGGGGCGGTTGAGCGGATCCAGCACGCCAGCGGCGTAATTAGCCGCCTCCTGCAGGATGGCCTCGACCAGGTCGGGCGTGGTTTCTTCATGGTCGGGCTGGGCGCAGATCGCGTCCAGGCCGCCGACCTCTTTCATGGCGAACAGCATTTCGCGCAGGGGGGCTATGTAGACAGACACAGCGAATTTCCTTGATGGCTACGATCAGGCGTTTTGCGGCGTCTGTTGCGACGGGCGCAACTCGCGTGCAGCCTCTTGCGGGCCCACCGACGCCGGGCCGCCATGCCTGATGAACGCCAGAGCGATCGAGCCGATGATTCCGAAAGCCCCGATCACCAGGAAGTTCTGCTCCAGCGGCAGCTCAAGCGCAACGATCTGGCCGATTAGCAGCGGCGCCACGATCGCGCCCAGGCGCCCCACGCCGGAGGCCATGCCGATGCCGGTCGAGCGGATGGACATCGGGTAAAACTGCCCGCAGTAGGCATAGGCCACCAATTGCGCGCCGGTGGTGCAGGCGCCGACCGCGCCGATGATCAGATAACGCAGCTCGGTCGAGGTCTGGAACGTCATCAGGTACAGCAGCACGCCGCCCAGCGCATACATCGCCACCAGCACCCACTTGATGTTGAACTTGTCGGCGAGCCATCCGCCGCCCACGGCACCGATGATGGCGCCAACGTTCAGCGCGATCACGAAGCTGAGTGCAGACCCCAGGCTGTAGCCAGCCATCGCCATCAGCTTGGTCAGCCAGCTGCTGAGCGCATAGACCATGAACAGACCCGAGAAGAAGGCCACCCAGAACAGCATCGTGCTCAGGCCCCGCCCGTCCTGGAACAGGCGGGCAACCGGCGCACCCGCCACGCGGTCGGCAGCGGGCACGACGAACTGCGCGTCCGCCGGGTGCTTGCCCCCCGGCTGGAGATGGCGTGCCACTTCGGCGAGCTCGCCGTTGCGACGTTGAGAGATCAGGTAGGTCATGGACTCCGGCACCAACTTCAGGATGAACGGAACTAGCAGCACGGGCACCCCCGCCGCGATGAACACGGCCTGCCAGCCGTACTCGCCGATCAGTTGCTTGCCCAATACCGCGGCCAGGATGCCGCCCAGTGCGTAGCCCGAAGTCATCAGCGCCGTCATCAGGCTGCGGATCTTCTTGGGCGAGTACTCGACCATCTGTGCCACGATGACCGGCAGCACACCGCCAATCCCCAGGCCCGCGATGAAGCGCACCACGCTGAAGCTGATGGGATCCTTGGTGAATCCGGCGGCCGCGGTGAACACGCTGAACAGCATGACGCCAATGGAGAGGGCCCAGCGCCGACCAATCCGGTCGGACAGCGTGCCCAGAACCATGGCGCCGAACATCATGCCGAACAGGGCCGAACTGGCCATGAAACCGGCAGTCGATGCGTTCACGCCCATCTGCTGCATGATGGACGGCAGGGCGATGCCCATCACGGCGATGTCATAGCCGTCGATGATGAGAATCAACAGGCACCACAGAAGCACCTTGGCATGAAAGCGGTTGAAGCGAGCGTCGTCGGCGAGCTTCTGCATGTCGATTTGGCACACGTGTTTGTCTCCTTTGAGTTAGGCTCTGGATCGTGGGGCGGCGGTCATCGCCGCTCCGCTACATGTCGTCCAGCGCACACAAGGAATCCTAGGTGCCGGTGCTGCGAGCCGCGATGACGAAGCGCCCCGATCGAATGACAAACGGCCCCTTTCTGAGAGTCTGTTCAAGTGCACCAAGAGGTCAAGCGTCAAGCTGAATATGCTCGCCGCGTGCGGCTGGTGTTCCAGCACGAAGGGCACTTCGACCTGCTGGGAACACCCCGGCAGGGTTGGGTGCCCAGGGGCTCACGCCCCATCGTCGGCGCACGCCTGCAACGCCAGTACCTGTACGCCTTCGCTGCCGTTAGCACGCACGATGGCGTGATGGACTCTCTGGAGCCGCCCTGGGCTAACGCTGAGACAATGCCGGTGTTCCTGGCAGAGATGGCGCGACGCCATGTCGTCGAGTTCATCATCATGGTCATGGATCAAGCGGGTTGGCACATCGCGGGTCACTTGGATGTGCCACAGAATATGAGCCAAGAGTTTCTGCCACCCTACAGCCTTGAGCTGAATCCGGTCGAGCATCTGTGAAAGGTGCCGCGCCAGGACTCGTTCGCCAACACGGTGTTCAAAGATCTGGAGGCCGTACACGACGCGCTGGTGCAAGAACCCATTGCTCTCGAAACACACCAGTAAAGAACCCAGTCAATGACAGGGCTTGATTGGGTTGCTTCTATATCCTTGAGGGCAAATTAGTGCATCAGGCGAGCCGATAGCGCATTGCACCGTCTTCGTCCTTTGCAGACACGATTTCCCCACGCTGGTCGAGATAGTTCAGGTGGGCGAGCGTCTCTCCGGTCGCGAGGTTGAGGTGCATTTGCTCCGCAACAATGGACGAACGGTACAGGGCGCGAACTAGGTCGATGACCCTCAAAGGCTGCGCAAGTTGTTGCCTGACGCGGTCTGTGCCTCTCATGGCGCTCGCACGTAGTTGCTCCAACCGTAGGTGCAGGCCATGGAAAGGTTCGTTGTGGGCAGGCAGAACCAGGGCGCTCCCAGGTACGCGTTGCAGCAACCGGTCGATGGAATCGAACCAGCCCTGCAGAGGATTAGCATGCGGCTCGGTGGCGTACACGGAGGTATTGGAACTGATCCTGGGAAGAACCTGATCCCCCGATATCAGCAAATCCAGTTCGCGGGAGTAGAAGCACGCGTGCTCGGGGGAATGTCCTGTGCCGACGATGACCTCCCATTCCTGATCCCCGATCCGCAACAACTGACCATCCGTGAGCCGCACAAAGCTGTCAGGCAAAGGATGGATCATATTGCCGAAGTCACCGAACCGGGTGCGGTACTCATCCACCTCAGTGTCGCTCCATCCGGCCCTCCGATAGAAGTGAACGCCATCGACTGGCGCTTCCCTCCCCGTATCGGCAAGCATCACCCGGCAGCTCAAATACTCGTCTCGTGTCATCCACAGCGCGCATTCAAAGCGACGTGTCAACCATCCCGCCATGCCCACATGATCCGGGTGCATGTGCGTCACCATCACACGGGAGACGGGACGGCCGGCTAACGGCCCCCGCGGAGCGAGCAAGGCGAGCCACGCGTTCATTACGTCCACGCTACGAATTCCCGTGTCCACGACCGCCCAACCAGGACCGTCGCTCAATGCCCAGAGGTTGATGTGATCCAGGGAAAACGGCAGCGGCATGCGCAGCCACAGCACACCTGGCTTGATTTCCGTGGCCTGGCCAGGGAGCGGGAGATCCGAGAACGGATACGAGAGTGCCGGGGCTGCGTCGGTCATGATGCTTGGTTTACATTCTGGCAATGCCGCTTCAAATGGCGCACGGCCATCACTCTTATGCTGTGCGAGATCATTTTTAGCTTAGGGTCAGCCCCGACAGGTGGCAATGACGAATGACCTCGATAGGCTGATGGAAAACGTCTGCTTCCTGGCACAGCCTGTCGCTGCGCTGCCGTCGGTGCAACTGCCCCAACGGCGGCAAACAGTCTCTTGAGCGCACGAGAGCCTCGCTCGAGGTAGGCCAGGGCCCCGGCAGCTATGAAGGCACCGATCTTCTCGGTGGCCGGCTACAGCCTCGTGGCCGAGCCGGAATCCGTCGAATGCCTCTATGTAGGGTTCTACCTGCTGCGCGAGCGGGCACGGTAGGCTCCCGGCGCGCTGCCGGTCCAGACCTTGAAGGCGCGCTGGAAGGCGGTGCTGTCGGTGAAGCCCAGGTCGGCGGCGATGGCGACGAGCGAGGCTTCGCTGCTGGTCAGGCGCACGATCGCCATGTCGCGCCGCAACTGGTCCTTTAGCGCCTGGAAGGAAGTGCCCTCGGAGGCCAGGTGCCGTTGCAACGTGCTCACCGACAAGTGCAGGCGCTGCGCGGTGACGACCAGGTCGGGCCATTCCGGGCTGGCCCGCTGCAGCACCATGCGGACCCGCGCGCTGGCGCTGCGCTCGTTCAGGTAAGGCCCCACCACGTTGCCCGGCGTGGCGCGCAGGAAGGACTGCAGCGCGTCCCGATCGCGCCGCACCGGCTGTTTAAAGGCATCGGCGTCGAACCAGGCGGCCGTGCGCGGCTGCCCGAAGCACAGCGTGCCGGAAAAGATGCGCCCGTAGCTCATCGCATGGAGCGGCGGCGCAAAATTGAAGTCGAATCGCTGCGGCACCAGCCGGCCGCCGTGCAGCCACACCAGCAGGCGCCAGAACACGCGCAGCAGATGTGCGTGCAGGAAGTCGGCATGCGCGCCCGGGCCACCGCGCATCTCCAGCGCGATGCCCCCCAGCGTACCCTCGGTCACCGGCACCAGCCCCACGTCGTCCTGCAGCAGGGCAAAGGATTCACCCAGGCGCCGCAGGGCGAACGACAATGAATGTGCGCTGAACGCGCTGCGCACCATCAGTGCAACGCTGCCCGGGCGCATCGGCCGCCCATGCAGGTAGCCCAGGCACTCGTCGTTCAGACTGTCCTTGACGGCGATGAACAGCGCGTTGAACTGCTCCACGGTCACGCGCGACTCCTCCAACTCCAGCAGCGATTCGCTAACGCCCGCGCGCCCCAGCACGCCCTCCAGCCATTCTGGCGTGGCCAGCCCCTTGCCGCGCGCACCGTCCAGCAGGCCATGCACGGCAAAGATGGGAACGGTGAAGACGGGTTGCAGCATGGCGTGTGATCGAAGAGGCCAATGCCGGTCGCATGGGCCGAAAGAAGTTATTTGTCAGTTGATTGAGGCAATCCGTTATAGCCCTCGCAGGGGCCAATTACTACGATTGTCGCATCCCCTAAAACACTTCGGCAGTGACGCTGTGCGGAACGCCCGGTGCGGGTTCAGAAACCAGCATACAAGGAGACACGCTCATGCTGCCACAGCTGTATCGCCACGCCTGGATGGACGGCGAGATCGACGCCTTTCGCGAGCAGGTCCGCCGCTACGTTGCCGCCGAATTCACGCCCCGGCTCGACGAATGGCGCCGCCAGGGCTACATCCCGCGCGAGGTCTGGCGTCCGTTCGGCGAGATGAGCTTTCTGCTGCCCGAGATGCCCGAGACCTATGGTGGTGCCGGCGCCAGCCTCGCCTACCAGCTGGTGGTGCAGGACGAACTGGCCAAGGCCGAGATGCCGGTCAATATCGCGGTGCACACCATCGCTTCGCATTACATCCTGGACTTCGGCACGGAAGCGCAAAAGCAGCGCTGGCTGCCCAAGGTGACGAACGGCGAGATGCTGGCCGCCATCGCGATGACCGAGCCGGGATGCGGCTCGGATCTGAAGGCCATCTCCACCCGTGCCCGGCGCGACGGCGACCACTACGTGATCGACGGCGCCAAGACCTTCATCACCAACGGCTTCACCGGCAACCTGTTGATCGTCGCGGCGCGCACCAGCGGTGCGGGCAGCAAGGGGGTGTCGCTGTTCGTGCTGGAAACCGAGAATCTGCCCGGCTTTCGCGTTGGCCGACTACTGGAGAAGATCGGCATGCAGGCCTCGGACACGGCGGAGTTGTTCTTCGACGGCGTGTGCGTGCCGGCCGACCAACTGCTGGGCGAGGTCGAAGGCCAGGGCTTCGGGCAGTTGATGGGCGCGTTGCCCTACGAGCGCATGCTCATTGCCGTGCCGGCGGCCGCCACTATCGAGCAGGCGCTGGCCGTCACGGTGGAGTACACGAAGCAGCGCAAGGCCTTCGGCGCGCCCCTCTTCGACATGCAGCTCACGCGCCAGAAACTGGCCGAGGTGGCCACTACCGCGCATGTGGTTCGCAGCTTCGTCAACGACTGCACCCAGCGCCTGCTGGACGGCACGCTGGATAACGAGGCCGCCTACATGGCCAAGTGGTGGTGCACCGAGCAGCAGTGCCGAGTGGTGGACGAGTGCCTCCAATTGTTCGGCGGCTACGGCTACATGGCCGAGTACCCGATCGCGCGGATGTATGCCGCTTCGCGAGTGCAGAAGATCTATGGCGGCGCCAACGAGGTCCTGAAAGATCTGGTTTCGAGGAAGCTGTGAACATGCCGCACACGTTGCACACGCTGCAGATGCCGCTGCACGGCGTCCGCGTGGTGGAGTTCGAGGGCATCGGTCCAGGCCCTCTGGCCGCCAGGATGCTGGCCGACATGGGCGCCGAGGTAATCGCGCTGACACGGGCCGAGCAGGCTGCTGGGGCGCAGCGTCTGGGTGGAGCGGTAGAGAACCCGCTGCATCGCGGCAAGACGGTCGAGGTCATCGACCTGAAGTCGCCCGGTGGCAAAGCGCGCGCACTGGAGCTGATTGCCCAGGCCGACGCCCTGATCGAAGGCTTTCGCCCCGGTGTGATGGAACGGCTGGGCTTCGGCCCCGCTGAATGCGCGGCGCGCAATCCACGGCTGGTTTACGGCCGGATGACGGGCTGGGGCCAGGACGGCCCGCTCGCCCAGGCCGCAGGCCACGACCTGAACTACGTCGCGCTGACAGGCCTGCTGTCGCTGTCGGCGCACAGGGGGCAGGCGCCCATCGTGCCGCCCTCGGTACTCGGGGATGGGGCCGGGGCGCTGGGCATGGCCTTCGGCGTCGCCTGCGCGCTGGTCGATGCGCGCGCCACCGGCCGCGGCCGGGTCGTGGACGCCGCGATCATTGACATCGTGGCCATGCTGGGCACGCTGGTGCATTGGATTCGCGCCAATGGGCAAATTGACGGCGCGCAGCCGAGCCCGTTTCACGATTCGCCGTTCTATGACGTATACGCTTGCGCTGACGGCGGCTTCATCAGCCTCGCAGCAGTGGAGCCAGCGTTCCACGCGCTTCTGCTGTCGAAGCTGGGCCTTGCTGACGTGAACCCCGCCGAGCAGTACGACGCGGCGACGTGGCCAGCGCTGAAAGAGCGGATCGCAGCCTTTATCCGCAGCCAACCCAGGGCGCACTGGTGCGCGCTGCTCGAAGGCAGCGACGCCTGCTTTGCGCCCGTGCTCAGCCTCGCCGAGGCGGTGCGGCATCCGCATAACGCAGCACGGGGCATTTACCAGATCACCCCATCCGGCGCCATCGAAGCGGCCCCGGCCCCACGGTTCCAGGCACTCGACACAACTACCTAGGAGACAAGCACATGACCGACACCATCCAGCCCACCAAGCCTGTCCGCGGCTGCCCGTCCACCACGGGCAACGAGCGCCAACTGAACACCACAACGCTGATCCGGCACGCTGCGCGCACCCACGGGGACCAGGAGATCGTCTACCGCACACCCGATGGCGGCTGGGATCGCTACACCTATGCCGATTGCTACGCGCGCGTCTGCCGCAGCGCCAATGCACTGCGCGCTCTCGGCGTCGAGCCGGGCGACCGGGTCGGCATCCTGGACTGGAACAGCCGACGCCACTTCGAGCTGTACTGGTCCATTCCCGGCCTGGCCGCGGTCATGCTGCAGATGAACTTGCGCCTGGGCGCCGAGGATCTGGGTTACGTGGTTGGCCACAGCGAGGTGTCCTACGTTTGCGTGGACGAAACATTGCTGCCCATTGCCGAATCCATCGCGGCGAATTCGCCCCAGATCAAGGGCTGGATCGTCATGACCGACAAGCCGCTGGACCAGATCAAGACCACGCTGAAACCGCTGCTGCACTACGAAGACCTGCTGGCCGCCGCCGACACGAAGATCGACTGGCCCGAGATCGACGAAACCTCGGCCTACAGCGCCTGCTACACCACCGGCACCACGGGCAAGCCCAAGGGCGTGTACTACTCGCACCGCGGCATCTACCTGCACTCCACGGCCATGGCCACCAATCTGGGCATGACGCTGGACGACTGCGTCATGCTCATCACGCCCATGTTCCACGGGCAATGCTGGGGCCTGCCGCAGGCCGCCACGCTGCTCGCCGACAAGATCGTGCTGCCGGGCCGCTACGTTGCCGAAGACACCAAGCCGCTGGTCGATGCCATGATCGCCGAGGGCGTGACCATCGCCAATGGCGCACCGGCCATCTTCCAGCCCATGCTGCAGTACATCGAGACGATGCCGGTCAAGCCGGACTTCAGCCGCATGCGCATGCTGTCTGGCGCCACCGAGCCGCCGCTGTCGATGATGATCGGTTTCTACGACCTCACGGGTGCCGAGGTGGTGCATGCCTACGGCGCCACCGAAGCCACAACGTTGGTGACGATGAACCGCCTCAAGTCCACGCTCAAGAAGCGCCTGACCCAGGACGAGCGGTGGAACCTCAAGCGCAAGCAGGGCCTGGTTCTGACCGGGGTAGACATCCGCATCCTCGATGCCAACGACAAGGACTTGCCACACGACGGACAGTCGGCAGGCGAGATCTGCCTGCGCGGCCCCTGGATAACGGCCAGCTACCACGACATGCCCGATTCCGGAGACCGCTTCCTGGAGGGCGGATGGTGGCGCTCGGGCGATTTCGGCACGGTGGACGAGAACGGCTACCTCAAAGTCACCGACCGCATCAAGGACGTGATCAAGAGCGGTGGTGAATGGATTTCTTCCATCGACATGGAAAACCTGCTCATGGGCCACCCGGCCGTGCGCGACGCCGCGGTGGTCGGCATTCCCCATGCGAAGTGGCAGGAACGGCCGCTGGCCCTGGTGGTGCTGAGGCCCGGCCAGCAGGCGACTCAGGAGCAATTGCAGGAACACCTGACCAGCGCCTTCGCCAAGTGGCAGTTGCCAGACCAAGTTCTGTTTGTCGAAGCCATCCCCAAGACCAGCGTCGGCAAGCTCGACAAGAAGCGCATCCGCGCCGAGCATGCGGGCCGCTACGCCGAGTGAGCCAACCTTTTTGCACCAGGAGAAGAACATGAATGACCATGAACCCGTCATCGTCGGTGCGTTGCGCACCCCCGTGGGCAAGCGCGGCGGGCGCCTGCAGAAATGGCACCCCGTCGATCTGCTGGGCGAGACGCTGCGCCAGCTGGTCGAGCGCTCCGGCATCAACCCCGCCGATCTGGACGATGTGATCGTCGGCTGCGTGCTGCAATGGGACCAACAGCACGGCAACCTGGGCCGTCATGCCGTATTGGCGGCGGGGCTGCCCGAATCCGTCCCGGCGGTGACGGTTGACCGGCAATGCGGCTCCGGCCAGCAGGCGGTGAGCTTTGCCGTGCATGGCATCCAGGCGGGCGCTTACCAACTGGTCATCGGCGCCGGGGTGGAATCGATGTCGCAGGCCCCCATGCCGCCGTCGTTCAAGCCCGGCGCGCCGCTGGGCTCGCAATACAGCCCGAGCGAACTGGCGCGCTACCAGGACAACCCGCTGATACCGCAGGGCGCTTCCTCGGAGTTGATGAACAAGCGCTTCGGTCTCACGCGCGAGGCCTTGGATGCCTTCGCCGTGCGTAGCCATCGGCGGGCCACCGAGGCCTCGCAGGCTGGCCGCGTCAGGGATCAACTGGTGCGGCTGACCGAGGATCCGGCTGATCCGGACAGCCCGATCGTCGCCGCCGACGAGGGCGTGCGCGCGGACCCCAACCCCGAGAAGATGGCCACGCTGAAAGCCGTGTTTGCCGCCGACGGCGCCACCACGGCCGCCAACTCATCGCAGATCAGCGACGGTGCCGCCGCGCTGCTGATCGCCAGCCGTGCCTACGCCAAGCAATACGGCCTGAAGCCGCGTGCGCGCTTCGTCAGCACCGCCGTGGCAGCCGCCGACCCGGTGATCCAGTTCACCGCCGTGCTCGACGCCACCCGCAAGGCACTGAAGGAATCGGGTCTGACCCTCGACGATATCGATCTGTTCGAAGTCAACGAGGCCTTCGGCGGCGTGCCGCTGATGTTTCAGCAGGAGTTCGGCATCCTGGACGACCGCCTCAACGTCAACGGCGGCTCGATAGCCATCGGCCATCCGCTGGGCTCTACCGGCGCGCGCATGCTCACTGACCTGCTGTGCGAGCTGGAGCGCCGGGGCGGCCGCTATGGCCTGCAGACGATTTGCGAGGCCTCGGGCACGGCCAACACCACCATCATCGAGCGGCTTGGATGAGCGGGGCCACCATGAGCGAAGCCAGCGAAGTGCTCGTCAGCCGCGATGGCGCCATCGCCACCTTGACCATCAACCGCCCGCGCGCGAAGAACAGCTTGAACCGCGCGGTATTCGATGGCCTGCGTGCGCAGCTTGTGCAACTGCGCGACGACGATACCGTGCGCGCGGTCATCATCACCGGCGCCGAGGGCGTGTTCTGCGCCGGGGCCGACATCACGGCCTTCGATGCGCTGCGCGCCGAGCCACTGCTGGGCGATCGTGCGGCAGCAGGCGGCCACTTTTGGTCGGAACTGGAGCGCTTCCCCAAGCCCGTCATCGCAGCGGTGGAAAAGCTCGCGCTGGGCGGCGGCACAGAATTAGCGCTGGCCTGCGACATCGCGATCGCTGGCGAGTCTGCCAATTTTGGTGTGCCGGAAGTCAAGCTGGGCGCCATTCCGGGTGCCGGGGGCACGCAGCGCCTGATCCACGCTATCGGTAAGTCCAAGGCCATGGCCCTGTTGCTGACCGGCGATTTCATCGACGCCCGCAAGGCTTGCGATGCAGGCATGGTCGCCGAAGTGACGGCTGATGGCCAGGCCCTGCCGACGGCGTTGGCGATGGCCAACCGGATTGCAGCCAATTCGCCGCTGGCCGTGGCGCTGGCGAAAGATGCGGCACTGGCCAGCTTTGAGACTCCGCTCGCGCAAGGCCTGGAGCATGAGAAGCGCAATTTCCTCGTCGCTTTGCGTTCGGCCGACAACCTGGAAGGGCAAGCGGCATTCCTAGGCAAGCGCACACCCAACTTTACCGGCCAATAACGCCTGTTTCTCACCCATCGAGGAAAAACCATGCAACTGAACTCCGACATCTCTGCCGTCATCACCGGGGGCGCTTCCGGCCTGGGAGCCGCCACGGCCCGGCGTTTGGCCAGCCATGGCGTCAAAGTCGCCATCTTCGACATGAACGAAACCGTCGGCCAGGCGTTGGCTAGCGAACTCGGCGGCGTTTACTGCAATGTGGACGTGATGTCCGAGGAGCAGGTGGACGCCGCCTTCGCCAAGGCCCGCGCGGCCATTGGGCAGGAACGCATTCTGGTCAACTGCGCCGGCACTGCCGATGCCGTCAAGACTGTCAGCCGCGACAAGAAAACCGGCGAAATCCGCCCATGCGCGGCAGATCGTTTCAATCGCATCATTCAGATCAACCTGGTGGGCACCTTCCGCTGCATCGCCAAGTCAGCTGCGGGCATGTTGACGCTCGCGCCGCTGGCCGATGGCGACCGCGGCGCCATCGTCAACACTGCTTCGGCCGCCGCGCAGGACGGCCAGGTCGGCCAGGCCAGCTATGCGGCCAGCAAGGCAGCCATCGTGGGCATGACCCTGCCAATCGCGCGCGACATGATGGACGAAGGGATCCGGATCAACACCATCATGCCGGGGATCTTCGGTACACCGTTGCTGCTGGGTCTGCCGGACAACGTCAAACAGGCGCTGGCGGCCAGCGTGCCCTTCCCCAAGCGTTTAGGCGACCCCGATGAATTCGCGCAGGCCGTCGAGTTTCTCGTTACTTGCGGCTACATGAATGCCGAGTCCATTCGTGTGGATGGTGCCATTCGCATGGCGCCGCGCTGACGCTGACGCTGACGCTGAAATTTTGATCAATCAGGGAACGTCAGCATGCCTGGAAATCCGGTAATTCTCGAAAAGAATGGTGCCGTCGCGACCATAACACTCAACTCGCCAAAAAAATGAATGCGTTGAGCACGTCGGTCGTAAACGTGCTCGCTGGTGTCATTGCAGATGTCGAACGCGATGGCTCGATCCGAGCTTTGCTGCTGCGCGGCGAGGGCCGGATGTTCAGTTGCGGAGGCGACATCGAAGAAATGGTGGCCGCAGGCGATGCGTTGTCTACCTTGGTCGATGACGAACTGAGAGTGGCCGAAAGCATGATTCCTCAATTCGCCAGCCTGCCGTTCCCGGTAGTCTGCGCCGTACAAGGCGCGGTAGCCGGAGGCGGTCTCGGGCTTGCCTTGGCCTTCTGACTACCTGATTGCCGCAAGTGGGACGAAGTTTGTGGCGGCCCATACCGGCCTCGG
This sequence comes from Acidovorax sp. PRC11, assembly GCF_031844105.1. Lineage (NCBI taxonomy): Bacteria > Pseudomonadati > Pseudomonadota > Betaproteobacteria > Burkholderiales > Comamonadaceae > Acidovorax > Acidovorax sp. PRC11. The sequence goes on along the minus strand of NZ_JAUZUQ010000001.1, from coordinate 297,945 downwards.
ATACGCGGGGGATTTCGGCATCAGCTGGCTACTTCCACGCGCAGTGGGTGGACGACGCGCACGAGACATGATCTTGACCAATCGCGTAGTCAGTTCGGACGAGGCCTTGGCCTGGGGATTGGTCGAGAAAGTGGTTCCTGGCGAGAGCCTGCTGGGCGAAGCGCGGCGTATGGCGGTGCAATTTTCGGTCGGACCAACGCAAGGTTATGCGGGCGCCAAGCGCCTGCAACTCGCTGCCTTCGAGAGTGATCTGGCGACCTCATTGAGGCTGGAGGCGGCCGAAATGAATCGAGCCTCGAAAACCACAGATTCGCTGGAAGCGGTTCACGCGTTCGTCGCAAAGCGAGTCCCGCAGTTTGCCGGACGCTGAACGGCTGTAGACGCATCCGGTCGGTAGGTGCTCAATCGCTGCTGGCGTCAGGTAACGGATAAACCCTGCTGCCGTCGGATTTGCCAGGATAGGGTGCCACCATGTACCTGCCCAGAAATCAGCATGCCGAGTCGTTGTTCGATGACCGGCGTCCATGGCACCAAGCTGAACCCCATACCATCATCGAGCATGGCAAAGCGGCCACTGGCGAGCATGAGGCTGCGCCGGTAGATGCCGGTCACGCGCTGGCCATCGGCCGCCAGACGGTGTTCCAGCCCGGTTTCGGTGGCAATATCCTTGGCAGCCCGAATCACATCCCGATCGCGTAGTGTCGCCAATAGATTGCGCGCGAGGATTACGCGCTGCCCGCGCCGCTCTGCCAGCCCCTGTTCGGCCAGGAATTCGGCGCGCTGCTGCATCGCCTGGTTGACCTCGCTGCCAAAGCCCAGGTTGCCCAGGCCCGAGCCGCCGCCGATCAACTGCTGGTCGAGCCAGGTGGCTCCGATCACGCGGGCCTGCCGCTCGATGGGCAGGTGCGATTTCAGCTCCACCGCCACGCCGCCCAGGCGCTGCGCATCGTAGCGACGGCCCTGCTCGGGCAGGTCGTCCGGCACCTTCCATAGCCCCTCGGCCACCCGTTCCACGATACCGGCACGGCGCAAGGCTTCCAGCCGGCGGACGTGGGACGCGACCACTTCCTGCGGATCGCGGCCGGGCACGGCCTGACCCTGCGCGATGGCAAGGTGGTGGTCGGTCCGGTACAGGCCATCGCTCGCCAGCGCGGCGATGTTCTTGTCGGCCGCGCGCACGGCGGCCGATCCCTTCACCTCCACCACGGCGCCGGCGGGATAGTTCGCCAGCTCGTCGCGGGCGTTGAGCGCGACGTAGTGGGCCTTGCCGTCCACCCCGTCGATGACCAGATAGCCCCGGTCGCGCAGTTCGTCGGCCAGCCCCTTTGCGGCGACGCGGCCGAGGATGGTTCGGCCGTCGTCGCCCGGCTCGAATACCGCCAGCTCGCGCGGCTCGCCGCGCATGGCCCGCTGCATGGTGCGGATGATGTCGCCGCGCTCGCCCAGGGCGCGCAGCGTTTTTTCCGCGTCGGCATGGACGGCCCAGGTGCCGGGCCGCATCTCGTCGGCCAGGCCCAGGCGCTGCAAGCGTTGCAGCCGGCCGATCAGCAGCAGGCGCTGGCGTTGCAGCCGCGGTTCGTTGAAGCGTTCGATCTGCACCCGGCCGTCGTCACCCAGCTCGCGCTCCAGCATACGATCCAGGCTCGTCCACCGTTCCTGCTCCACTTCGCGGGCCAGGGTGCGCCGGATCTCCTGTTCGGTGCGCGGCCCCAGCCATTCGGTCGCCAGCTCGGCGGCGCGATGCCGAAAGCCATCGGCGATGTAATCGCCCGCGATGATGAGGTCTTTGCCGGTGTCATCGCGCCCGCGCACGATCAGGTGGGTATGCGGGTTGTCGGTGTTCCAGTGATCGACGGCCACCCACTCCAGCCGCGTGCCCAGGTCGGCCTCCATGCGGCCCATCAGGTGCCGCGTGTAGGTGCGCAGGTCTTCCAGCTCGCCCCCTTCCTCGGGCGAGACGATGAAGCGAAAGTGGTGCCGATCATCGGCGCAGCGCTCCTTGAAAGCGTCCAGATCAGCTTTGTCGGTCTGCGGCCCATAGGCCCGACCCGGTTCGCCGTCGCGGCCCACGCCGTCGCGCTCGATGTAGCGCAGGTGCTTGGCGAGCGACTGCGGACTGGCCCGCTGCTGGTTGACCAGCAGTGTCTTGATGGTCACGCGCCGCGACATGGGCGTCAGCTTGGCCCCGGCGAAGCGGGCCGCTGTGTGGCCCCGACCCAGGCGCGAGCCAGGCCGCGGGCCGGTGGTCTTGCCGCCGCCAGCCGATGCCGGGCGGCGCACCGAGGACTTGCCGCTGCTGGCCTTGCCGGTCTGTTGGAGCACCTTGGCGATGAAGCTCTGGCCCCGGTTTTTCGGAGTCTTTGGAGGGTTCGGGCGGATGCGGAAATCGTCGTCGCGGCGGTTGGTCATGACTTCTCTCCCTGAAAGCTGGGGCGTAGTCCGTCGTGCGAAGCACGCGGACAAGCCCGCATTGGCGCGGGCCACGCACCCCCAGCGGCACGGCGGCGAAGCCGTTGCGTGCCGCGCCACCCCCACGTGCAGACTGGCTTTGCGGGCAGGCAGGTGCCGCACCCTTTTGTCTTGCCTTCCGCCTTTGCCCCTCGCTGGCGCTCCGGGCAGCGGCGGCCCGGCGGCGCTGCTGCGTGAGCAGCCAGCGCGCCGGCGAACGCGGACACGGCCGCAGGCCGGGCGCGTTCGAGGCAAGACGCCTGCACGTTGGATGGCTGCGCCGAAGGCAACGCGAAGTGCGGCGCGAATGCGCTCGCACTGCACGCGCGACGACACGGCGACGAACGGCAGAACGACACGCCCGATGGCACGATGAGATGCACGGCGACGTGCAGCGAGTCGGCGGCCATCATGGGCGGGACTCCAGCCAGACCGGATGCGCGACGCCGATCACGGCGGATGCGCTGACCGGCCCGAAATACCGGCTGTCGAACGATGCAGGGTTGGTCACACTGAGCAAGAACAGTTCGCCGGGTTCAAGGCGGCGGCATTGCTGCCAGGATGGCAGAGGCCGGCCCCAGCGGTCGGCAGGCAGCACGGCGGCCGAAGGCACGCCGTCGATGCGGACAATGTCGCCAGCGATGCACACTTCCTGCGGCGCGACGGCGCCCACGCGCTTGAGCAGCGGCACGCGCGCCGGCAGGTAGCCGCGCTGCGCGGCCAGCGCGGCGGCATCTGGCGGCAGCGTGGTCAGGACGATGCTGCCCACGGACAAAGGACGTGGCAGCGAGTCGGTGCCGTGGCCCTGCGGATCGACGCGATACCAGCCGACCGCCACGCTGTCGGACGGGTTGTAGATCAGGCGCGGCAGCGGATGCACGAAGGACGCCCAGGCCAGCGCAGCGAGGCCGCAGGCGGACAGGCCCGCCAGCACGATGCGAGCGCGCAGGCGCGAGTGAGGACGCGGCGGAATGCCCGCTGCACCGGCAACGGCGGATGGAAGCGTCATGGCAGGGCCCTCCCGGTCAGCCAGGCGGCGTGCCGCTCGGCGGTGTATTCGGGCAGCGGCAGGCGCGCAGCGAGCCGGTTGGCGAGCGTGCGCCAGTACGCGGGCGAGGCACCGACAGGTGCGATGCCCAGCGCCTCGATGGCGTCGATGCGCTCCAGCACGGCGCGCACCTGATTCTCGCCCTCGGCGTGCAGCAGCAGGCGTGCGCCCGGCTGCACGCCGGGAATGCGCTGCGCCGCATCGAGCGGCGTGCAAGCCTGCATCACCATGAGCTGCCAGCGGATCGTGCCGTAGTCGTTGGCCTGCCAGCGGATGCGGCACAACATCGCGCCCGGCAGGAACACGGCGCAGCGCCGCCAGCGGTCGAGCTGGTGCGTGCGCGCAGGTTCGCCGAAGCGCAGGTAGAGCTTGAAGCGCGGTTCGATGTAGGCCAGTGCCACGCGCGTCAGCGGCGCCCTGGCAGGATGGCCGGAAGGAGCTGCGAGCGCAGCCGTAGCCGCGCCAGCGGCAGGCGAAGCGGATGCGGTCATGGGGTGTTTTCCCTGCGATGCCCGGGAAACTCCCGCTCCAGCAGGCCGCGCAGCAGATCGGCCACGGTCACGCCTTGCGTGAAGGCCGACACCTTGATGCGCGCGCGCAGCGCGGGCGTGATGTCGAGGGTCAGGCGGGCGGTGTAGAGGTCGCCCTTGTTGAGCGCATCGGCGTCGCCTTGGCGAATCCACGCCTCGGCGTGCGGATTCGCGGGCGGACGCGCGCCGATGCCGACGCGCTTTGCCGTGCGTCTGCTGTTCGGTGGCGGCTTCTCGGTCATGTCGGCCACCGCAGCAGTTCGTCCACCAGCGCGGTGATTTCACGCGCGGCGGCGCTGTCCGGCGCCGTCTCGCGTGCGAGCCGACCGGCGGCCACGCTGTCGGCGAAGACGATGCGCTGGCGAACCTCGGCGCGCAGCGCCGGCAGCGGTTGGTCGGCCAGCGACTGCCGCGCCTCGCGCCCGATGATCGTGGTGCTGACGCGCCGGTTGATGACGAAGGCCGCGCGCAGCGCAGGCCGGAACACCTGGGCCTCGCGGATCAGCGCCACCATCTCGGCGCTGGCCCACAGGTCGTAGGGGCTGGGTTGCACGGGGATCAGCACGCGCTCGGCCGCCAGCAGCGCGGAGCGCGCCAGTGCCGCGATGCGTGGCGGGCCGTCGATGACGACGTGATCGGCCCGCCTGGCGAGTTCTGGTGCTTCCTGATGCAGCGTTTCGCGTGCCAGGCCCACGGCGCTGAACAACCTTGGCAAACCCTGCTGGCTTCTGCGCTGTGTCCAGTCCAGCGATGAACCCTGCGGGTCGGCGTCCAGCAGGACGACGTGCTGGCCGCGCATCGCCAGCTCGCCGGCGATGTGTGTGGCGAGCGTGGTCTTGCCCACGCCGCCTTTCTGGTTGAGCAGAGCGACGATCATGGCGCGGCCCTCCATGCTGGAAAGCCTTGCATTGATCGGCCTGCAAAACCTGTCGGCTGGTGGCTGGTTTTGCCTGCCGTTTGTGGCCGCGTGGTGGTTGTCCACCGCAGCGGCGTTTCCCTACTAAAAGTTAGAGAAATTAAGTTAGGGAAGTTAGCGGACGCGCAATCCCAATGCTGGCGCGGGTTTGCGGCCGATTTTGTTGCCTGATAGCACGAGGATTCGTTGCCTGATAGCACGATACCTTTGTTGCCTGATAGCACGAGCCCATCCACAGGCTTTGCCGTAGTTATCCCCGTGCCGTTTGCGGCACGGGCCGGAAAGTCAGCAGCGGCGAGGAAATCCCGGATACGTACTCGATTCCCAACTGGTAGCCGGGCAAGGTTTGCCGCGCCACCAGCGCCCGCAGGTCGGCGGCGAAGTCGTAGTACCGCGCCACGCTGCCCGATTTGCGATACAGGTGCTGGAAATCGAACTGCCAGCCGCCCGGCTGCCGTCCACCATGCTTGCGCACCAGGCGGTACAGCCATCGCTCGATGCCACCCGTCAGCCGGAAGTACGCCGGGTCGATGGTCAGCACCAGTGCCGCATCCAGCACGCCCCCATAGAACCAGTCCGGCAGGATCAGTTCGATGCCCAGCGGCGTACCGCTGGCATCGGCCAGCTCCTTCCACTCGTTGATCCACGAGAAGCGGTGCAGGCGCCGCCCGGTCGTCTCGCGAATGGACGTGGCCACCGTGGTCGATTGCAGGCGGTCCAAGGCCGCTTTGAGGCGCTGGTAGTCGCGCAGCGACGTACCGCGCCCGATGAAGCGCAGGATCTCGTAGGGCGTTGCCTGCATGAGTCGTGACGCGCGCAGCCCCGCGTCGCGGGCTTCCACGATCTGCGAGGCCGCCCAGATCAGCACGTCCGCGTCCCAGATCGTGGCGATGCCGTGTTCCTGCGTGCCCTCCACGCGGATCGTGATGCCGCTGGCGCGGAAGTCGATCGGCGCCGTGCGCCGCGACTTCGCCAGCGAGAAGAACGGAAAGGCCATCAAATCCTGGCTGTCGCGCGGCGCCATGTCGCCCGGCAGGGCGCGGAACAGATCGAGCTGTTCGCGTTCCTGCGAGGGTTTGGACATGGCGAAGCCCACCCGCGCACCGCCGATCAGCGCGCACGGCTGTCCGCCGCATGGTGCTCGGCGTACTCGGGATCGGAAGTGGTCTCGAAGCTGCGGTCGGCCGCCCAGGCATCGAGGTCGGCCACGGCGTACATGACGCGCCGGCCGAACTTGCGAAAGCGCGGGCCGCCGCCGATCACGCGCTGCTTCTCCAGCGTGCGCGGCGACAGCCGCAGGTACTCGGCGGCTTCGTCGTTGGTGAGATAACGCTGCGGCTGCGCGGCAGCGGTCGAGACAGTGGCGGCAGGCCGCAAGGGAGCGGGACGCATGGTGTGAACCTCCATCGGTTTTGAAGCTCCGGCCACACAGCGCAACCGGATGGAGGCAGTCTCAGAAAACGAAGCTCTCCTGCTCAGGGACGTTTTGCGTCCCCTTCAAAACGTCCCTTCTCAAACGGCGGAAGCTGTGCTAGTCGGCGGTAGCCGCCGCGCATCAACGCATCGCCGCGCCGTGCCAGACGCCGCACGCGGGCGCGCAGGTCGCCATCGGCGTGCCAGTCAGCGGCCACGGTATCTGCACCGAACAGTCCTTCGGCCACCTCGCGCAAGGACGCGCCCGCCAGGGTCGCGTCAAGCGCCTGCAGGGTGTGCAACTCCAGCAGCGCGGCAGGCGTTGGCCTGGGCTTGGTATCGGCCAGGGCTGCGCCAGGCACATGACCGCGCGCAGGTGCGGTAGCGCCGCCGCGATGGGCATAGGCCACGGCCATGCCGTCTTCCAGGCCATGCGCCAGCACGAAGCGCAGGCACTGGCCGGGGCGGAGCGCGATCAGCGCCAGCCCTTTGCCGTCATGCAGCAGCTGCTTGTGGCCGGGGATACGCCAGAACGCGAAGGTCACAGCGTCGGACGGCGGATCGGCATCGGGATAGAGCTGCACCACGCCGGCATGGCCGGGCAGCCAAGCCGGATGCGCGTCGCGCGCATCCAAGGCCGGGTCTTCCAACAGGCGCAAGCCCCAGCGATGCGCCGCCTGCTGTGCGGCTTGTGGCCGGCGATGCTGGCGCAGCCAGTCGAGCCGGTAATCGGGATGACGGCGCAGGTACTCCCAGGCCAGCGCGAGCGCATCCAGCCACAAGACGTAGAGGTAGGCGGCGGTGGGATACCAGTGCGCAAGATGGTGAGGATCGACCATGACGAAAGCTCCTGTCGAATTCAGGAACGCCGCCACGGCGAGAAACGCGGAGCTATCGCATCAAGGTCAAAACATCATCAGAATCGGGGCAGGCTGTAACCATTGGTAGTCAAGACCGATGGGCTCCGGTGCATTGCGAAATCCGTCCGAATGCGACGGCCGCATGAGCCAAAAAATGTCACGGCGGCACAAAACACCATGCCGCAAGCCGCGTGAAAGATCGTGACTTTTTCAAGCAGAAGCGCAGGGCTTGGATGCATGAGTGCCAATTGAGACTTGGCGAGTCTGGAATAAAACTGAAATAGTCTCAATACGCCCGGTTTCGCCGGTGCGTGGGCGGTTCAATCGACAATGGAACCGTTCTCTTGCGCCAGCCGCAGATATTCCGACAGCGGGCGCACCGCCTGGAAATACCGATCCCGCATCACGGGCAACTTGTTCGGCCCGACGATGGACGCGAGGTCGGACAGCTTCACGCGGCCCAGCTCGGGCATGCTGATTCCCAGGTCGATCAGGCCGTAGGCCGTATCGCCGTCAGTGGGATCGAGCGCGGTGAGCAGCCAGGTGGCGTGCGCGTCGGGCGTGAACAGCCGCACGACCGGCAACGGGTCGTTCGGTTCGCCAGTGGCAGCAAGCCACCCGTTCACCAGCAGCGCGGCGCGCTGTTCATCGGTGACAAGGGGAGCGTTCATCACGGTATTCCTGCTTCAACATGGGAGTGCCCAGCCGGTTTTGCGTTTCCACGTCGAAGCGCGGAGGCGTATTCCACCCAAGCCGTGGAAGTACGGAAGCGCAAAAGCGGAATTGTAGAAATCTGGAAAGACACGATGGCGGTTCTCCGGTTTTGGCGGAATCCGCAAAAGCGGATTTCCGTAAAAGCACGAATACGGCCAATGGCATGAAAGAGTTAAAGATAACGTGGTTTTAATTGTGCTGCGACTTGACGCTTCTGTCCATGCAGAAGCGATCCGTTCAGCGCGGCCGACCGGCCGGCTCCACCACCCATGACGCCGAGTTGGCTCACGCCTTCGGCGCGGCGGTGCGTGCGCTGCGGATGGAGCGCGGCATCGCGCAGGAATCACTGGCGCACCTGGCTGGCGTCGAGCGTTCCCACATGGGCAAGGTCGAGCGCGGCGAGCACATGCCCACGCTGGCCATCATCTTCAAGATCGCCAGCGCGCTTGAATGCAGCACGGCGGTGCTGATGACCGCGACGGAAGGCCAGCTCACAGCGGCCCAGCCGTAGGCGCTGGCCGGGCCGATCCGGCGCACGCCGGTTCGGCGGCATCGAGGGGCGCCAAGCCCTGCGCGGCGGGGATAGCCCGCAGGGCTTTCCCCCGGAGGCAAGCGGAGCGCGCAGCGCCGCAGGCGCGAAGGCGTGAGCAACTGTCTTGAAAGTCAAGCCTCGCAAGCGCGCAGGCTCCATTCAATTGAAGGCGTTTTGCCGATGATTCAATAAATGTTGTATTATCGAACAATGAACGAGACCCAAGCCGTTTCCGCCCTCGGCGCCCTGGCCCATACCCAGCGGCTGCGCGTGTTCCGCGCCCTGGTGGTCGCCGGCCCCGAAGGGCTGACACCCAGCGTCCTCGCCGACCAGCTCGACGTGGCCCGCAACTCCCTGTCCTTCCACCTGAAGGAACTGGCCCATGCCGGCCTGGTCACCATCGAGCAGCAGGGCCGCAACCTGATCTACCGCGCCGACTTCACCCAAATGAATGGGCTGCTCGGCTATCTGACCGAGCACTGCTGCCAGGGCGGCGCGTGCGAGGTCACCGAATCCTCCTCTGCCTGTATTTCCTGCTGAAAGGATCACCCCCATGAAGCGCTTTCACGTCCACCTGCACGTCGATGACCTGAACCGCAGCATCGGCTTCTATTCCCAGTTGTTCGCCGCGCAGCCCGCGCGCGTCGAAGGCGACTATGCGAAGTGGATGCTCGAAGACCCGCCGGTCAACTTCGCCATCTCCACGCGCGGCAACAAGCCGGGCATCGACCACCTGGGCATCCAGACCGATGACGCCGAGGAATTGGCCGTGCTGAAGGCCCGCGCCGAAGCGGCCGACATGGCGCTGCTGGACGAAGGCACCACCACCTGCTGCTACGCGCGCAGCGAGAAGCACTGGATCACCGACCCGCAGGGCGTGGCCTGGGAACACTTCCACACGCTGGGCAACATCCCCGTCTTCAACGAAGCGGCGCCTGCAGCGGGTGCCGCTGCAGCGTGCTGCGCCCCGGCGCGCGGCAAGCCGGTAGGCGTTGCGGTGAAGCCGGCTTCCTCCTGCTGCTGATACGAGATACCCATGACCACCGACAAGACCTACAACGCCCTGTTCATCTGCACGGGTAACTCGGCCCGCTCCATCCTGGCCGAAGGCATCCTCAATGAATTGGGCCAGGGGCGCTTTCGCGCCTACTCGGCGGGCAGCCACCCCAAGGGCGAAGTCCACCCACTGGCGCTCGCCACGCTGGAGCGGCTGCACATGCCGACCGCCGGCTACCGCAGCAAGAACTGGGACGAGTTCGCGGCGCCCGGTGCGCCGGAGCTGGATTTCATCTTCACGGTCTGCGACAACGCCGCCGGCGAGGTCTGCCCCGTGTGGCCGGGACGCCCGATGTCGGCGCATTGGGGTGTGCCCGATCCCGCAGCCGTCGAGGGCACCGACGAACAGAAGCGCAAGGCGTTCACGGATGCGGCGCTGACCTTGCGCCGGCGCATCGAGCTATTCCTGTCGCTGCCGATGCAGCGCTTGGATGCCATGTCGTTGCAGCACGAGCTGCGCAGCATCGGTACGAAGTGAGGTTGGCGCGATGAGTGTTGGAACCCAAACGGCCGGCCGTGCGCCGGCCACCTCCACCATGAGCGTCTTCGAGCGCTACCTGAGCGTGTGGGTGCTTCTGTGCATCGTCGCCGGTATCGCGCTCGGCCAGTTCGCGCCGGGCGTGTTCCAGGCCATCGGCCGCATGGAAGTGGCTCAGGTCAACCTGCCCGTGGGCCTGCTGATCTGGGTGATGATCATTCCCATGCTGCTCAAGGTGGACTTCGGCGCTCTCGGCCAAGTCAAGCAGCACTGGCGCGGCATCGGCGTGACGCTGTTCATCAACTGGGCCGTCAAGCCCTTCTCGATGGCGCTGCTGGCCTGGATCTTTATCCGCCAGGTCTTCGCGCAGTGGCTGCCCGCCGACCAGCTCGACAGCTATGTCGCGGGCCTGATCCTGCTGGCCGCCGCACCTTGCACAGCCATGGTGTTCGTCTGGAGTCGGCTGACCGGGGGCGATCCGGTGTTCACGCTGTCGCAGGTCGCGCTGAACGACACCATCATGGTGTTCGCCTTCGCGCCCATCGTCGGCCTGCTGCTGGGCCTGTCGTCCATCACGGTGCCGTGGGCCACGCTGCTGGTATCGGTCGGCCTGTACATCGTGATTCCAGTCATCCTGGCCCAGCTCTGGCGCCGCGCGCTGCTGAGCAAGGGCCAAGCCGCCTTCGACCGGGCGCTGGAGCGCATCGGCCCGCTGTCGATCGCGGCGCTGCTGCTCACGCTGGTGCTGCTGTTCGCCTTCCAAGGCGAGGCCATCATCCGCCAGCCGCTGGTGATCGCCATGCTGGCCGTGCCGATCTTGATCCAGGTGTTCTTCAACTCCGGCCTGGCCTATTGGCTCAACCGCAAGGCGGGCGAGCAGCACAGCATCGCTTGTCCTTCGGCGCTGATCGGCGCCAGCAACTTCTTCGAGCTGGCCGTAGCCGCCGCCATCAGCCTGTTCGGCTTCCAGTCCGGCGCCGCGCTGGCCACCGTGGTCGGCGTGCTGATCGAGGTGCCAGTCATGCTGCTGGTCGTTCGGATCGTCAACCAAAGCAAGGGCTGGTATGAGTGCGGCCCGAACCCTGCCCGCGGATAACCAAGACACGACTCATGAGCAACATCACCATTTACCACAACCCCGCCTGCGGCACGTCGCGCAACGTGCTGGCTCTGATCCACAACAGCGGCGAAGAGCCGAACGTTATCGAATACCTGAAGACACCGCCTGACCGCGAAACGCTGCAACGCCTGATCACAGGACATGGGCGTGCCAATGCGCGCCGTGCTGCGTGAGAAGGGCACGCCCTATGCGGAATTGGGCCTCGATGACCCGAAGTGGAGTGACGAGCAGTTGATTGGCTTCATGCTCCAGCACCCCATCCTCATCAACCGGCCCATCGTGGTGACCCCGCTGGGCACGCGCCTGTGCCGGCCCTCAGAGGCCGTGCTGGACATCCTGCCGCAGCCGCAGCGCGGCGCGTTCAACAAAGAGGATGGCGAGGCGATCGTGGACGCAGAGGGCCGCAGGGTCTGAACTCCTCCCGCGCAGGCGATTGGGCATTCTGAATCACCATTTCATGCTTGTGCCAGTTGATCACTCCATGGCCGCCCGCTTTTGACCATGGCATTCATGATGATCAGCAGCTTGCGCATGCAGGCCACGATGGCAACCTTCTTCGGCTTGCCCGCCGCTAGAAGACGCTCATAGCAGTGCCGTATCACGGCGTTGTGACGCATGGCGACGATAGCGGCCATGTACAAGGCACTCCTGACCGTGGCACGTCCGCCGCAGATGAAGCGTTTGCCGCGGGCCTGGCCCGAGTCCCGGTTCATCGGAGCAACGCCCACCAGCGCACAGATCTGCCTGGCCTTGAGCTGACCAAGCTCTGGCAGCTCGGACATCAGCGTCGCAGCCGTTGCCGGGCCAACCCCTTTGACGCTCTTGAGCAAGGCGGCCAGATTGGGTTGGTGCTGCGCCAGGTGTTCCGCAATCCTCCGATCCAGCGCTTCAAGCTGTTTCGACAGCACATCCATCAGTTGCGCAATGTCCTGCGCCACCTCCGCGTGCGCCATGTGCTTGCGCTGGCGTTCACTGACCAACAGGCGCACCAGTTGCCGGCGTCGAAGCACCAGCGCATGCAGATACTGCTGAGCCTGGTCTGGCATCGGCTTGATGAAGCGGTCTCGATCCGGCCGCAGATTCAGCACCTGGGCCAGCTCAGCCAGCATGCGGGCATCCACGCTGTCGGTCTTGACCAGGCGCCCCATGGCCTTGGCGAAGTCCCGCGCCTGCCGAGGGTTGATCACGACGACCGCGAATCCCGCAGCCTGGAGCGCGCAGGCACAGGCCAGTTGGTACTGCCCGGTCGCCTCCATCACGATCAGCGAGACCTGATGGTTTTTCAGCTCTTCGATCAACGCTTGGTGCCCGGCACCATCGTTGCTGAATATGGCCGTGGGCTGCTCGTGCCCGATGGCTACATCCATGGCTTTCTTGGAGATGTCGATACCGACTGCAATTTGATTGGCCATGATCTCCGCGTCCCTTCCTTGCAAATGCGAACGGCGTTCATGCAACTGTTCGGGCTCTCAGAGATCGGGCGCGAGCATGCGCCCAAGACTCACGCACGGGCTCCATGGGCACCGAGGGATGACGGGCTACATGCTGCGGCCAACCCCGAACCCTGACAGGTCCGGGCGTGACGGCACTGCCGAACACGCATTTCAAAGATACAAGGGATTGAAGCCGAATGGCCGTGACGGCAAAGACGGCACGGGGCGCAGCCCGAAAGCCCGGCGGCGCATTGCGCCGACACGCTCTACCATGATGGGCATGAACAGCGATGGCCCAAAACCAGGGAGCACCGATGGAAGAAAAGTTCATCCATGAGTTCTTCAAGCGATACCAGGACTTCTTCCGCCAAGGCTTGAAAAACGAAGCGGACATGGAGCAAGTCGCCTCGTCCTATGCCACAGCTTTCATCGCTGCCTCGCCGGCCGGTGTCATGGCCGGCCAGAACGACAAGCAACTGAAACAGGTCATGAGCCAAGGATTCGAGCGTTACCGCCAGCTCGGCACAAAGGATATGGTTCTGCGCGGTGTTCGCATCGACCCCATCGACGAACACCATTGCCTTGCACACGTCGCCTGGACGGCGACCTATGACCGGGGCGCAACCCCGGACGTGTCCATCGACTTCGACGTTCACTACCTCGTGCAGCAGCTTGACGGCGAACCCAAGATATTCGGCTGGGTATCAGGCGATGAACAGGCGCTGTTGAGGCAGCACGGCATCGTCTGACGCCGCCGCGAAGGCGGCGGCGCTCTGAACCGGTTGTTGGCCTTCAACACCGGGCGCGGCCACTGCCGCGCCCGGATTTTTGAATCCACCGGCCCCAGCGCGAAACGCTGGGGCCAGTGCCGGCGTCATTCCTTCGTCTCGATGAGCCACCACACGGCACGCGGCAAGGTGCGGCCCGTGATGGGATGAATGTCGGTGAGGTCAGCGCGGGCCGTCCAGCCCGAAGGCGGATGGTAGCCGCGCACGTCGCCTGCGCCGTGCCAGCGGCGGGCGCGCACCGTGCCGGGGCCATAGATCGCCACCATGCGCGGGGGGGGGCGTGGTATGGTTCATGGAGCTTCTCCTTCCTGCGAAGCGCCCCGGTTGAAGCCGGGGCGCTTGCCTTCGGCGCGGGTCAAGCGGCCAGCGCCACGGCGGGTTCATCCGCCATTGCCTCGGCATCCTGCGGGGCGTCCTGCTCCGGGCCTTCTTCCTGCGCGCTTTCCTGCGCTGCCTGCTGCGGGCCTTCGGCCTTGAAGATGGCGGGCATCCAGCCCGTGCCATCCGCCAGCCGTTCGGCCTCGCTGGCAATGTCGGCCTTCTTCAACTTCGCCAGCCGGGTGACGTGCTCCGGCGCGTACTCGCCCACGGCATCCAGAATCACGGCCTTGGAAACGTGCTTGAAGTAGCCTTCTGCGGTCGGCGTCCACCATGCGGCCATGTCGAAGCCCACGGCCTGCGCCAGTTCCGCGCCGGGCTGGCGCTGCGTGGTGCGAAGCGTTACCACGTCCACCGTGGAGGCCACGCATACCGCCAGCAGCCGCACCAGTTCATCTTGCGGCTTCGCCAGCAGCGCGGCGAACAGTTCGGCGCTGTCCTCCGGCAAGGCTTCGCCCACCACCTGTTGCAGTTCGCGCAGCGCCACGGCCGCAGGGGATTCCGGCCAGTCCGGGGCCATGCCTTCCAGCCGGTCTTGCACTTTCAGGCTTACTCCCAGCGGTAAGCCGTGGCCGTAGTGGCGTTCCTGCAAGACGGTCTGCACCATGCTATGCACCACAGCAGCCAACGCGGTTTGCGGATGCCGGGCGACTTCGATTTGCAGCGCGGCGGTACGGTGGGCGCTCAACCGCTGCGCCAGCCGATCGGACATGGCGGCGGTCTTGGGCTGCTCGTCGTCCTCAGTTTCGTTGCCGCTCTCGGCTTCGCCTTCCACGCTGCCGAAACCTTGGCGCAGCTTCTCCAGCGTGCGAAGTGCTTTCGCTTCCGCTTCGCGCAGCAGCCCACGATGAACCACGGCCTCACCGTTGCGGTCGATGGTGACGATGGCACCGGCTGCGGCCTTCACGCTCGGGGCATACCCTTGCAAACCATCTTCCATTGCCTGCAACTGCTCGCCCAAGGCTTCTCCTTCCTCCTGCAAGGCGTCTGCCTTGTCCTCGTCCTCGGCGTCCATTGCGGCATCCACCGCTTCGGCCAGTTCGTGCATCTTGGCTTGCAGCTTTTCGATGCGCTGCGCCTCACGCTTGTTCGGCTCGCGCCGTTCCCTCGGCGCACGCTGAAAAGCGTGCAGATCGGTATGGGTCAGGCCCGGCGTGGCATCCACCCATGCCCAACCCTCGGCGCGGACAGCGGCGGCGATGCCTGCCAGCCGGTCTTGCGCCAGCCGTTCCAACAGCGCGGCGTCGGCGAGATACACGCCCGTATCGCCTTCCGCGAACAGGTCACGGCGCACGCCACCGCCTGCGGCCTCGTAGGTGTCCAGCCCGACGAAGCGCACCAGCGGATGCCGGTAGGCGTCGATTTCCCGCTCGGTCAGGCGTTCGCGCAGCGCGGAGGGGCCGCGCTGCCATGTCGGCGCGTCGTAGAAGGCGCTTTCCTGCGCGGCGTGGTCGTCGGTGATGGACAGCGCCATCAACTGGTCAAGGCTCACGGCATCGGCCCGATAGTCGGCCATCAAGCGCGGCGAAACATTCGCCAGCTTCAAGCGGCGCTGCACCACCAGCGGCGTGACGGAGAAATCCGCCGCAATGTCCTCGATGGGGCGGCCTTCGGCCACCAGCGCCGCGAAGGCTTCAAACTGGTCTGCCGGGTGCATGGCTTCGCGCTGCACGTTCTCGGTGAGACTGGCGGTGCGGGCCGTGCCATCGGCCACCAGCAGGCAAGGCACCGCCCACTCCTTCGGGATGCGGTGTTTCTTCGCCAGCAGCTTGAGGGCTGCGAGGCGACGGCCACCGGCCACGACTTCGTAATGCTCGCCATCGGCGGATGCAATCACGATCAGGTTTTGCAGCAAGCCCACGCGCTGAATGCTCGCGGCCAGTTCGTGGATGGACATGCGCGGGGTCTTGCGCACATTGCGACCCGTGGGGCGCAGCACCAGCCGCGACAGCGGAACCAGAATCAGGTTCTTGGTCGGGTCGGCGGCTTCCAGCGCAGGGGCTTGGATGGCACGGGCTTCGGTTTGGGTAACGGCGTTCATGGTGTATCTCCAGTCAAGTGAAACAAAGGAATGGAGGGGAACCGCCCCTCCGGCGGGGGAACGGCTCAAGCCTTGAGCTGGCGCATGCCATCGGCCAGCAGCCACAGGGCGCGATTGAGGCGCACATCGGAATCAATGCCCTGCACGGGGCGGGTGCGCTGGCGGCGTCCGTTGGCGCTGCGGCCATGCAATCCGCCCTTGGTCAAGTTCTCCTGCGTGCGGTTGAACACGCTCCACAGGTCGGGACGGCGGTCGTCGAACCGGCGCGGTATCAAGATTTGCGATTCGGTGATGGGCGCGGGCTTGTCCGGGTCGTCGTACTTGAGGGAAAGCGCGGCGCGGGCGAACACTTCGGATTCGCCATCGTCCAAGGTGATGCCGCGCATCAGGTCGCGGGATTCCTTCACGCGCTCGAAGCCGCTCAACACCTCGAAAGCGCCTTCGATAACGGAACCGGCCACGTCGCCTTTGTGGGGTACGCGCACGTCCGCCACGGTGTCGCCGCAAACAAGGCCATTGCTGCACACGAAACGGAACATTCCGGCCAGCATCTGATAGCTGCTGGTGCCGTCGTGCGAGTTCAGCAGCACGATTTCGTTAGCCTCTGCGCCGTTGATCTGGCTGGCGTGGCGCAGGCGAATCATGTGTTTGGTGTGTTCGCGCTTGCCTTCATCGCGCACGCGGGTCTGCGTCACCATGAAGGGCTGAAACCCCTCCTTGCGCAGCTCGGTCAGCACGGCTGCGGTGGGGATGTAGCTGTACCGCTCGGAACGGCTTTCATGTGGCGCGTCCGCGAAGATGGACGGGGCCACCCTACGAATCTGGTCATCGGACAGCGGGTAGTCGCTGCGCAATGCTGGGGAGTGGGAAGCGAAACGGGTTGCAAGCATGTCTTTCTCCTGACTTGGCTGTTGAAGAAACCGCACACCGGATTCCTAGATTCGGAGCCCAGCCTTTCGGCTGTTCGGTGCGGTCGGCACGAAGAACCCGGTTGGCCCTGTTGCCACCGTCTTTCCTGAGTTCATCGCCCGCGACGGTCAGGAGCGCGCGGACGGGGGCCGTCAAGGAGACAAGCGCAGGGTGGGTGCGGCCCGCAGGCGCAGCCGAGGACACGGCCCTGCGCGCCTTGACGGCACACGGGCGCGGGCTACAGTCGCGGACAAGGTGATGAGGTCAGGGAAGACGGCTGGACATGGCAACGGCCCTCTACATGCCGACCGCACGGCAAGCGAAGCGCGCAGGCCCGAAGCTGGAAGCCGGGCCGGAGGCGTCAGCCGAGCGGAGCGAGGAAACGATGGAAGCCCCTCAGGGGGCGAGATGCCGCAGGCGGCTCGATGCGCTACGCGCACGACAGCGCGACCGGCCATCTCCCAGGTGGCCGGGGACGCCCGGACTTCAAAGACGAAGGAACGACAGAATCAGGACGAGCACACGCAAGGCATCGTGGGCCTGATGCGGCTGCTGTCTGGCCGATCCGGCGCAGCCGGGTCGGCGGTGTTCAGGGGCGCCAAGCCTGCGCGGCGGGGATAGCCCGCAGGGCTTTCCCCTGGGAGCAAACGAAGCGCGCAGCGCCTCGCCAGGGGCGCGAAGGCACCGGCACCAGGCGTAGCAGAAAAAAAGTGCGTCGCTCCCGAAGGAATGACGCACCGAAGGCAGCACGGCGAGATCAGTTCGCCGCTGGCGCCGTCATTGACTGCAAGTGGTCGATCACGCCAGGCTCCACGAACACGCAGGCCTGCTCATCCGCGATCGGCACATTGAACACCTGGGCGAACACTGTGCGCCGCAGATGGGCCAGCCGCCCCGTCCGGTACGCCTGCTCGGGCTTCATGCGCCCGTCGGCCTGCGAGCCGCTGCGCTGCGGATCACATTCGACCAATGCGACAAAGCCGTCATCGGCCAGCTTCTGGTGCTCGGGACACAGCCCCCAGCCCGTCTTCGTGTGATGCTCCATGCTCGCGCGCAGGCGGCGGTCCAACAGGATGCTGCCCGTCTCGAAGGCCGCGCCGCAGACCAGGCAAATGTGCTGTTCGATGGAAACGTGTGATTTGTCGCTCATGATGAACTCCGGTTACTCGGGCGGAATTGCCCGGAACCGTCGCCAGCACGGCGCAGAGCAAGCGGTCAAAGATCGAAGACGGCCACCAGGCCGCAAGCGTGCAAGCACGCGCAGTCATTGACGGCGAGAGCGCCGTGATACGGTGAAGGGAACAGCAAGACCGCCCACACCCCGCCCCCTACACATGCCTGCCTTTGGCAAGCGAAGCGCGCAGGCCCGAGAGGGCCGGAGGCGTCAGGGATCAAAGCCGAATGGCCGCGACTCGGAACGAGGCGCGGGGCGCAGCCCGCGAGCCCGACGGCGGTACGCCGAGACGCCATCAACGGTTTGCCGTGCCCCAGCCATCACTCAGCTACACCAAAAATTTAGAGATAAATATTTCAATATCTGTAGCGTATGATTCATTGGATGTGGTCCATCCTGATCGTCACGCTCCCCACCCAGCCCAACGCCGTGCGCCTGCGCATCTGGCGCGCCCTCAAGGCGCTGGGCTGCGCCGCCCTGCGCGATGGCGCCTACCTGCTGCCCGATAAACACGCGGCGGCGCTGGAGTCCCTGGCCACCGAGGTCCGGGAGCACGGCGGCACGGCCTCTGTCCTGATCCTGTCGCCGCGCGACGAGGCGCAACGCGCCGAGGTGCTGGCCCAGTTCGACCGGACCGAGGCCTACGCGCAATGGCGCGACACTGCCACAGCGCTCCAGGCCGAACTCGAGAAGCTGGGCGAAACCGAGACACGGCGCCGCCTGCGCGGCGTGGCGGATGCCCTGCAGACGCTGCGACGCATCGACTACTACCCCGGCCCCGCCGCGCAGCAGGCCGACTCGGACCTCCTGGCGCTGCGGCGCGCTTTCGACAACCATTTCTCCAAGGGCGAGCCACAGCCGCGCGCCGACGATGGCATCGAGCGGCTCGACCCCGCCAAGTTCAAAGGCAAGGCCTGGGCGACCCGGGCAAGGCCCTGGGTGGACCGGCTGGCCTGCGCCTGGCTGGTCCGGCGCTTCATCGATCCCAAGGCCAAGTTCACCTGGCTGAGCGATGCCAGGAAGGCGCCGCGCGGCGTCATCGGCTTCGACTACGACGGCGCCCGCTTCACCCACGTCGGCGCACGCGTGACCTTCGAGGTGATGGCCGCGAGCTTCGGCCTGGACGCTGATCCGAAGCTGCAGCGCATCGCCGGGGCCGTGCATTACCTCGACGTCGGCGGCATTCCCGTGGCCGAAGCGGCTGGGCTGGAAGCCGTGCTCGACGGCCTGCGCGAAGTGCATGCCGACGACGATCGACTGGTCCTCGCCGCATCCGCGGTCTTCGATGCGCTCTACGCGGCGCCGGGAGCCTCTTCATGAGTGCCGTTCTCCAACGCCCGCAGCAGCAAGATGCAGCGCCCGCGCCCGTGAGTTTTCGGGAGGCCTTCTGGTTCTGGCTCAAGCTCGGCTTCATCAGCTTCGGCGGGCCGGCCGGGCAGATCGCGATCATGCACACCGAACTGGTGGAGCAGCGGCGCTGGATCAGCGAGAAGCGCTTCCTGCATGCGCTGAACTACTGCATGCTGCTGCCCGGCCCGGAGGCGCAGCAGCTCGCCACCTACATCGGCTGGCTGATGCACCGCACCTGGGGCGGCATCGTGGCCGGCGCACTGTTCGTGCTGCCCTCGCTGTTCATCCTGATCGCGCTGTCGTGGATCTACCTGCGCTTTGGCGACGTGCCGGTGGTGGCGGGCATCTTCTACGGCATCAAGCCGGCCGTCACGGCGCTGGTGCTGCATGCCGCGCACCGCATCGGCAGCCGGGCGCTCAAGAACGGCTGGATGTGGGGCATCGCGGCGCTGGCCTTCGTTGCGATCTTCGCTTTCGGCACACCCTTCCCGGCAATCGTCCTGGCCGCCGCGTTGATCGGCTACTTCGGTGCCCGTTGGGCGCCGGGCGTGTTCGCACTCGGCGGCGGCCATGGCGGTGCCCAGCAAGGCTATGGCCCGGCCCTGATCGACGACGACACGCCGACGCCGGCGCACGCGCGCTTCTCGCGCAGCCACCTGGCCAAGGTTCTCGCCGCCGGGTTGGGGCTGTGGGCGCTCGCGATGGGTACGCTCGTCGCGGTACAGGGGCTGCAGGGCACGCTGACCCAGATGGGCTGGTTCTTCACCAAGGCCGCACTGATGACCTTCGGCGGCGCCTACGCGGTGCTGCCCTACGTGTACCAGGGCGCGGTGGAGCATCACCAGTGGCTCTCGGGCGCGCAGATGATCGACGGTCTGGCCTTGGGCGAGACCACCCCGGGGCCGCTGATCATGGTGGTGGCCTTCGTCGGCTTCGTCGGCGGCTGGCTCAAGCAGGTGCTTGGCCCCGATGCGCTGTTTCTCGGCGGCGCACTGGCCGCTGCCGTGGTGACCTTCTTCACCTTCCTGCCGTCCTTCGTCTTCATCCTGGCGGGCGGCCCGGCCATCGAGGCCACGCACGGCAAACTCGGCTTCACCGCACCGCTGTCGGCGATCACGGCGGCCGTCGTGGGCGTGATCCTCAACCTGGCGTTGTTCTTCGCGTACCACGTGTTGTGGCCTCAGGGCTTCAGCGGCGCATTCGACTGGCTTTCGGCCCTGATCGCACTGGGCGCCGCGGTGGCCCTGTTCCGTTTCAAGCTGGGCGTGATGCCACTGCTGGGTGCGTGCGCAGTGATCGGCCTCGCGGCCACCTTGGCGCGTCTGCTGGTAGCTTGAGCCCTATGTGGCGGCCAAACGGGCGCTTGAGCGTGCACCGAGACATGCTTTCGCATTTCGATCCAGCCCGTTCAAGGTCATTCTGAGCAAATGTCAGTGCTCGTGTCGATGGTGCGCATCCGGCACATGCGGGTGCACATGCACCATCGGCTCGTGTACGTGGGCATGGCTGTGCGTGCCTACAGGCATGGGATCGTGCGCGTGGTCATGGTGGCCGTCGCCGTGGCTGTGTGCGTGCTCGTGTTCCAGCCGCTCATGTGCATGCTCGTGTCCGTGCGACTCCGCCAGGTGCAGCACTACCCCCAGCACCATCAGCAGGCCCCCCACCGCCATGATCCACGTGCCGCTGCGGTCTCCCAGGGCCATGGCGATCGCGGCGCCGATGAAGGGTGCAAACGCAAACACCGACCCCGTGCGCGCCGCGCCGAAGGCCCGCTGGGCCAGCAGGTAAAAGCGCAGGCTCAGGCCGTAGCCCGTGGCACCCACGGCCATCAGGCCCAGGGCCGCGCCCAGCGTCGGCAACGGATCCCCCGCCAAAACGGCCAGTAGGGCCGTGGCCGAAGTCCCCAGGACGGCCTTGCCCAGCACCACCTGGCCGGGATCACGCTCGGCCAGCGCGCGCGACAAGGTGTTGTCCGTGCCCCAGGCCATCGTGGCGACGAGCACGGCGAGCAACCCCCAAAGCTGGCTGCCGCCCTCGCGCCCCTGATCGAGCACCAGGGCCAGGCCTCCGGCCAGCAGCAGGAGCATGGCGGCCCAGACACGCCGGTCCATGGTCTCGCCATACAGCAGCCGTGCCAGCAACGCGGTGAACAGGGCTTCGAGGGTCAGCATCAGCGAAGCGCCTGTGCCGCTGGTGTGCTGCAAACCCCAGGCCAGCGCGACCGGCCCCAGGACCGCCCCAAAGGCGGCCATGGCCAGCAGGCGCGGAAAGTCGCCGCGCACCAGCCGCGCTTCCTTGTCCACCCGCTGACGCGAGAGCAGGCCAACGATGGCTGCGCCTGCGTAAAGCAGCGCCGCCGTCGAGAACGCACCCACGCCCGCGCCGATGCGCTGCACCAGCGGCGTACTGATGCCAAACAGGGCTGCGGCCAGCAAGGCCAACAGGCCGCCCCGCAGGGCGGGCCAAGGCATGGAAGCGTGTTTCATGGTGCGCCAGCGTACCCTTGGTGCGTTACTTGACCGTAAAGCGAACGGTCACGGTCTTCTTGTCGGCGGTCTGCAACGCAGCCACAGCCTTGGCACCCTTGCCCAGCTTCACGCCCTTGGCCTCCAGCTTGTTGCCACCGGCGGGTTTGAGGTCGGCCTCGGACTTGTCCGCACCATTGAGCACGGTCAGCTTGCCACTCACGCCGGCGGTGTCGTAGTCCTTGCCGTGGTCGATGACATACAGCGTCGCGCCATCGGCGGCGGCCACCAGCTCGAACGACAGGTCGCTGGCGGTTCGCACGATGCCGCCATGCTGTGGCTTGGCATCGCCATGCGCGAAGACAGTGGGAGCAGCCAGCAGAGAAGCCGCGCACAAGGCAGAAGCCGCCAGCAGGCGCAGGGAGGCAGGTTTGAAGTTCATCGGATCATCCTTTCAGGGTGCAGCGCGCTTGCAAAAAAGGCGGCGCCGCAAAGCCTTGTCGAAACAGCATTCAGGCGGGGTGTGCGTCACCCCGCATCAGTACGCCTCCTGCGGCACTGGCACCTGGCCTGCGGCCTCCGGCTCCGCCTGCAGCAGCCGCTCGGTGGGCTTGCGACCCAGCAGCCAATACAGCACGGGCGTGAGCAACGTATCCAGCACGGTCGAGCTGACCAGCCCACCGAAGATCACCACCGCCACCGGGTGCAGGATTTCCTTGCCGGGCGCATCGGCGGCCAGCAGCAGCGGCGTCAGCGCAAAGGCGGCCACCAAGGCCGTCATCAGCACCGGCGTCAGCCGCTCCAGCGAGCCGCGCACGATCATCGGCATGCCAAAGGTCTCCCCCTCGAACTTGCACAGATTGATGTAGTGGCTGATCTTCAGGATGCCGTTGCGCGTGGCGATGCCCGCCAGGGTGATGAAGCCCACCATCGAGGCCACAGACAGGCTCACGCCCGCGATCCACATCGCCACCACGCTGCCGATCAGCGCCAACGGGATGTTGGCCATCACGATGCCGGCCAGCACCGCCGAGCGGTAGCGCGCGTACAGCACCAGGAAGATCATCGCCAGCGAGACCAGCGACAACGCGCCGATCAACTGCGCCGCCTGCTCCTGGGCCTGGAACTGGCCCTCCAGGCTGATGAAGTAGCCCAGCGGCAACGGTGTCTCGCCGATGGCCTGGCGGATCTGCGCGACGATGGCGCTCATGTCGCGGCCATCGGTGTTGGCATAGACCACGATGCGCCGGCGTCCGTTCTCGCGGCCGATCTGGTTGGGGCCGTCTTCTTCCGCCACCGTGGCGAAGGCAGAGACCGGCAGACGCCCGGCTGGCGTGTCGATCAGCGTGGCGGCCAGGTCCTGCGGGCTGCGCCGCTGGTCGGGCAGCCGCAGCACCAGGTCGTAGCGGCGCGGGCCGTCCACGATCTCGGCGCTGTGCGCACCGTCGGTCAGCGCTTTCAGCAGCCGCACCGCCTCGCCAGGCGCCAGGCCCGTCTGCGCCAGCTTGCGCGGGTCGATGCGCACGGTGATCTGCGGGATCAGCACCTGCTTTTCTACCGTGAGGTCCACCAGGCCCGGAATGCCGGCCAGGCGGCCGCGCAACTGCTCGGCCAGCCCCCGCAGCGCATCCGTGTCATCGCCGAAGACCTTGAGCGCGATCTGCGCCCGCACGCCCGAGAGCAAATGATCCAGGCGGTGCGAGATCGGCTGGCCGATGGTGGCCTGCGCGGGCAGCAGGGCCAGGCGTTCGCGGATGTGGGCCATGATGGCCTCGCGGCTGCGCGCCGAGGGCTTGAGGTCCACGTCGATCTCGGCCGCATGCACGCCCTCGGCATGCTCGTCCAGCTCGGCGCGGCCGGTGCGCCGGCCCACCTGCCGCACTTCGGGCACCTCGGCGATCAGCCGCTCGGCCTCGGCGCCGATGCGGTTGGCCTGTTCCAGCGAGGTGCCCGGAGAGAGCACGAGCCCGAGAACCAGCGAACCCTCGTTGAACGCGGGCAGGAAAGCGCGCGGGAAGAACGGCACGCTGGCCCCAGCCAGCAGCACCGCCACGGCAGCGCAAGCCACCAGCGCCCTCGCCCGTGGGAAAGACCAAGCCAGCACCCTCGTATCCAGTCGCTTGAGCCACGCGACCAGCGGGCTGTCGCCGTGGTCGATGCGTTTCATGCGCGGCAGCAGGTAGTAGGCCAGTACCGGCGTCACCGTCATCGACACCAGCATGGAGGCCAGGATGGAGACGATGTAGGCCACGCCCAGCGGCGCGAACAAGCGCCCCTCGATGCCCGGCAGCGCGAACAGCGGCACAAACACCAGCACCACGACCAGCGTGGCGTAAACGATGCCCGAGCGCACCTCCACGCTGGCGCGGCGCACCACCTCCAGCACCGACAGCGGATCGTCCGCCGCGCGGTTTTGCTTGAGGCGGCGCAGGATGTTCTCCACGTCCACCACGGCGTCGTCCACCAGTTCGCCGATGGCGATGGCCAGCCCGCCCAGCGTCATCACGTTGATCGACAGGCCAAAGGCGCGGAAGGCCAGCGCCGCCACCGCCAGCGACAGCGGGATGGCCAGCAGCGAGATCAGCGTGGTGCGCGCCGACAGCAGGAAAGCGAACAGGATGACCGCGACCATCACAGCGCCGTCGCGCAGCGCCTCGCCCACGTTGCCCACCGAGGCCCGGATGAAGTCGGCTTGGCGGAATAGCACCTGCGGCTGGGCCAGGCCTTTGGGCAGGCCGGGCACCAGCTCCTGCAGCGCCGCCTCCACGGCAGCGGTGAGCTTCACGGTGTCGGCGCCGGGCTGCTTCTGCACGCTGGCGATCACGGCGGGGCCGCCGTTGTAGCCGCCATCGCCGCGCTTGAGGCCCGGCGCGAAGCCGACCTGTGCCACCTGCTCCAGCAGCACGGGGCGGCCGTCCTTCCAGGCGACGGCCACGCCGGCCAGGTCACCGCCCAGCGCATCACGGTCGGCCGTGCGGCCGACGTGGCGGATCAGGTACTCGCGCCCGTTCAGGTCGATGAAGCCGCCACCCGCATTGGAGGCATAACCCTTCATGGCCTGCTCCACCTGGTTGAGCGAGACGCCGAACTGCGCCATGCGCGCCGTGTCCGGTGCGACGCGCAGCGTGCGCACGTCACCGCCGATCGGAATCACCTGCGACACACCGGGAATGGACAGCAGGCGCGGGCGCAGCACGAAGTCCGCGTACTCGCGCGCCTGCATGGGCGAAGCGCCGTCCTGGGCCTGCGCGGTGATCGGCAGCGCGATCAGCATGATCTCGCCCATGATCGAGGACACGGGTCCCATCGACGGCTCGATGCCGGCGGGCAACTGCGCGCGCGCCAGCGCCAGGCGCTCGGCGACGAGCTGACGGTTGCGGTAGATGTCGGTGCCCCAGTCGAACTCGGCATAGACGATGGACAGGCCCACGCCGGACATCGAGCGCACGCGGGTGACGCCCGGCATGCCGTTGAGCGCGGTCTCCAGCGGGAAGGTGACGAGCTGCTCCACCTCCTGCGGCGCCATGCCGCCGGCCTCCGTCAGCACGGTGACCAGGGGCTTGTCCAGGTTGGGGAACACGTCCACGGGGGTGCGCCAAGCGCTGACGGCGCCCCACACCAGCAGAAAAGCCGCGACGGCGAGCACGAACAGGCGATTGCGCAGGCTGCTGCGCACGATCCAGTTGAACATGGCGTGCTCCTCAGCGGATCTGCGCCAGCAGCGCGGTGCCTTCGACCACGACGCGGTTGTCCGCGCCCAGCCCTTGCACCACGACCACCGTGGCCGCGTCCAGCGTGCGCACGCGCACCGGCTGCGGGATGTAGCGCTCCGCGCCCGACTTGATCCACACCACCTGCTCGTTGGCGGCATTGCGCACCACGGCCTGAGCGGGCAGCGTGAAGCCTTCGATGCGCTCGGCAAGCTGGGCAATCAGCGTCACGGGCTGGCCCACCGCGAGCGGCAGGGCTTGCCCTGCGCCAGCGGCTTGCAGGCGGAAGTTGACCGGCATCACGCCGTCGCGCAGCGCGCCACCCGCACCCACCAGTTGCAGGCGTGCGCCGGGCGCCTCGCGCAGCGAAGCGCCGGCCATGCGGGCCGGCAGCGCCGCGTCCGCGGTCGAGGCCTCGACCATCAGCCGGGAGGGATCGACAATCTCGAACAACAGTTCGCGGTCATCGGCCACCTGGCCGGCCACCGCCTGCGCACGGGCGATCACGCCCGAGACCGGGGCCACCAGTGCTTCGCGTGCGCCCAGGCTGGCGCCAATGCTTTTTTCTCGTGCGGACAGGCTTTGCAACTCGGCTTTCGCGGCCTCGATGTCCTTGCGCGGCACCGTGCCTTCCAGCGACTGCAGGCGTTCAACGCGCTGGGCGGCAAGCTGGCGGCTGCTGCGCAGTTCGGCCAGTTGCGCTTCCTGGTTTGCCTGGGCATAGGGTTCGGCATGGTGGCGAACATAGGCCAGCACCTCGCCTTTTCGCACTGCCTGTCCGGCGACGGGCAGGCCATGTGGGCCGGCCTCGACGCGGCCGCCATGCACCGCCTGCACGCGACCACCGGCATTCGGGTCCATCACCACGCGGCCCGCCAGCTCCACCGTGGCCTGTGCCTGCGAAGCGGCCACGATCTGCGTACGGATGCCCATGCGCCGCTGCGCGAGCATCGGCACGTTGACGCTGCCGTCGGGCAGGCGCATCAGCCCGTTGACATTCACAGCCTGCGGCGCATCGAGGTGTTCGCCGTTGGGGCCATGCGCGCCAGGGGCCGACCAGGCATTCCCAGCCGCCAGCATGTGGATGGCCGTCACAAGAATCGACACAGAAATCAGACGGGTGTTCATTGGGCGCCTCCTTGGGCTTTGCGGGAACGGCGGGTCCTCCAGGCGCTGGCCGCTGCCAACAACAGCATCACGAGCACGACCCAAACCACGTTGGGGATGCCGTGCCCGTCGCTGTGTCCAGCGCCATCGTGTGCATGTCCGTGGTCATCGCCACTGGCCGTGGTTGCCGGGCCTGTTTGCAGCGTCCCTTCCAGCAGGTCCGACTCCTCGCCGGCCAGGATCGTGACCACCAGCGGATGCGACCCCGGGGCCTTCAGCGCCTTGAGGAAAGCCGGGTCATCGACGGCGTAGTCGCCCATGTCCTCGTGGAACTTGGCGGTCGCCTTCGCCGTGCCGGATTCAACCTCGACCTGGGCTTTGAGCACCGGCTCGTTGGTCTCGAAGCGGTTGATGAGCATCGACAGCTCATCGCCCCGGAGGTGGGCGACCAGCTCGAAACTCTCGGAGCGGGCCTCCATGCGCGGCGCGGTGCTGGCGCTGCCTGCCGCCGCCGTGGGAGTGTCCAGGTGTTCGCCATTGGGGCCATGGGCGCCGGGCGCAGCCCAGGTACCCGCGCTGGAAAGAATCAGCAGGAAGGCCACCGCGGCGCCGGACAGCCATTGCTGCCAGCCACCGGACCACGAGCCACGTCGGGAAAGGGATAGGGAATTCATGGAAGGAGTCCGAGGGTTTGTTGCAGTTGGGCCTGGCTCAGGCCCAGCGCCGCTTGTTGGCGGGCCAGGGCGGCATCCGCCTGTGCGGCGGCATTGGCTGCGCGCAGCAGCTCGGGCAGCGGTGTTTCTCCAGCCTGGAACGATTTGTCGATGAGCTGGGTGCGCTCGCGCAGCAGCGCGGCGCGGTCGCGGGCGTCTTCGAGTTGGCGGGCAGCGTTGCGCATGGCCGAGCGGGCCAGGCCGAGGTCGGCTTCCTGGCGCTCGCGCAGTCGCAGTTCGGTGGTTTCAGCGACATCCAGTTCGCCCAGGGCAGCGGCTTGCAGCGGCGCATTGCGGCCATCGGTGCCAAAGGGGATGCGCACGCCAATGCCGATGCTGCGCTGAGTCGTCTGGCCGGTGCCCGGCGATTCTTCACGGTAGCGCAGCAGCAGCTCGGGCGGATCACGCCGGGATGTGTTGACCACGCCCACCCGCTTGCGCGCCCGTTCCACGGCCTGCGCGGCCAGTCGCAGTTCGGGGTGCACGTCACTGGTCGCAACGTCGAGTCCCGCCGATGGCGTGGATGGAGGTGCCATCTCCGGCATGGCCTCCAGGCCGGTCAGATTGCGCCACTGCGCCTGCGCACCCTGGCGCTTCTGGCGCACCTCGCCCGCCAGGGATTGGGCATCCAGCAGCTCGGCCCGCGCCGCCAGGGCATCGGCGCGCGCCAGGTCGCCGGCGCGGACACGGCGCTGCACGTCGTCGGACAGGCGCTGCAGGTATTGCACCTGGGCTTCGGCCGCATCGGCTTCGGCCTGGGCCGCCGACCAGCGCCAGGCCGCCTCGCGCACCAGGCCCGCCACCCGCAGGCGCGCGGCCTGGGTTTGCGCATCGGCAAGCTGGAGTTCGGCGCCAGCCGCAGCGGAACGTGCGTCGCGCTGACCAGGCAACCACAGCGGCAATGCGACGCCGATCTCGTTCTCGCGCCGCCCGACGTTGGTTTGCCAGCGGTCATTGCGGTGGTTGAGTTCGAGCGCCGGTGGCGCGGCCCAGAGGCTGGAGGCGGCGGTCTGCTCGGCCTGGGCGCGCCGGCCCTGGGCCTGAACTTCGCGTGCCTGCACGGCGCGCTGCCATGCGGCCTCCACGGCTTCGGCCAGGGTGACTCGGAGGTTGTCAGCCGGAGGGGCTGGGAGAGTTGGCGAAGGGGTTTGCGCGGCGGCGGGCAAGGCGCCCCCCACAGCCGCACAGCCTGCGATGGCGCAGGCCACGAACCAAGGAACGGGTTTCACGAAAGTCCTGACTCATTCGATGGCGATCCACAGGCACGCGATGCCTGCCCACATGGACATGCGCGGGCGGGCAAAGAGATGAGGGAATCGCCGGCTTGAAAACAGCCCGGCCGCGCGGGGAGCGCAGCGGGGGGAGGAGTTTTCAGAAGGTCAGGACAGCCGGGGGGGTCTTCGCGGGCCGTCGAGCACAGGCGGCGGCAGTGGCCATTCGTCCATCATGGGCGGACGCGCGGAACCGGTGGGAATGAGCGAGAAGGATGTGACAGCCCATAGGAAGGGGCTGCTCACGCCGCCATCGGCAACGACATGCTGCCGGGACTCGTCGGAGTCGTCCTGGACGACCGAGCCATCGTCATGGTGGTGGTGCGCCTCGCTCAGCGAGTGCATCGCCATATGCGCCACTTCGTGAACATCCGCGAATGCCGCAGCTTGCCCTCCTATGGCAAGGGACTGCCACAGCATGGAGAGCAACATCAGGGCAAGGGCGAACTTGCGGCGCATCATGCGATTCTAGTTTGCCAATGAATGCCAGAATGATTGAGGGGGAGGTGCATCGTCATGTGGTGGCCCGCTGCACCTCGACCGTGACATGCGACAGCTCGTGGATATGCGCCAGCAGCGCCTTGTAGTGCACGGGCTCCTTCGGTTCCCTGGCCATCAACGAAACGATGGCCGCGAAATGTCCCGGCCCCACCTGCCAGACATGCAGATCGGTGACATGGCTTCCGGTGGGCTCCATCGCCTCCCGAATCTCCTGCCGCACTTCCTGCCCCTCGGCGGCGGCGTCCAGCAGCACGCTGCCGGAGTCCTGGATCAGCCCCCATGACCAGCGGGCAATCACCAGCGCGCCAATCACGCCCATGAGCGGATCGGCCCAGAGCCAGCCATAGCTGCGGCCCAGCAGCAGCGCGACGATGGCCAGGATGGAGGTCAGGGCATCGGCCAGCACATGCACATAGGCCGCACGCAGGTTGTTGTCCCGTCCCTTGCCCGGCGCATGGTGATCGTCGTCGTGATCGTGGTGATGCCCATGCCCATGCGCATGACCGTGATGGGCATGGTGCGCGTGGTCATCCTTCAGCAGCCAGGCGCAGACCAGGTTGATGAGCAGCCCCACGACGGCCACGGCGATCGCCTGGTTGAAGTCGATCTGGATTGGCTGGGTCAGGCGCACCAGGCTTTCCCAGCCAATCAGCAAGGCGATCAGGGCCAGCACCACCGCGCTGGCAAATCCCGCCAAGTCTCCGAGCTTGCCCGTGCCGAAGGTGAAACGCGGATTGCCGGCATGCCGGCGCGCGAAACGGTAGGCCAGCGCGGTGATCAGCATCGCACCCGCATGGGTGGACATGTGCCAGCCGTCCGCCACCAACGCCATCGAGCCATAGACGGTGCCCGCAACGATTTCTACCAGCATCATGCTGGCCGTGAGCGCAATCACCAGCCATACCTTGCTCTCGTTGCGCTGGTGGTTAGCGCCGAGGAAGAAATGGTCGTGTGCGGGCGTGGTGGGGGCGTGGAGATTCATGGCTGAATTTCTGCAATGAGAGGCGCGGGCAACAAGGTCATTTCATGTAGGCCCGAATGACTTCGATCATTTCCTCGCCGCCCTGGTGGCGTTCCTTGTCGGTCGATGGCGCGATGACGTGCTCGCGCAGATGGTCTTCCATCACCTCCGCAGTCAGGCCGTTGACCGCGCCACGCACGGACGCGATCTGGCGCAGCACCTCGACACAGGCTGCATCTGCTTCCAGGGCGCGCTCGATGCCTTCAAGCTGACCCTTGATGCGGCGCACGCGCGCGATCAGCTTGGCTTTTTCTCGGGAAGTGTGGGACATGGCGAGGTCAGTCAATATAGCCTAGGGGGCTATATTACATTGACCATGCTCACCGCTGAGACGGGGTTTGGTCAAAACATGACCAGGCGGATGGGCTTCAAGGCAATTAGCGTCTGGCGGCACTGCGTGCCGGCACGCCCTGAGGCTCATTCAGTCATCACTGTTTTCTGACTCCGCTTGGCAGGAACAGATCGAATTTCCGAGACACTGTCTGGGAAATTGCCAACGCCGGGGATGTGGTTGCCAGCCCCGAAGACCTGGAAGGAAATTCGCCAGACAGTGTCTGGCGAATGGACTCAAGGGGCGTGAGCAATTGTCGTATCAGCGATACGACAATCTCCATCTCCATCCTGCGCCAGCAGCGCATCAAATGCCTGCACCACCTCCCGGCTGACAGCGCCTCCCGCGCACAGCGCAACCAGTTCACCCCGCAGGGATTCAATGATCGGGCTGCTCTCCATTCCACCGAGAGCTTGCGCTACCTGCTGCAGCACGCTTGGCAGTTCGGCGTGATCGCTGTCCGCTTCGATGCCTTGGATGACCTCCAGCGCCAGAGCCGGATCGCTGCGGTACAGCTCGGCCATTGCTTCACCATGGGGCCTGCTTCTTCTCATCTGCGCTCCATTGGCCCGGCTTGACTGCATCGCCGCACAGGCTCCACTCAATGTTGGGGAAGTTGGCCAACTCAAAAAATGAATCTCAGCCCGCCACCAGAATCCCCGGCGCATGCGCCCGCCGTGCAGGCTGCACCACGATCTTGACCTGCTGATCCAGCGACACCAGCGCCTGCATCAGCCGCTCCAGCGAGATGTTCTGGAGCTTGTAGCGGCGCACCTGCGACACCTTGGGCTGGGTCATGCCCGTGATCGCCGCCGCCTCGGTCTGGCTCAGACCGCGCTGGTCGATCAAGGTATTGAGCTTGAGCGCAAGCGCGGCCTTGGCCGTCAGTTCCTCGGCATCGTCAAAGCCTAGATCCATCAGCACGTTGTCGGTGCCTTGGGGATGCTCATTGCGAATCATCACTTTCTCCCGCTCGCCCCGTGACGGGCGAGCACTGCTTTCAGCCGCTTCTCGATCAACTCCACGTCCGGCTGCGGCGTGGCGATGCCGGACTTGGACTTCTTCTGGAACGCATGCAGCACATGCACCGCATCGCCCACCTTCACGGTGTAAACCGCCCGGAAGGTATCGCCCCGGTGGTCTTCCACAAGTTCGTACACGCCAGAGCCCAGCCCCTTCCAAGGCTTGGCCGAATCCGGCGTACTGCCCAACTGGACGATGAACAGCGCCACGCCCATGTCCTTCTGCACGTCGATGGGAAAGTCCTTGAAGTCCTTTTTCGAGGAGCCTTCCCAGTACAGCAGCTTTCGTTTCTGCTCCATGATCATATCCGTTCAGGTATAGATCGCAAGAGCCCGAATTGTCGTTTCAGCGGTACAACAATTCGGGCTAGCTGTTCAGGCGGTCGCTGCCTCGGCCGGCGCGCTGCGTCGAGTTCCTGCGATGGCCTGGCGCCGGTTTGCCACCAGCTCGGCCGCTGCGCGCACCGGCGCATCCTCGGTGTGGACGTAGCGCATGAACATGGCCACGGTCTTGTGCGCCGTCAGCGCCATTCCCACCTTGACCGGGATGCCCGAGTTAGCAATGTCGGTGGCCGAGCGGTGCCGAACGCCGTGCGTACCCACATGGGTCACGCCAGCGCGCTTGAGGATGCGCGTCCAGCCACCGTAATACTCGCCCGTGGTCATATGCTGTCCCGGATGGTTGGGGGACGGGAACACATGCGGGCAGCCATCCTGGCGCGGTGCGGTGGACAGCAGCCGGCAGGCTTCATCGCTCAAGGGCTTGGACATGCCGCCAGTCTTGCTGTCGGGCCAGACCACACGCCTGTTCTCCAAGTCCACCCAATCCCACTGCAGCGTGACGATCTCCGAGCGGCGGGCCGCAAACTCGAATTGCAGCCGGATCGCCAGCGGAAGAACCGCATGGTCTAGGCCCAGCCCGTCGGTTTCCAGAAAATCGAGATGCCGGAACAGCTTGCCCATTTCCTCATCGCTGATGAGGTGCGTGGCCTTGCCATCGGGGTAGGTCGGGACATGGCGGCACGGATTGGTGCCGTCAGGCCGGTAGCCCCACACCTCGGCCAAGTTGAACATCTTGCGCATCACGCTGAATGTGCGGTTCGCCTCGGCCGGCTTGTGCGCCATCTTCTTCATCGTTCCGGCCACATCCGGGCGCTTCACGTCCTGCACCTTCATGCGACCCAGCATCGGGATGATGTTGCGGTCGATGACGCCTTGGTAGCCGTCCTGCGTGCTGGGCTTGTTGCGCTGCTTGGAGTGATCCTCCATGAACTTCTCGCACAACTCCTTGACCGTGGGGGCCTTGCGCGCCGCTGCCTTGTCGGCGGCCGGGTCGCTGCCCCGGCGCACCTGCGCCAGCCACTCCTGCGCCAGCGAGCGGGCTTGCTCGACGGTCAGTTCCCCGAACAGGCCCAGGGCGGGCTTGCGCCGCTCACCGGCGTTCGTGCGGTACTGGAGCATGAACACCTTGCGGCCGGCTGGTGTAATCTTGCACAGGAAGCCGGGCACCAGCGTGTCCCGGAGTTCGACGGCCTGAGCCTGGGGTTGCGCCGCCTCAACAGCGGTCTTGGTGAGCTTGGTTTTCGCCATGATGACTCCTCGGAAAGACCCGTTTCCCAGGAGCCTCATAGGGGCCAGCAGAGGGGAAGCCGGGTCAGGTTTCGGAAAGCACCGGCATATGTTGAACTCGCCTAAGTTATTGATAAACCTGCTGTATCGGGCTTCGGCGTAGTCCAGCGAAGTTCGGTGCTGGAGTCATGGTGAAATGAAAAAAGCCTGCGGTCGCGCACGACGGCAGGCTTCGGCCTGGATGGCGGCCGGGCCGGAGGGGCCTTGCGGCCCGGTCCGGATCAGCGCCGAGCAGGCAGCGCGTAGGCGATCACGTAGTCCCCCCGGTCGGGCGACTGGCGCGCGCCGCCGGCGGTGATGACCACGTACTGCCGTCCGGTCTTGGGCGACTGGTAGGTCATCGGGCCGCCCTGGCTGCCCACGGGCAGGCGGGCCTTCCAGGCCTCCTGGCCGTTGCTGCTGTCGAAGGCGCGCAGGTAGTAGTCCTGCGTGCCGGCGATAAAGACCAAACCGCCCTGCGTGGCCAGCGTGCCGCCCAGGGTGGGCATGCCAATGGGAATGGGCATGCGCATCTTGATGCCCATCGGGCCGGTGTCCTGCACAGTGCCCACGGGCACCTGCCAGGCGATCCGGCGCGTCTTCAGGTCGATCGCGGTGAGGGTGCCGAAGGGCGGGGCCTGGCAGGGAATGCCGGCCACCGACAGGAAGCGGTTCTTGTTGACCGCGTAGGGCGTGCCCTTGAGCGGCACGGCGCCCATGCCGGTGTTCACGGCCTCGCCGCCACCGGAGGCCGCGCCGCGGTTGGCCGAGGGAATCATCTGCACCCACAGGCCCAGGCGCATGTCGTTGGCGAACAGGAAACCGTGCACCGGATCGACCGAGAGGCCGCCCCAGTTCATGCCGCCCAGCGAGCCGGGAAAACTCAGCGACACGTCCGTGCCGGGCGCGGTATAGAGGCCCTCGTAGCGCATCTTCTTGAAGGCGATGCGGCACAGCAGCTGGTCGAAGGGCGTGGCGCCCCACATGTCGGATTCGGTGAGCGTCTGCGCGCCGATCTGTGGCATGCCGACCGAGCGCGGCTGCGTCTCGGAATACTGCTCGCCCTGGATGTCGGCCTTCTTTACCGGCTGCTCCTGCACCTCGGTGAGCGGCTTGCCGGTGGCGCGGTCCAGCACGTAGATCTGGCCGGCCTTGGTGCCGATCGCAAGGGCCGGCACGGTGCGGCCGCCATCGACGGGGAAGTCGATGAAGCTCGGCTGCATCGGCAGGTCGAAGTCCCAGAGGTCGTTGTGCACCGTCTGGTAGACCCACTTCTCCGCGCCCGTGGTGGCGTCCACCGCGAGGATGGAGGCGCCGTACTTGTGGTTCAGCGCGGTGCGCTCGGCGCCGTACAGGTCGGTCGAGGGGCTGCCCATGGGCAGGAAGACGGTGTTCATGGCCGCGTCGTACGACATCGGCGCCCACGAGTTCGGCGTGCTGCGCACGTAGGTCTTGCCTTCGGCGGGGGCCTTCTTGTCTGCGGGGTTGCCCGGGTCGAACGCCCAGCGCATCTGGCCGGTCATCACGTCGAAGCCGCGGATCACGCCGCCGGGCATGTCGGCCTGCACGTTGTCGGCCACGCGGCCGCCCACCACCACCGTGGTGCCGGCCATGAGCGGCGGCGAGGTGAGCTGGTAGAACGGATCGGGCGCGGCGCCCAGGCCGGCCTTCAGATCGACCTGGCCGTTGGTGCCGAAGCCCTGGCAGAACTCGCCAGTGTCGGCATCGACGGCGATCAGGCGGGCGTCGATGGTGTTGGTGAGGATGCGCCGCTGGCAGTTGGCACCGGGGGGCAGGGCCACCGGCTGCACGGGCACGGCGCCCGCGGTGGTCACGGCCGGCAGCGGCGCGGCGGCGTCGAAATAGGCCAGGCCCCGGCAGCGCTGCCACACGGAGGATTGCGCGTGGATCTCGCGCTTCCAGATCTGGCGGCCGGTGTCGGCCTCCAGCGCGATCAGGTCGTTGTGCGGCGTGCAGAGGTAGAGGCGGTCGCCGATCTGCAGCGGCGTGGTCTGGTCTTCGGCACCGTTGCCGTTGCTGACGGCCACGTCGCCGGTGCGGTACGTCCAGGCCACTTCGAGCTGGCCGACGTTGCCCCGATTGATCTGGTCCAGCGCGGCGAAGCGGCTGCCGCCGTTGGTGTTGCCGTAGTGCTCCCAGTTCTTCTGGGCCCGGGCCGGGTCCACGGGCGTGAGGCCGGGACCGTTGCCGTCCGCCACCACGGTGGGATGCGGCACGAACATGCCGCCGAAGGCCGCCACCAGCGCCACGGCGAGCACCGCCGCCACGCCGTACGCACGGCGGCCGCGCGCGGCCGCCAGGCCCGGGTAGGCCAGCGCCACCAGCAGGCCGAGCACGCCCGGCGCGAAGAGGCGCGAGAAGAGCGGCCAGAACACCCAGCCGGCATCGGCCAGGGCCCAGGCCACGCTCGCGGCCAGCGTCACCGCGTAGAGCCAGGCACCGGCCGTGCGGCCGCGCCACAGCAGCACGCCGGCCACCAGCATCGCCAGGCCCGCCGGCGCGAAATACAGGCTGCCGCCCAGGGTGGCCAGATAGATGCCGCCCACGAGGAAGGCGAGGCCGAACAGCATGCTCAGCGCGCCCACGAGCCTGCCGGCCCAGCGCGGACGGGCCTGCGGGGGCTGTCGTCGATCTGCGGTCATGAAAATTCCTTCTTGATGTTAGTCAAGGGTATTTTCCCGCATTCGTCGCATCGACTCGGCCGCAAGGGTTTCGCCGGCCATGAAAAAACCGGCCGATGGCCGGTTTTTTTCGTTGGAAGCCGTGGAGGAAAAAAGTGCCTGGCTACGCGGGCGAACCGTTGGCTGGCGAATACGACCCGGCAGGCCCTGAACGTGGCCCGGGAGTCGCCCCACGATGAAACCGTCGGAGCAGGCCCTGCGGGGGCCCCTGCTGCCCGCTTATTTGGTGAGGATCAGCTTGCCGAGCTTGGTCGCCTGCAGCCGGTAGATCGAGCCGTTGTGGAAGATCGCCACGGTCTTCTGGCCCTTGAGCAGATCGCTGCTGTCCACCGCCGGGGCGGAGGCGGGCAGGCCGTTCACGTCCGTATGCCGGTCGTGGAGGCCCGCGCCGAAGAAGGCTGCGGAAGGGGACAGGGCGGTCAGGCTGGCGTGCATGGTTGGGGTCCTCGGTGCGTTGGCAATGGATTAATGATAACCATTCTCAATTAAGCGTCAAGGCCCAGCCCGGCTTTATTGCAAGGTTTTGTCTCACTGCGGATCGGTCACGAAACCGATCTTGCGCACGCCCGCGCGCTGCGCCGCTGCCATGGCCTGGGCGACGCGCTCGTAGCGCACTTCCTTGTCGCCGCGGATGTGCAGGTCGGGCTGCGGGTCCTTCGCCGCCTCGGCCTTCAGGCGGGGTTCCAGCTCGGCATCGGTGATGTCGGTCTCGTTCCAGTGGTACTTGCCGTCGGCGGTCACGCTCAGCCGGATGGTCTCCGGCTTGACGTTCTCGCGCTCGGCCGAAGCGCGGGGCAGGTCCACCGGCACCGCATGCTTCATGACGGGCACGGTGATGATGAAGATGATGAGCAGCACCAGCATGACGTCCACCAGGGGCGTCATGTTGATCTCGTTCATCACCTCGTCGGCGTCGTCCTGGGTTCCGAATGCCATGGCGCATCAGCCTTTCTTGATGGGCAGGACCTTGGCCTGGTCGGCGGGTGCGCTGACGCGGGCGCCGGTCACGAAGTAGGCATGCAGGTCGTGCGCGAAGCTGTTCAGGCCGTTCAGGATCGACTTGTTGCCCCGCACCAGCGCGTTGTAGCCCAGCACGGCCGGGATGGCGACCGCCAGGCCCAGCGCCGTCATGATGAGCGCCTCGCCGATCGGCCCGGCCACCTTGTCGATCGTGGACTGGCCCGAGGTGCCGATCGCCACCAGCGCGTGGTAGATGCCCCAGACCGTGCCGAACAGGCCGATGAACGGCGCCGTGGAGCCGACCGAGGCCAGGATCGCGAGGCCCGACTGCAGCCGCGCGGTGAATTCGTCGATGGTGTTGCGCAGGCTGCGCGTGATCCAGTCGCTCACGTCCAGGCTGTCGTGCAGATGGGCCTTGGTGTTGCGGTGGTGGGCGGTGGCTTCGCGGCCTTCGAGCGCCAGGTGGCGGAACGGGTTGTCGGCATCGTTGCCGAGCTTGTCCATGCCGGCCGCGAAGTCCTCGCTGTGCCAGAAATCGCGCGCCGCCCGGGCGTGCTTCTTGAATTTGACGATGTCCAGCGCCTTGATGAGGATCACGATCCACGAGGCGAGGGACATGCCGAGCAGCAGCACGGCGACGGCCCGGGTGACGAAATCACCCTGGACCCAGACGTTGGCGATGCCGAAATGCGATTCCATGAGAACTCCTGAAGCTGTAGAGGATTTGAGAACGGGTGGGTACGCCGGAAACCGCCGGGGCACCGGAAGGCTCCACGGCCGCTTATTCGAGAACGAAATTGACCGGGACGAGGTTCCACATGGTCTCGGGCACGCCGTTGCGCTTTCCGGGCACGAATTTCCAGCGCATGACCGCGTCCACGGCCTGCCGGTCCAGCCGCTCGTAGCCGCTGGACTTGTTGATTTCCACCTTCTGGGGTTGGCCGTCGGTGCCGATCAGCACGCGCAGCACGACCTTGCCCTGCTCGCCCAGCCGGCGGCTGATCGCGGGGTAGGTGGGCTTGGGGTTGTTCAGGTAGGCGGCGTCGCTGGACGGCAGCTCGATCTTCGGCGGCGCCGGCGGGGCGGGCGGTGCCGGGGGCGGCGCCGGCGGCGCCTGGGGTGCGGCGATCGGCGGCGCGGGGGGCTGCGGCTCGGTGATGCCCACGGGCGCATTGGGCGCGGGCGCGGGATCGGGCACGGCCAACGGCATCGGCGCGGGGCGGGGCGCGGGGGCGCGCGGCGCGGGCTTGGGCGGAGGCGGTGCCGGCTTCGGGGGCGGCGGAGGCGGGGGCACCGGCGGGGCCGGAGGCGCGGGCGGCGTGATGAACTCGCTCAGGACTTCCGCGGGAACGATGATTTCGGCGGCCTTGCGCACCAGGCCGGACTGCAGTGCCCACAGGCCGGCGACGTGCAGGAGCACGACCGAGCCTGCGATCACCGCATTGCGGCTCACGCCCCCGGAGGAGCCATAGCGATCAAACTGGGACATAGGAAAAAGGTCTGCCGGCGTCCGGGCGGTGCCGCGGCACCAGCGCGCCCAACGGCTGAGCAGAAAGGGAGAGATTATTTACGGAAGATCCACCACATGGATCCCAGAACGAAGATCAGGCTGCCAGCGAGGATGCAGAGCAGTTCCATGCCTTGCTCTCCAGAATGGACGGTGCCAGCTGGATCGGCTGCGGCACGGCTTCTTCCTTGTGGATCGCCGCCACCTGCTGCCCGCCACCGCAGCGGGCCACGACGTCGCGCGCGCAGGATTCGCAGCGGCCGCACTGGGTGGCCACACCGAGTTCGAACTGGATTTCGTCGAAACTCAAACCCGCATGCGCGTGGCGTGCGATCTCCCGGTCGGAAACCCGGCGGCATACACAGACGATCATGGGGCAGTGGCGTTCAGTCGGTTGGCGATGAACCATTATAAATGCGAATTCATCGCATTTGCAATCCTTTCGACGCAGGCTTCGCCGGATGGTTCCCCCGCACTGCCTCCCGCAGCCTGGAACCCCGCAAGCCCCGGGTATCCGACAGCCAAAAAAAAAGCCCGGCACTGCCGGGCTTTGAATGGATCCAGGAACGCGAGCCCGAGGATCCAAGGAGACAACGGGTCTGTGCTCAACGCTTGCGTGCAGCAGCGTCGGCGGCAGCCGCCGCGGCGTTCGTGGCCGTGGCAGCGTTGCTGGCGGCCGTGTTGGCCACGGCGTTGAAGTTGGCACCGGCCACGTCGCTGGCCTGCTTCACGGCCTTCTGGACGGTTTCGAAGGCGTTGTTGGCGGCGGAGACGGCGCTCTTGAACACGGCCACGCCGGTTTCGGTGCCGGCAGGTGCGTTGCGGGCGGCGGTGTCCACGATGTTGCTGAGATTGCGCTGCGCTTCAGCGGCCTGGGCTTCGAAGGCGCGGCCGAATTCGGCGCTGGTGCCCGAGGCGATGTCGTACAGGTGGCGGCTGTAGGCGGCGGTCTTCTCGGCCAGGGGCTGGAAGAAGGCGGCCTGCAGCGACAGCAGTTCCTGGGCGTCCTTCACGGACAGCAGGGCCTGGGTGTGCGCAGCGGCTTCGGACAGGGTGGCGCGCGATGCCGTCACGTTCAGTTCGACCAGCTTTTCCATGCCTTCGAAGGCCTTGTTCGTGAGGCCGAACAGGGTCTCCAGATGGGCCTTCTGGGCGGCGATCACTTGTTCAGGGGTCAGGGACATGGATATCTCCTCAGGAAGTAAAAGATGGCTGGACTGAACCGCGCCGCTTCATTGGATGTTGCAGTGCAGCATGAGATGAATTTTAGGGTCTTCCTGCAGGTATGCAAGCCCTTTTGCTGCAATGCAGCATTTTTAGAGGCGGGGCTCCAAAAACGCAGGTCCGGCCGGTGACGGGCCTCCACGCGGCCCGCTGGCAGAATCTTCCGCATGACCCACGCCACGCCTTCCGCCCCCGCCGCTGCGCCCCGGCGCGCTCCCGAGCCGCGTGCCGGCTACCCCGTCTTCCGCGACATCACGACCCGCTGGGCGGACAACGACGTCTACGGGCACGTCAACAACGTCGTCTACTACAGCTGGTTCGACACCGCCGTGAACGCCTATCTGATAGAGCAGGGCGCGCTCGACATCCACGGTGGCGACACGATCGGGCTCGTGGTCGAGACGCAGTGCAACTACTTCGCGCCGCTGGCCTTCCCGCAGACCGTGGAAGCCGGCATCCGCGTGGCGCGGCTGGGCGGCAGCAGCGTGCGTTACGAGGTGGGCCTGTTCGCGCGCGGTGAACCGCTGTGCGCCGCGGCGGGCCACTTCGTGCACGTGTACGTGGACCGCGCGGACCGGCGCCCGCGCCCGCTGCCGGAGGCGTTGCGCCGTGCGCTGGAGCCGCTGCGCCGGGAGCCGTCCGGCGCGTAGTCCGGCCATCCGGGCGGGCCTGCCCGGCCGGGGACGTGCCCGGCCGTGGCCCGCGTGTACCCCGCCCCACGGGGGCGGGGGCCGGTCCGGGCGGTTTCCCGCCCGCCTTCAGGGCTTGAAGGTGTCGCCCAGCACGACGCCTTCGCGCCGCGGATCGGCGCCGCCCTGCAGCACGCTCGCGCCGTTGCGGTTCACCCGCAGGATCGTCGCGGTGCCGCTCGACTGCGCCGAGGTCGAGACCGTATGGCCCAGCGCACGCAGACCGGTGATCAGCGGGTCGTCGTTGCCGTTGTTCGCCGTGTTGACGTTCGGGTGCTCGCCGCCCACCGAGGTGGTGGCGCTGTTGCTGGCGCCGAAGTCCACCAGCGAGGTCGCCTGCTGCGCATCGAGGCCCCAGTCGAGCGCGCCGACCACGGTCTTCACCACGTACTGGATGATCGTGCCGCCGCCGGGCGAGCCGGTGCCCATCACGAAGTCGCCCATGCTCCCGTCGGTGGCCTTGCGGAACACCAGGGTCGGGGCCATGGAGCTGCGCGGGCGCTTGCCGGGCTCGACGCGGTTGGCCACCGGCGCGCCGGAGGCGTCGGTGGGCGTGGCGGAGAAGTCCGTAAGCTGGTTGTTCAGCAGGAAGCCCTGCGTCATGTGGAACGAACCCATGCTGGCCTCCACCGTCGTGGTCATGACCACGGCGTTGCCGTTGCGGTCCACGATGGTGAAGTGGGTCGTGCCGCGCTCCTCGACGGGCACCACGCCCGCCGCACCCGTGCCGAAGTCGCCGGCCGTGGCCGTGCCCATGCTGCGCGTGGTGCTGATCAGGTTCGCACGGGTGCGCAGGTAGCCCTTGTCCAGCATGCGCGCGGGGGAGCCGCCCGGCAGCGGGACGAAGTCGGTGTCGGCCACGTACTTGTCGCGGTCGGCATAGGCGAGGCGTTCGGCTTCGCTCACGAGGTGCACGCCCATCACCGTGGGCTTGCCGCCCTCGATGTCGATGGCCGTGGGCTTGTATTGAGCAAGGTCGAAGTTCTCCAGGATGCCGAGCGCCGAGGCCACGGCGATGCCGCCCGAGGACGGTGGCGACATGCCGCACACCCAGTAGTCGCGATAGGTGGTGCAGACCGGGTCGCGGCGCTTCGCGCGGTAGTTGGCCAGGTCGCTCACCTCCGTGAGGCCGGGGGTGATCGCCACGGCCGGCGAGCCGCCGCTGGTGGTCTTGATCTTGTCGACGATGCCCCGGGCGATGGGCCCGCTGTAGAAGGCATCGGCGCCGCCGCCGGCGATGGACGACAGCGTGTCGGCATAGGCGGGGTTCTTCAGCACCGTGCCCAGGGCCTTGGGCGTGCCGTCGGCATTGAAGAAATAGGCGACGGCCTCGGAATCGCGCGAGAGGCCGGAGGCGGAACCGGAAATCGCGGCGGCCATGCGGCCGCTGATGCGGAAGCCGTCGCGCGCGAGCTGCACTGCCGGCTGGAACAGGTCGCCCCAGGCGAGCCTGCCGTAGTCGCGGTGCGCCATCTCGAGCATGCGCACGGCGCCCGGCGTGCCGATCGAGCGGCCGCTGGCGCGTGCGCCGCCCGGCTGGGGCGTGGTGCGGTCGGTGTCGCTCACCCAGCGCAGGTAGTTTTCGTTGGCGGCCGCGGGCGCGGTCTCGCGGCCGTCATAGGCCTGCACCTTCTTTTGCGCGGCGTCGTAGTGGAGCATGAAGGCTCCGCCGCCGATGCCCGAGGACTGCGGCTCCACGAGGCCCAGCACCATCTGCACGGCCACGGCCGCGTCCACGGCCGAGCCGCCCTTCTTCAGCACCTCGCAGCCCGCGCGCGAGGCGAGCGGGTTCGCGGTGGCGACCATGTACCGCTTGGCGTACACGGCGGTCTTGCCGACGCGGTAGCCCGACGCGGGTTCCGGCGCCGCGGGATCGCCGGGCAGGCCCGAGCCGACGGTGACCAGGCCGCTGTCGCTGGAGACCGCGCAGGCATTGGCGTCCTGCTCGGGCAGCGTCGCGAGGCCGTCGCTGTTGCCGCCGCAGCCCGCGAGCGCGAGCAGCGCGGCGGTCAGCACGGCGGTGAGGCCCCAGGCGGGGCGGGCAGAGGGGGGCGCGTGGAGCTTGCCGAAGGTGTGCATCCGGAATCGCTTTCTGAATGAGGGAAGGGAAGGCGCGCCGGGGCCGCTGCGTGCCCGGGCGCGGTGCAAGCATATGCCTCCCGAGGGGCTTCGGGTAGCGCGGACAGGAGCATTCGGCCCGCATCGTGGAATCGCGCGCATCGCCCGCGGCAGCGCAGCGCGGCCGTGCGTGACCGCTGCCGCGCGCGAGGTCGCGCTTGGTGCCACAATGCTTCGCGCCACCTGCCGCTTTCCGTTCCGCGCCATGGTCCGTCGCCATGCCGCGCGCCGATGCCTCCGACATGATCATCACCAGCCTGCTCGATACCGACCTGTACAAGTTCACCATGATGCAGGTCGTGCTGCACCAGTTTCCCGGGGCGCAGGTGGAATACCGGTTCCGCTGCCGCAATCCGGGCGTGCAGCTCGCCCCCTATGTGGCGGAGATCCGCGACGAGATCCGGTCGCTGTGCAGCCTGCAGTTCCAGGACGCCGAGCTGATGTACCTGCGTTCGCTGCGCTTCGTGAAGAGCGATTTCGTGGACTTCCTCGGCCTGTTCCGGCTCAACGAGAAGTACATCACCGTCACGCCGCTGCCCAGCGGGGAGATCGACATCCACATCGCCGGGCCGTGGCTGCACACCATCCTGTTCGAGATCCCGGTGCTGGCGATCGTCAACGAGGTGTACTTCCGCAACACGCAGAAGGTGCCGGATTTCCCCGAGGGCCGCCGCCGGCTGGAGACGAAGATCGCGCAACTGCAGGCGGACGGGCTGGGCGAGCTGAAGATCGCCGACTACGGCACCCGCCGCCGCTTCAGCCGCGCCTGGCACGAAGAGGTGCTGCGAGTGCTGCTCGCGCGCCTGGGCACCGGCGACCGCCGCCCCGACGGGCGCGCAGGGGCGGGCCAGTTCGCGGGCACCAGCAACGTGCTCTATGCGATGAAGCTCGGCATGACGCCGCTCGGCACCATGGCCCACGAATACCTGCAGGCCTGCCAGGCGCTGGGGCCGCGGCTGCGCGACAGCCAGATCTACGGCTTCGAGATGTGGGCGCGCGAGTACCGCGGCGATCTCGGCATCGCGCTGTCGGACGTCTACGGCATGAGCGCCTTCCTGCGCGATTTCGACCTGTACTTCTGCAAGCTGTTCGACGGCGCGCGGCACGACAGCGGCGATCCGTTCGCCTGGGGCGAGCGGCTGCTGGAGCACTATCGCCGCAACCGCGTCGATCCGCTGACCAAGACGCTGATCTTCAGCGACGCGCTCACGGTGCCGCGCACGATCGAGCTGTTCCGGCAGTTCCACGGCCGCTGCCAGCTGGCGTTCGGCATCGGCACCAACCTCACCAACGACCTGGGCTGCGAGCCGCTGCAGATCGTGATCAAGATGACGCGCTGCAACGGCCAGCCCGTGGCCAAGCTCTCCGACACGCCCGGCAAGGGCATGTGCGACGACGAGAAATACCTCGCCTACCTCCGGCAGGTGTTCGAGATACCCGCCCCGGCCTGAGCCCCGGCGGCGCCCGTCCGCGCGCACCGCTGCCGGCGCCCGCGGCGCCGCGGCACGCTTCCCTCTTCCGCCCTTCGTTTTCCCCAGCCCACCAGGAACTTCGCCCCATGACCCGACCCCGCATCCTCGTCGCCCGCGCCATCTTCCCCGACGTGGTGAACCGCCTCGCCGGGCACTTCGAGGTGGAGGCGAACCCGGACGACGTGATCTGGAGCCCGGCCGAACTGGCCGAGCGCCTCGCCGACAAGGACGGTGCCCTCACCACGGGCAGCCAGCGCATCGACGCGGCGCTGGTCGCGGCCTGCCCGCGCCTGCGCATCGTCGCCAACATGGCCGTGGGCTACAACAACTTCGACGTGGATGCGCTCACCGCCGCGGGCGTGCAGGCCACCAACACGCCCGACGTGCTGACCGAAACCACGGCGGACTTCGGCTTCGCGCTGCTCATGGCCACCGCGCGGCGCGTGACCGAGAGCGAGATCTACCTGCGCGAAGGCCGGTGGAACAAGTGGAGCTACGACATGTTCGCGGGCTCCGACGTGCACGGCTCCACGCTGGGCATCCTCGGCATGGGGCGCATCGGCCAGGGCATCGCGCGCCGAGGCGCCCACGGCTTCGGCATGAACGTGATCTACCACAACCGCTCTCGGCTCTCGCCGCAGCTGGAGGCCGAATGCAAGGCCCGGTACGTCTCCAAGGAAGAGCTGCTGCGCGAGGCCGACCACCTCGTGCTGGTGCTGCCCTACACGGCCGAATCGCACCACGCCATCGGCGCGGCCGAACTCGCGCAGATGAAGCCCACGGCGAACCTGGTCAACATCGCGCGCGGCGGCATCGTGGACGACGCGGCGCTGGCGCAGGCGCTGCGTGAGCGGCGCATCGCCGCGGCGGGCCTGGACGTGTTCGAGGGCGAGCCCAAGGTGCATCCGGACCTGCTCACGGTGCCGAACGTGGTGCTCACGCCCCACATCGCGAGCGCGACGGTGCCCACGCGCCGCGCCATGGCGAACCTCGCGGCCGACAACCTGATCGCGTTCTTCGACGGCCGCGGCCCGCTCACGCCCGTGAACACACCCCAGCCCCGCTGATTTCTTCCACTGACCGCATAGCAACCGAAACGTCTGGAGTTCCATGTCGATCGAATGGCTGGTGGTGATCGCGATGCTCGTGGTCGCCATCGTGCTCCTGGGAATGCTGCTGCTGCGCAGCCCCCGCCTGGAGCTTCCTCCCGAGTGGGCCGTGCGCCTGCAGCGCCTGGAGCAGGTGGCGCAGGCCACGCAGCTCGCCGTCGCCAAGAACGATGGCGCGCTGGAGGGCATGGCGCAGCAGCTGCGCGGCTT
The DNA here is from genome assembly GCF_031844105.1 of Acidovorax sp. PRC11. Classification (NCBI taxonomy): domain Bacteria; kingdom Pseudomonadati; phylum Pseudomonadota; class Betaproteobacteria; order Burkholderiales; family Comamonadaceae; genus Acidovorax; species Acidovorax sp. PRC11. The sequence continues at coordinate 253,017 of NZ_JAUZUQ010000001.1, read as the reverse complement.
CACCCATGCCACGCAGGCCCACCTCGAAGGCCAGCGCGTGGCGCTGGACGAGCGGCTCGCGCAGGCGGTGCACGATGCGCGTTCGGGCCGTGCGGAGCTGCGCGAAGGCTTCGATGCCTTCGAGGCGCGCCTGGGCCAGCGCATGGCCCAGGTGCAGGCCGACGCCGCGGTCGCGCGCCGCGAACTGGCCGATGCGCTCGGCGCGTTCCGGGCGGAGATGTCGCAGACCTCGGAATCGATGCGCGGCACGCTGCACGAGCGCCTGTCCGCCATCCAGGCCGACAACGCCGCCCGCCTGGAGGACATGCGCCGCACGGTGGACGAGAAGCTGCACGCGACGCTGGAGCAGCGGCTGGGTGAATCCTTCAAGCTGGTGAGCGACCGGCTGGAGCAGGTGCACCGCGGGCTGGGCGAGATGCAGACGCTCGCCGGCAGCGTGGGCGACCTCAAGCGCGTGATGACCAACGTGAAGACGCGCGGCACCTGGGGCGAGCTGCAGCTCGGCGCCATCATCGAGAACGTGCTCGCGCCCGAGCAGTACGCGCGCAACGTCAAGACCGTGCCGGGCAGCGACGAGCTCGTGGAGTTCGCGATCCGGCTGCCGGGCCGCGGCCAGGATGAGCCCGTCTGGCTGCCGATCGATGCGAAGTTTCCCGTGGAGTCGTACCAGCGCCTGCTGGATGCGCACGACACGGCCGACAAGCCCGCGATCGTGGCGGCGGGCAATGCGCTGGAGGCCGCGGTGCGGCTGGAGGCGCGCAAGATCGCGTCCAAGTACGTCTCGCCGCCGCACACCACCGACTTCGCCGTGCTGTACCTGCCGACCGAGGGCCTGTTCGCCGAGGTGATCCGCCGCCCGGGGCTGGTGGAGGCGCTGCAGGGCGAATGCCGCGTGATGGTGACCGGGCCCGCGAACCTCGCGGCGATGCTCAGCAGCCTGCAGATGGGCTTCAAGACGCTGGCGATCGAGAAGCGCTCGTCCGAGGTCTGGGGCCTGCTCGGCGCGGTGAAGACCGAGTTCGCCAAGTTCGGCGACGTGGTGGAGGCCACGCGCAAGTCGATCGACGCCGCGGCCAAGCGCTTCGACGAGGTGGGCGTGCGCACGCGCGCCATCCAGAAGCGGCTGCGCGACGTGCAGGAGCTGCCGGCACCGAAGGACGAGGCCGCCGCTGCGCTCGGTGCGCCGCAGGGTGCCGGCGCGAAGGAGGAGGGCGCCTGAGATGGACACGGCCCTCGCGCGGCTGATCGCCGGCCAGGTGTGCATTCACGCCAGCATGACGGGCATGCGCCTCGCGGCGCCGCTGCTGGCGCTGCGCGAGGGCTACAGCCCCGCGGCCGTGGGCGCGCTGCTGGCGCTGTTCGCGCTCACGCAGGTGTTCCTCTCGCTGCCCGCGGGCCGCTATGCCGACCGCCACGGATTGAAGCGCCCGGTGGGCTGGGCCGTGGGCGTGGCGTCGGCCGGCGCCGCGGGCGCGCTGCTGTGGCCGGTGTTCCCGATGCTGTGCGTGGCGGCGCTGATGACGGGTGGGGCCTCGGGCGCGGCCATGATCGCGCTGCAGCGCCACGTCGGCCGCGCGGCGCACGATTCCGAGCAGTTGCGGCGGGTGTTCAGCTGGCTGGCCATCGGCCCGGCCGTATCGAACTTCGTGGGGCCGTTCTTCGCCGGGCTGCTGATCGACCATGCGGGCGCCGCGCCCGGCAGCACCACGGGTTACCGGGCGGCCTTCGCGCTCACCGCGCTGCTGCCCGTGGCGACGTGGTTCTGGGTGCGCGCCACGGTGGAGCTTCCGCCGATCATCGCGCCCGCAGGCGGCACCCGGCCGCGCGCCTGGGACCTGCTGGGCGATGCCGGCTTCCGCCGGTTGCTGCTCGTGAACTGGCTGCTGTCGTCCTGCTGGGACGTGCACACCTTCGTGGTGCCGCTGCTCGGTCACGAACGGGGCCTGTCCGCCTCGGTGATCGGTTCCATCCTCGGCGCGTTCGCCATCGCCGCGGCGGCGATCCGCATCCTCATGCCGCTGGTGGCCGCGCGGCTCAGGGAGGCGGCCGTGGTCACCTGGGCCATGGTGGCGACGGCCCTGCTGTTCGCGGTCTATCCGCTGCTGCCGACCGCCTGGGCGCTCGGCCTGTGCTCGGTGCTGCTGGGCTTCGCGCTCGGCTCGGTGCAGCCGATGATCATGAGCATGCTGCACCAGATCACGCCGCACCACCGCCATGGCGAGGCCCTGGGCCTGCGCCTGATGGCGATCAATGCGTCCAGCGTCGCCATGCCCGTGCTGTTCGGCTCGGCCGGCGCGCTGATCGGGGTGGCGGGGCTGTTCTGGTTGGTGGGGGGCGTCGTGGGGATGGGGTCGCGGACTGCCGCCAGGCTGGGGCAGTAGGGCGAGGCCGCACGGGCACCAGGGCCCGTGCCCGGGGGGCGCCGCCGCGAATCCTTCAGCGATGGCTGGACGAGGTCGCACGGGCGGAAAGCACCGGCTGGCCATCGTCTCCCCTGACCAGGCCGAGCAGCAGATGTACCAGTTCCCTGGAACTATGGGCCCTGTAGGCCACGTTCACCACGCGCTGGTCAGCGACTCCGTCCGCCAGGTCGGCAAGGTGATCGACCACCTGCTGGGTATGGCGCCCGGTCACATTGGTCATGTCGTCGGGGTCGTCTTCCGAGGTGGCGGCGACGTGGTTCAGCGCCCCAAGAAGCAGGTTCCTGTCGATTTGCGGAGCGAACATCTGTCTGATTGCCGCGATGGCTTCCTGCAGCAGGGGAGCTGCCAGGACGGCGATCGAGCGCCCTGCCAACATGGTGAAGCCCGCTTGCGCAATATGGGCGCCCTGCGCCGCAGCGGTTCCGTTTCCGCGCCGCTCATTGGTCACGGCTTGGTGGGCCCCCGTCGCCATCAATCCGATGGCCGTGGTGGTGTAGGTATGGTGGAGTATCGAGCGGGTCGAGGGCATGCGGAAGCCGGCGGCCCCACGCTGCGGAAGACCTTCGGGGGCATCGTGCCGGGCGCTCGGCCGTGCCCGGGGCGGAGAGGTGTCGGAGTCGTCGCCGCTCGGCGAGCTGGCGTGGGACGTACTGGCTGCGTGACTGGAGATGCGGCGCATGGACGGCTTTCTGGAATGGAGTGGATTGCCTCCATTTTTCGCGGCGCCGCGGAGCCGCGGAACGCGCCAGGCGAAGTGGGCGCGTGCCTTGCGAACACCGGTAGGCGCGCGCGTCGCCGGACAGATGCCTTCCAGCGACCCTCTCAGCCCGCCGTCACAGCTTGTAGAACGCCTTGATGAAGCTCCAGGCCTCTTCGGGATCGTCCGTGTAGCGGAAGAGGTTGAGGTCGGCCGCCGAGATCGTGCCCTGCTCCACCAGCGCCTCGAAGTTCACCACGCTCTTCCAGAACTCGGTGCCGAACAGCACGATCGGCACCGGCTTGGCCTTGCCGGTCTGCACCAGCGTGAGCACCTCGAACAGCTCGTCGAGCGTGCCGAATCCGCCGGGGAAGGCGACCAGGGCCTTCGCGCGCATCATGAAGTGCATCTTGCGCAGCGCGAAGTAGTGGAACTTGAAGGAGAGCGAGGGCGAGATGTAGCGGTTGCCGCTCTGCTCATGGGGCAGGGCGATGTTCAGGCCCACGTTGAGCGCGCCGGCCTCGTGTGCGCCGCGGTTGGCGGCTTCCATGATGCCCGGGCCGCCGCCGGTGCAGATGTAGATGCGGTCGGAAGGCGGCAGCTGCTGGCTGTGATCGGCCACGACGCGGGCGAAGCGGCGGGCGAGGTCGTAGTAGCGGGCATTGCGCACGGCCAGGCGGGCGCGGGCGGTGCGGTCCGCGTCGCCGCTGGCCTCGGCATCGGCCAGCTGCTGCGCGGCGTCTTCGGGCGCCAGGAAGCGCGCGCTGCCGTACACCACCACGGTGTTCTGGATGCCCTGGGCCGTCTGCCCGAGGTCGGGCTTGAGCATCTCCAGCTGGAAGCGGATGCCGCGGGTTTCGCGGCGCAGCATGAATTCCGGGTCGGCGAAGGCGAGCCGGTAGGCGTCCGCGTGCAGCGGGTTGCCGTTCACGGCATGGTTGTGCAGCTCGGCCCAGGCGTTGGCCAGCCGGCTTTCGTTGAGTTCGGTGTTGGATTCCATGGATGCGATGGTGCGGGGGAAAGATGGCACGGCCGTGGCCGTGCCGGGGGACAGTGGCGAGTGTGCGACAGGTCAGCGGGCGAGCCACCACAGTGCCGTGCGCATGCCGGCCCAGGTGAGGGCCAGCGAGCCGCCCAGGTGCAGCGCGATGGTGCCGAACGCCAGCCCGAAGCGCTGCTGCATCAGCATGGTCACCACCTCGCCCGAAAAGCTGGAGAACGTGGTGAGCGTACCGAGGAACCCGGTGATGACCAGCAGGCGCCAGGCGGGATCGATGTCGGGCCGGCTGGTGAACACCGCCAGCGCGATGCCGATGCAGTACCCGCCGATGAGGTTCACGGCCAGCGTGCCCCAGGGGATCAGCCCGCCCGGATTCAGCCAGAGCGCGAAGCCCCAGCGCATCAGGGCGCCGACGCAGGCGGCCAGACAGATGACGGCGATATTCAGCAGCATGCCCTGGAGTATCTCAGCACGCGCGGGCGTGCCGGAAGCTCATCCGCCGTCCTTGCCCATCACCAGGTCGGGCAGCACGGTGACGATCTGCGGGAACAGGGTGATCAGCGCGATGCAGACCACCAGGCAGATGAAGAACGGAATGGCGGCGCGGGCGATGGTGTTGCTGTCCTTGCCCGTCATGTTCTGCAGCACGAAGAGGTTGAACCCGACCGGCGGCGTGACCTCGGCGATCTCCACCAGCAGCACGATGAAGATGCCGAACCACACCAGATCGAAACCGGCCTTCTGGATCATCGGCAGCACCACGGCGCTGGTGAGCACGATCATGCTGATGCCGTCGAGCGCCGTGCCCAGCACCAGATAGACCACCGTCAGCACCGCGATCAGGGCATAGGGCGGCAGCTGCATGGATTCCACCCATTCCGCGAGCTCGCGCGGTATGCCGGTGAAGGCCATGGTCTTGGTGAGGAAGGCCGCGCCCGCCAGGATGAACATGATCATGCAGCTGGTGCGCGTCGCGCCCATCAGCCCCTCGGAGAAATTCTTCCAGGTCAGCGACCGGCTCCAGAGGGCCAGCCCCAGCGATCCCGCCACGCCGAAGGCCGCGCATTCGGTGGCCGTGGCATAACCCGCGACCAGCACCCAGACGATGAACACGATCAGCGCCGTGACGGGGATGAGGTGGCCCGACTGCCGGATCTTCTCGCGCAGCGTGGTGGGCGGATCCGCCGCGGGCACCCGGTCGGGATGCCGCAGGCTCCACCAGCCGATGTAGCCCGAGAACAGCAGCATGAGCAGCAGCCCCGGCAGGAAGCCCGCCAGGAAGATGCGGATGATGGAGGCGTCGGCGGCCACCGCGTACACCACCATGGTGATGGAGGGCGGGATGAGGATGCCCAGCGTGCCGGCCGTGGCCAGCGAGCCGAGCGCCAGCCGCTCGTCGTAGCCGCGCCGCAGCAGTTCCGGCAGGGCGACCTTGCTGATGGTGGCGCAGGTGGCGGCCGAGGAACCCGATACCGAGCCGAAGATGCCGCAGCCCAGGATGGTGGTGTGCATCAGCCGGCCCGGCACCCGGTTGAGCCACGGCCGCAGCCCTTCGAACATCTCCTCGCTGAGCCGCGTGCGGAACAGGATCTCGCCCATCCAGATGAAGAGCGGCAGCGCGGCCAGCTCCCAGCTCGCATTGCTCTCCCAGAAGGCCGAGAACAGGTTCTTGCCGGGCTGGGTGCTGGTGAAGAAGGCCTGGCCCACCCAGCCGCAGATGGCCAGCGTCATCGCGATCCAGACGCCGCCCGCGAGCAGCACGATCATCAGCAGCAGCAGGATGCCGCCCACCATCAGGATGTCCATGGCACAGGTCTTTCTGCCGCGCGCGGCGGCGCAGGCTCGGGTTCCGGTAAACGGTGGCGGGGCGGGCGAAGGAGCACGCCTCAGATGTCGGCGGAGAAATCGCCGCGCGCGTGGCGTTCCTCGACGGCGCGCACGAAGCTCGGCGTGCCGCCGCGCAGCACGATCAGGAATTCGTCCAGCACGGCCACGAGCAGCAGCACCGAACCGATCGCGAAACTCATCTGGGGAATCCACATCGGCAGCGGCAGCAGGCCCTGGGCCACGTCGTTGAAGTCCCAGCTCTCGTACGTGAACAGGCAGGCGGACCAGGCGAGGTAGGCGGTCGCCACCGTGCCGATGGCGAGCGCCGCCAGCTCGAACGCGCGCCGCGCGCGGGGCGGCAGCTTTTCCAGCAGCAGGGTGACGCGCACGAAATCGCCATGCTTGAAGGCATGGGCCATGGCGAAGAACGCGGCGGCCGCGCACAGCCAGGCGACCACGTCGTTGAGCGCGCCGGTGCGCACGCCCACCTCGCGCAGGATGCTCTGGGCGATCATCAGTGCGCAGATCAGCGCGACACAGGCGGCACCCAGGGCGCCCGCCGCGAGGTACAGCCGGTCGAGAAAGCGCCGCACGGCCACCTCACTTCGCCGGGGCCGCCGCAGGCGCCGACTTCCGGTAGGCCGCGATGATGGCCTCGCCGTCCGGCCCCGCCTTGCGCAGCCAGTCGGCCAGCATCACGTCGCCCACCTGGCGCAGGTCGGCGGTCAGCTTGGCCGGCGGCGGCAGGATCTTCATGCCCTTGTCGGCGAGAGCCTTCTTGTACCACTCGTTCTTGTCCGCGCTCAGCTTCCAGCCGCGCGCCTCGGCCTCCGCCGCGGCCTTGAGCAGCGCGTCCTGCGCGGGCTTGTCGAGCGCATCGAAGGCCTTGCGCGACACGATGACCGCGTTCTTCGGCAGCCAGGCCTGCGTGTCGTAGAAATACTTGATGCTCTCGTAGAGCTTGCTGTCGTAGCCGGTGGAGCCGGAGGTCATCATCGATTCCACCGCGCCCGTGGCCATCGCCTGCGAGAGTTCCGCGGCCTGGATCGTGACCGGCTGCGCGCCGATGAGTTCCGCGATCTTGGCCGTGGCGGGGCTGTAGGCGCGCCACTTGATGCCGCGCAGGTCCGCCACGGAGGCGATTTCCTTCTTGCTGTAGATGCCCTGCGGCGGCCAGGCCACCGTGTAGAGCAGGCGCAGCCCCTGCGCGCCCAGCAGGCGTTCGAGCACCGGCTTCTGGGCTTCGTACAGCCGCCGCGACTCGGCATACGAGGTGGCGAGGAACGGGATGCCGTCCGCGCCGAAGACGGCGTTCTCGTTCTCGAAATTGGGCAGCAGGATCTCGCCCGCCGGCGCCTGGCCGCCCTGGACCGCGCGCTTGATCTCGTTGGCCTTGAAAAGCGAGGCGTTCGCGTGCACCGTGATGCGCAGCTTGCCGCCGGTCCCGGCCTCCACGTCCTTGGCGAACTGCACCAGATTCTCGGTGTGGAAGTTGCTGGCCGGGTACGCGGCCGCGAGGTCCCAGCGGACCTGCGCGGCGGACGGCGCCGCGGAAAGAACGCCGGCCAGGGCCAGGGCGAGGAAGGGAACGGCTCTGCGCTGCATAGGGGCTCCGGAAGGAAAGGTCATCCAGGAAGGGCTGTGCGGCCCGGCACCGTGCGAACACCGGTGCGGCCGCCAGGGGGCGCATCGAATGTAAGCGGGGTACCCGGCAAGGGCGCCTCGGGTGCTACCCGGATGCTCCCCCTGCCGCCCCGGTGCTATGCATGTCCCGTGCCAGGGCGGCCGGCCGCGGTCCGGCAGGCGGCGTCAGGCGCCGGCCACGATGTCCTGCCAGGCCCGCTCCGCCGCCAGCACCGCGGCGCACTGCACCGTGTGTGCGAAGCGGAAGTCCTCCCCGTGGATGGTCTCGTCGGGAAATTCCGTGATGAGCGTGACCGGGGCGCCGCGCTGCACCTCCGACTGGATGCAGGCGGTCCCGTCGATGCGCTCGAACGGGAGCGTGCCCGCATGGCGCTGGTAGAGCGCGATCTGCCGGGTGTTGTATTCCGGCAGGCCGGGCACCTGCAGCAGTGCGGCGGCCACGCGTTCCAGCAGGGCCCGGCCGCGGGCTTCCCATCCGGCGTGGTGGCGCAGGATCAGGAAGAAGCCCTTGGGGATCGTCCACAGATCGAAGCCGCGCGGAACGTAGCCGGTGAGCGGGCGCGTCCATTCGTGGGCCGGATAGCCGTGCAGGTTGAGGTGCAGCTGCGCACCGGAGAGCGCCAGGCCCTGCTCCAGGGCTTCGCGTTCGTACCAGGGGGCGCTCGCGCGGTATTCCAGATCATCGCCCAGCGCGGTGTAGCGCGCGGCGTGGTGCATGTGGTTCGGGTGGCGGGCCCCGAGCTCCCGGTGCAGTGCGTAGCCGTCGGGATTCTTCAGCGGCAGCAGCGCGAAGTGCGCGCCCGGCTGTGCCGCCAGCGCCCGGGCCGCCCGCAGCGCGCCGACCACCCCGGAGGTCTCGTTGGCATGCTGGCCCCCGCTCACGAGCACGGGCGCGCGGCTGCCGCGCAGGTAGCGCCCCCGGACGGCGCGGCCCTGGCGCGAGTGCGCGCCGAACGGCTCGCCGCCCAGCAGCTCCAGCTCGCGCGCGATGCGCTCCGGCGAGGGGGCCTGGTCCAGGGCGTCCAGCGGCTGCCCGGCATCGGTGTCGTGCCATGCGGCGGCGTCCTGCGCGGCGGTGTCGAAAGGCCGGGCCACCACGCGCACGCGCGGCGGCGCGCCGGCAGCGCACGGCCGGACGTCGGGCACGAGCTGCCCCGGCTGCAGCAGGCGATCGCCGGGCGGCCGGCCCGAGTGGAGCTGGAAGAACTCGAGCAGACCGAAGTACAGGTCCTCGTGCAAGGCCTCGAAGGTGCTGATGCATTCGTTGGGCACGTCCAGCGGGCATTCGTAGCCCGGCAGGTCCACGCGCAGATCCAGCCGCTCGAAGTAGGGCTCCTGCGGCGGCCACGGATGGGATCGCACCGCCTGCACCGCACGCCAGAACAGGTTCTCGAACTCCGTGGCCTGGGCGGTGTCGATGAGGTCGCCCGCGCCTTCCGAGCGGCCCACGCGCAGCCAGCCGGTGGGGCAGAGCTGGGCCGCCCCCAGCACATCGGGCCGCAGCTGGTTCGGGGCGAACACCCGGTGCGTCTGCGGCGCACCGCTGGCGAAGGTCAGCGCGACTTCGTAGTGCAGCGTGTCCGCACCGGCCTCGAAGACCAATGCGCAGCCGGGAAGCAGCGCGGCGAGCGGATACGCTTCCAGCAGAAAACGCTGCGCGCCCGCACCAGGATGGACCGGATAACGCACCACGGCGGCCACCGGGCGCTCGCCGCCGGAGCATGCGGGAAGCTCCTCGATGAACCAGTGCACCAGCGGCTTGTAGGCGCTGCGCAGCCGCGCCCGCACACCGGCCGCGTCGAGCCGCGCCTCGGCCGCGCGCCGGGCCTCGGGGCCTTCGAACAGCCAGCCCTCCAGGAAGCACCCCTGCCACTGGGGCGTGGCGAAGCGCGCGAGCCAGTCGTCCAGCGTGCGGGGTTCCGTGGCGTCGAGCAGCAGTGTTCCGATGGGGGCGGGGTCGGCAGGTTTCATGGCAGGGGGAGAGAGCGGAAGGCGGGGGCGGCACCGGGCACGATCCCTGCGGGACAGGGGACGGGCCCGTGGGCCCCTACATTATGGAAATCGCGGGCCGTGCAATGCACGCGCCGCAACAACGGAATCTGGACGAGGACGCACTATGGCAGGAAACGGCTGGCAGTTCTGGGTGGACCGCGGGGGCACCTTCACCGACATCGTCGGGCGCGCCCCGGATGGCTCGCTGGCCACCCACAAACTGCTGTCGGAAAACCCGGAGCAGTACCGCGACGCGGCCGTGGCGGGCATCCGCCACCTGCTGGGACTGCCGCCCGGCGCGCCGGTCACGCCCGACCGGGTGGAGTGCGTGAAGATGGGCACCACCGTGGCCACCAACGCGCTGCTGGAGCGCAAGGGCGAGCCCACGCTGCTGGTCACCACGCGCGGCTTCCGCGACGCGCTGCGCATCGCCTACCAGCACCGGCCGCGGCTGTTCGACCGGCACATCGTGCTGCCCGAACTGCTCTACGAACGCGTGATCGAGGCCCAGGAACGCGTCGGGGCCCACGGCGAGATCGAGCAGCCGCTGGACGAGGCCCACCTGCGCGAGCGCCTCTGGGCTGCGCACGACGCGGGGCTGCGCAGCGTGGCCATCGTGTTCATGCACGGCTGGCGCTTCACCGCGCACGAGGCCGCCGCGGCACGGCTCGCGCGCGAGGCGGGCTTCACGCAGGTGAGCACGTCGCACGCCACGAGCCCGCTGATGAAGTTCGTCAGCCGCGGCGACACCACCGTGGTGGACGCCTACCTGTCGCCCATCCTGCGGCGCTACGTGGAGCAGGTCGCGGCCGAGATGCCGGGCGTGCCGCTCTACTTCATGCAGTCGTCCGGCGGGCTCGCCGATGCGCGCCGCTTCCAGGGCAAGGACGCGATCCTGTCGGGCCCGGCGGGCGGCATCGTGGGCATGGCACGCACCGCCACCGCGGCCGGCTTCGACCGGGTGATCGGCTTCGACATGGGCGGCACCTCCACCGACGTGAGCCATTACGCGGGCGAATTCGAACGCGAGTTCGATACGCAGGTGGCCGGCGTGCGCATGCGCGCGCCCATGATGGGCATCCATACCGTGGCCTCCGGAGGCGGCTCGCTGCTGGACTACGACGGCGCGCGCTTCCGCGTGGGGCCCGAGAGCGCCGGCGCCCATCCCGGCCCGGCATGCTACCGGCGCGGCGGTCCGCTGGCGGTGACCGACGCCAACGTCATGGTGGGCAAGATCCAGCCCGCGCATTTCCCGCAGGTGTTCGGCCCGGCCGGCGATGCGGCGCTCGATGCCGGCGTGGTGCGCGAGCGGTTCGCCGACTGGGCCGCGCGCACCGGCCGCGCGCCGGAGGACGTGGCGCACGGCTTCATCCGGATCGCCGTGCAGCAGATGGCCAATGCCATCAAGAAGATCTCGGTCGCGCGCGGCTACGACATCACTGCGTACACCCTGCAGTGCTTCGGCGGGGCGGGCGGCCAGCATGCCTGCCTGGTGGCCGATGCATTGGGCATGCAGCGCGTCTTCGTGCATCCTCTCGCCGGGGTGCTGTCGGCCTATGGCATGGGCCTGGCCGACCAGAGCGTGATCCGCGAGCAGGCGCTGGAAGTGCCGCTGGACGCGCCCTCGTGGCCCGCGGTGGAAGACGCGCTGGCGCTGCTGGCCGCCCGCGCTCAGGAGGAACTGCAGGCCCAGGGGACGGGGTCGCAGCCGCAGGCGCCGGCCGTGCTGCGCCGCATGCATGTGCGCTATGCCGGCTCCGACACTGCGCTGGCCGTTCCCTTCGGCAGCCCCGCCGAGGTGCGGACCGCATTCGAGGCCGCCTACCGGCAGCGGTTCGCCTTCCTGATGGCGGGCCGGGCGATGGTGGTGGAGGCCGTGTCGGTGGAGGCCATCGCGCCCGGCGAGGCACCCGCCGAGCGCCTGCACGCCCTCCATCCGCCGCGCGAGGTACCGCGCCGCGAGACCGTGCGCGTCTATACCGAAGACCCGGACGGCGGCGTGCGCTGGCACGATGCCGCGCTGGTGGTGCGGGGCGACATGCGGCCGGGCGATGTGCTGCAGGGGCCCGCCATCATCGCCGAGCGCACGTCCACCACCGTGGTCGAGCCGGGCTGGGAGGCCCGCCTCACCGCGCAGGACCATCTGGTGCTGGAGCGCCGGGCCCGTCGCGCGGTGCGCCACGCCGTGGGCACGACGGTGGACCCGGTCCTGCTGGAGGTCTTCAACAACCTGTTCATGAACATCGCCGAGCAGATGGGGCTGCAGCTGCAGAACACCGCCCACTCGGTCAACATCAAGGAGCGGCTGGACTTCTCCTGCGCGCTGTTCGATGCCGATGGCCAGCTCATCGCCAACGCGCCCCACATGCCGGTGCACCTGGGCAGCATGGGCGAGAGCATCCGCACGGTGATCGCGCGCAATGCCGGCCGCATGCGCCCCGGCGACGTGTACGTGCTGAACGACCCCTACCATGGCGGCACGCACCTGCCGGACATCACCGTCATCACCCCCGTGTACCTGGACGAGGGGGGCGACACCGCGTCCGGCCGCCCGTCCTTCTACGTCGGCAGCCGCGGCCACCATGCGGACGTGGGCGGCACCACGCCGGGCTCGATGCCGCCCTTTTCCACGCGCATCGAGGAAGAGGGGGTGCAGATCGACAACGTCAAGCTCGTGGAGAACGGCGTGCTGCGCGAGGCCGGGATGCTCGCGCTGCTTGCGGGCGGCGACCACCCGGCCCGCAACCCGCAGCAGAACCTCGCCGATCTGAAGGCCCAGATCGCGGCCAACGAAAAAGGCGCGCAGGAGCTGCGCCGGATGGTCGCGCAGTTCGGCCTTCCGGTCGTGCAGGCCTACATGGGCCATGTCCAGGACAATGCGGAGGAGTCGGTGCGCCGGGCCATCGCGCGGCTGGCCTCGCGCCTGCCCGAAGGCGCCTACACGCTTCCCCTCGACAACGGCGCGCGCATCCAGGTGGCGGTGTGCATCGACGCAGCGCGGCGCAGCGCGGTGATCGATTTCACCGGCACCTCGCCGCAGCAGCCGAACAACTTCAACGCGCCCACCGCCGTGTGCATGGCGGCGGTGCTGTACGTGTTCCGCTGCCTGGTGGACGACGACATCCCCCTGAACGCGGGCTGCCTCAAGCCGCTGCAGGTCATCATCCCGCCGGGCTCCATGCTGAACCCGCTGCCGCCGGCGTCGGTGGTGGCCGGCAACGTGGAAACATCCACCTGCATCACCAACGCCCTGCTGGGCGCCCTCGGCGTGTCGGCGGGCAGCCAGTGCACCATGAACAACTTCACGTTCGGCAACGAACGGTTCCAGTACTACGAGACCGTCGCGGGCGGCAGCGGCGCGGGCGGGCTTTTCGACGAATCCGGCGCACTGGCGGGGGGCTTTCCCGGAACCAGCGTGGTGCAGACGCACATGACGAATTCGCGGCTCACCGATCCGGAAGTGCTGGAATTCCGCTTCCCCGTGCGGCTGGAGAGCTTCGCGCTGCGCGCCGGATCGGGCGGAGCAGGCCGCTGGCGCGGCGGGGACGGCGGCGTGCGCCGCATCCGGTTCCTCGAGCCCATGACGGCCAGCATCCTCTCCAACGGCCGCCAGGCGGGCGCCTTCGGCATGGCCGGCGGCGAGGCAGGGCAACCCGGCGTGAACCGGGTGGTGCGGGCGGACGGCCGGGTGGAGGCGCTGGACCACATCGGCCAGGTGGACATGCAGCCGGGCGACGTGTTCGAGATCCATACCCCGGGCGGGGGTGGCTTCGGAAGCCTGGGCTGACGACCGCGGGGCTGCACCCGGGTGCGGTCTTCGGCTGCGGCGGCGGGCCTCCGGACCCCAGCCTGCAGCCCACAGCCCGCAGCCGTCAGGAGTCGCGCTCGCTGGCCTGGTCGGCGTGGCGGCTCAGGCTCGGCGGAACGTCGCGGCCCGCGCGCCGCGCGCGGAACAGGGCGGCGCGCATGAGGAAGATGTTGGTCACGGGCACCGTCACCGCGACGAACAGCGCGATCAGCAGCGGGTGCAGCGCCAGGCCGTGGCCCGCGATCGAGAAATACAGCAGCGTGCCGTGCATGATGCACCAGCATCCCATGGTGGCGATGATCGAAGGCGCGTGCACGCGCTCGAAATACGTCTTGAGCCGCAGCAGGCTGAGAGAGCCCAGCATCGCGATCGCCGCGCCCACGAGCACGAGCACGGCCACGGCGATCTCGGCCCAGAGCGGGATCGCCTGCGTCATTCGATCACCTCGCCGCGCAGCAGGAACTTCGCCATGGCGGTGGAACTGGCGAACCCCAGCAGCGCGATCAGCAGCGCCGCCTCGAAATAATTGGTGCTGCCGTAGTAGATGCCCAGCACCAGCATCGCCAGCATGCCGCTCTGGTACATGCAGTCGAGCGCCAGCACCCGGTCCTGCGCGGAAGGGCCTTTGAGGATACGCACGAGCGCGAACACGATCGCCAGCGCGAGCATGGCCAGCGCGAGGGGCAGGGCCCAGGAGAGCACGGGGCTGGTGGTCATCGTCATGATTCGAAGATCTCCATCAGGGGGCGTTCGTAGCGCTGCTTGATGTGGCCGATCACGGCCTCGGGGCTGTCGAGCTCCAGCACGTGCAGCATCAATACCGAGCGGTCCAGCGACAGCTCGGCCCACGAGGTGCCGGGCGTGATGCAGACGATCACCGCCAGCACGGCCAGCCCGTTCGCGTCGCGCAGGTCCAGGGGGATCTGCACGAAGCCGGGGGGGTGCTTGCGCTGCGATTTGAACACGAGGAAGCGCACCACGTTCAGGTTGGAGAGCGAGGTGTCCACCATCACCGACCATGCCAGGCGCAGGATGGCGCCGGGCCGGCGCACGCGCACCGGCAATGGGCGCAGGCCGCGGGTTAGCAGCGGAATCGCCACGCCCACGATGGCCGCGAGGATCAGTTGGCCGGCGCTCACAGAGTGGTTGAGCAGCAGCCACATGCCGGCCAGCGCGATGGACAACAGCGGGGCGGGAAAGAGGCGCTTCATCATGGCACGGCCTTCGGTTCGGCCAGGGGCCGCGCCGCGACGTCGGTCGCCGGAGAGCCCGCCTGCGAAGGCGAGGGCCCGGGCGCCAACCTGCGCACGGTGGCCCCGGCCCCCGCGCCTTCGGGCGTGGCGGGTCCGGGCTTGGGCCGGGCCGACATCACGGCGTCGATGTAGCCCCCCGGCGCGTGCAGCGCGTTCGCCGTCGCCTGCGTGAAATCCATCACCCGGCCTGCCTGCAGCGTCAGGCCCACGCAGCAGGCCAGCAGCAGGGCGATGGGAACGCCTTCGAGCACGCGCAGCTGCGGGGCGGCGCGGTCGTGCGTGGTCCAGAAATGCCGCATGCCCGTGCGCGTGAGCGCGAGCAGCGCCATGAGCCCGGTGGCTATCAGCATGGCGAACAGCACCCAGCCGACCGGGCCGGCCCGCATGCCGGACGACGCGCCCAGCCCCAGCGGATTGAGCAGCGCCGTGAGCATCGCGAACTTGCCGACGAAGCCCGACAGCGGCGGCAGGCCCGCGATCACCAGCGTGCACACCAGGAAGGCCAGGCCCAGGAAGGCCACCGCCGCCGGGATGACGCGGCCGACCAGCACCATCTCCTGCTCGTCCAGGTTCAGGCGCTGGGCGGGCACCAGCTCGGGCGTGAGGAACGGTGCATCGTCGTCCAGCTCGTGGGGGGCGAGCGTGGCGCCGTCGTTGCGCCAGCGGTCGATCAGGTCGGTGAGCAGGAAGAGGGCACTGATGGCCAGCGTGGAGCTCGGCAGGTAGAAGAGCAGGCCCGCGGTGAGCAGGTTCTGCCCGAAGCCCGCGGCCGCCAGCAGCGTGCCCGACGACAGGATGGCCGCATAGCCCGCCAGCACGCCGATGCGCTGCGAACCCAGCATGCCGATCGCGCCGAACGCCATGGTCACGAGGCCGCCGCCGATCAGCCACAGGCTGCCGAACAGCGCCGACGGCCCGGCCTCGGCGCCGAACATCAGCGTCCAGAGGCGCAGGATGGTATAGACGCCCACTTTCGTCATCAGCGCGAACAGTGCCCCGGCCGGCGCACTCGCCGCGCTGTAGGCCGGCGCGAGCCAGAAGTTCAGCGGCCAGACCGCCGCCTTGATGAGGAAGGCCGTGGCCAGGATGCCCGCGGCCGCGTGCAGCAGGCCGCGATCGGCATCGGCCACGTGCGGGATGGTCTGCGCGAGGTCCGCCATGTTCAGCGTGCCGGTGATGCCGTAGAGCATCGACACGCCGATCAGGAAGAGCGAGGATGCCGCGAGGTTGATCGCGATGTAGTGCAGCCCCGCCTGCACGCGAGGGCGCCCGGAGCCGTGCAGCAGCAGCCCGTACGACGCCGCCAGCATGATCTCGAAGAACACGAACAGGTTGAACAGGTCCGCCGTGAGGAAGGCCCCCGCCAGCCCCATGAGCTGGAACTGGAACAGCGGATGGAAATGCACGCCCGCGCGGTGCCACCGCGCCGCCGCAAACAGGACCGAGCACAGCGCGACGAAGCTCGTGAGCACCAGCATGAGCGCCGAGAGCCGGTCGAGCGCGAGCACGATGCCGAAGGGCGCGGGCCAGTTGCCCGGCAGGTACACGCCCATCGTCACGGGCTTGCCGCCCAGGTGCGTCCAGAACAGCAGCGCGAGCGCGATGCACAGCCCGCCCAGCGTGGACACCAGGTTCATGCCCAGCTTGAGGCGCTGGCGCTCCTCGCGCAGCAGCAGCATCAGCGCAGCCGTCAGCAGCGGCAGCATGATGGGCGCGAGCATCAGGTGCGGCATGGCGGCCGCCATCCACTGCGAGAACTGAGCCTGCAGGGCCGCGTTCATCGGCGGCCTCCGGCCGCGGGTCGGCGGTACGGGGGGGTGCGAGGGGTGGCGATGCGCACGGCGGTCATGGCATCTCCTGCACGTCGCGCGAGTTCGATCCGTCCACGTGGTCGGTGCCCGACATGCCGCGCGAGGCGAGCAGCACCACCAGGAACAGCGCCGTCATGGCGAAGCCGATCACGATGGCCGTCAGCACCAGCGCCTGCGGCATCGGGTCGGCGTAGTGCAGCAGGTCCTTCGGCACGCCTTCGGCCAGCACCGGTTCCTTGCCCACGGCCAGGCCCAGCCGGCCCATGCTGAAGATGAACAGGTTCACGGCATACGACAGCAGCGCCAGCCCCATGATGACCTGGTAGGTCCGGGGGCGCAGCACCAGCCACACGCCCGATCCCGCGAGCACGCCGATCGCGACGGCCAGAACGATTTCCATCAGCGGTTCCCTCCCGGTGCCGTGGCGGCGGCTCCGCCGCGGGCGCCCTCCAGCGCCACGGGCAGTTTGCTTTCGGCCGCATGGGCCGACTGCGCGGACTGCGCCGATTCTTCCGCCTCGCGCTCCTCCGCGAGGCGGGCGTGGTAGCGGTGGCCGCGCACCGACTGGTGGGCGATGGCCGTCAGCATGAGCAGCGTGGCGCCCACCACGAGCGCGAACACGCCGATGTCGAAGAAGAGGGCGCTGGCCACGTGGATCTCGCCCACCACCGGCAGGTGCAGGTGGGCGGTGTGGCTGGTGAGGAACGGGTAGCCGAAGAACAGCGCGCCCGCACCCGTGCCGAGGGCGAACAGCAGTCCGGTGGCGATCCAGCGGCGCGGGTACAGGGCCAGGTGCGCCTCCACCCACTGCGTGCCCGAAATGATGTACTGCAGCAGCAGGCCCACGGAGAGCACCAGGCCCGCCACGAAGCCGCCGCCGGGCTGGTTGTGCCCACGCATGAACATGTAGAACGACACCAGCAGCGTGAACGGCAGCAGCAGCCGCACCAGCACGGCCGGCACCATCAGGTATCCCACGGCGGTGTCCGTGGCGTGGCGGGGGTTGAGCAGGTCGGTCTGCAGGTCGGCGGGCATGTTGCGCTGCTGTTCCGGCAGGTCCATGGCCTCGCGCGCGGGGCGGAAGCGCCGCAGCAGCGCATACACGGTGAGCGCCACGATGCCCAGCACCACGATCTCGCCGAAGGTGTCGAAGCCGCGGAAATCCACCAGCATCACGTTCACCACGTTGGTCCCGCCGCCTTCGGACTGCGCGCGTTCCAGGAAGAAGGTGGACGTGCTCTCGGGGAACGGCCGGCTCATCATCACGTAGGCCAGCCAGCCCAGCCCGCCGCCGGCGAACAGCGAGATCACCAGGTCGCGCGCGCGCCGCAGCCGCGGCAGGCCGACGACCGGCGCCACTTCCCGCAGCCGCTCGTCGCGCCGCGGCAGCCAGCGCAGGCCCAGCAGCACGAGCACCGTGGTGACGACCTCCACCACGATCTGCGTGAGGGCGAGGTCGGGCGCGGAGAACCAGAGGAAGGTGATGCAGGTGCACAGCCCCGCGCCGCCCAGCAGCGTGAGCGCGGCCAGCCGGTGGTATTTCGCCTGCCAGGCCGCGCCGACCGCGCAGACCGAGCCGACGACCCAGATCGCGACGAAGGCGGGCGACAGCGGCAGCGTGCCGCGATCGCCCAACTGCAGCCCGCGCGACCACAGCGGCAGCGCGCCCGCCACGAGCGCCGCCAGCACCAGCCACAGCATCTGCCACTGCAGCCGCAGCGTGCCGAGCATGCGGCGGCCGCGGTAGCCGGCGAGCGTCACCACCGTGAGCACGGCCTCGAAGATGCGCTTGCCGCTCACGCGGTAGATGAGCGGGGGGGCGTCGATCCGGCCCGCCTCGCGCTGGCGGCGCAGCAGCAGGTAGAGCGCCGTGCCGCCCGCGAGCGCCACCAGGCTCATCACGAACGGCGTGTTGAAGCCGTGCCAGATCGCGAGGCTGTACTCGGGCAGATCGCCACCCACCACCGGCAGGGCCGCCGCGGCCAGGTAGCGGCCCACCGACCAGGCCGGGAAGATGCCGACCACGAGGCAGGCCAGCACCAGCAGTTCGACCGGCACGCGCATCCAGTGCGGCGGCTCGTGCGGCTCCCTCGGCAGATCCTGTGCCTTCGGCCCCCAGAAGACGTCCACCGTGAAGCGCAGCGAATAGGCCACGCTGAAGACACCGGCGATCGTGGCCGCCACGGGCAGTGCCGTGGCCACGATGGGCGAGGCCTCGAGGAACACGGTTTCCGCGAAGAACATTTCCTTCGAGAGGAAGCCGTTGAGCAGCGGCACGCCGGCCATCGCCGCGCTCGCCACCGTCGCCAGGGTGGACGTGATCGGCATCATGCGCCGCAGGCCCGAAAGGCGCCGGATGTCGCGCGTGCCGCTCTCGTGGTCGATGATGCCCGCGGCCATGAAGAGCGACGCCTTGAACGTGGCGTGGTTCATGATGTGGAAGACCGCGGCCACCGCCGCGAGCGGGCTGTTGAGCCCGAGCAGCAGGGTGATGAGCCCCAGGTGCGAGATCGTGGAATAGGCCAGCAGCCCCTTCAGGTCGTGCTGGAACATGGCGGCATAGCCGCCGATCAGCAGCGTGAGCAGCCCGGCCCCGCCGACGATCCAGAACCACGGTTCGGTGCCTCCCATCACCGGCCACATGCGCGCCAGCAGGAACACGCCGGCCTTCACCATGGTCGCCGAATGCAGGTAGGCCGAGACGGGCGTGGGAGCCGCCATGGCGTTCGGCAGCCAGAAGTGGAACGGGAACTGCGCGCTCTTGGTGAGCGCGCCCAGCAGCACCAGCACCAGAGCCGTGAGGTAGAGGGGGTGGCCGCGCACCAGCTCGCCGGCGGCCAGCACGCGGTCCAGGTCGTAGCTGCCGACGATGTGCCCCAGCACCAGCGCGCCGGCCAGCAGGCACAGACCGCCCGTGCCGGTCACCGTCAGGGCCATGCGGGCGCCGCTGCGCGCGTCCTTGCGGTGGTGCCAGTAGCCGATCAGCAGGAAGGAGAACAGGCTGGTGAGCTCCCAGAAGAACACCATCTGTATGAGGTTGCCCGAGATCACCACCCCGGTCATCGCGCCCATGAACGCGAGGAAGAACGCGAAGAAGCGCGGCACCGGATCGGCGGCCGACATGTAGTAGCGCGCATACAGCAC
This sequence comes from Acidovorax sp. PRC11, assembly GCF_031844105.1. Lineage (NCBI taxonomy): Bacteria > Pseudomonadati > Pseudomonadota > Betaproteobacteria > Burkholderiales > Comamonadaceae > Acidovorax > Acidovorax sp. PRC11. Next base: position 233,418 of record NZ_JAUZUQ010000001.1, on the reverse strand, counting down.
CACCAGCGCCCCGATGCCCAGCACCAGCATGCAGAACATCCACGCGAACCCGTCCATCCGCAGCACGAGGTTCAGCCCGAGCGAGGGCAGCCAGGAAATGTCCTGCCGCACCACGCCGCCCGCCGCCACCTCCGGGAAGTAGAGGGCCGCCTGCACCGCGCAAAACAGCGCCACGGCGCCCGCGAGCGTCGACTCGGCGTTGCGCGCGTTCGCCGGCAGCAGGGCCGCCAGCAGGCTGCCTGCGAAGGGCAGGAGGACGAGGAAGATCAGGGACATGCGCGGACCATTCTACGGGCAAGGTCCGCGCCAGCCGCTATGAAAACCCGAGCAGACTCCGGTGTATGGGCGCACCCCGGCGGGGTGACCTGGACCGCAGCGCCCAGCGCGCGGCGGCCGCCGTGTTCACAGCTCTTCCACGCGCCGGGCCGGGTAGCTGTCCCAGCTCTGGCAGCCGGGGCATTGCCAGAAGTGCTGGCGCGCCTCGAAGCCGCAGGCGGCGCAGCGGTAGCGCGTGAGCGGCTTGGCCGCCTGGTCGAGCGCCCGCTGCACCTGGGGATGGAATTCCTCGTGCTCCAGCCGCTCCTGCGCCAGCCACTTGGCGGCGGCCACCAGCGAGGGCTCCTTCTCCAGGTGGCGCACGTACCAGTCGCGGGGCGCTCCGCCGGCCGCGCCCGCGGCCGTCTCCATCGCCACGATCGCGTCGAGCACGTCCAGCGACGGGGCCTGGGCGTAGTGCTCCGCGAGCAGCTGCGCGACCTCGGCCTGCCGGCCCGTCGACGCCGCCAGCTCGATCAGCAGTGGCGCCGCGAGCGGCAGGGCGCCGGGCGACTGCCGCGCCAGCGCCTGCAGCGTCGCGAGGGCCGCCGCCGCATCGCCGCGGCGCTGCTGCAGGCGTGCCAGCTCGATGCGCGGGCGCGGTGCGCCGGGGGCGGACACCATGGCCTCTTCGAACTGCGTCTGGGCGGCTTCCAGATCGCCCTGGGCGGCACGTGCCAGTGCCTGCTCGCAGAGGTAGTGCGCCTGGCGGGTGCTGAAGTCCCCCTGCTGGGAATCGTGCATCTTGCGCGCGATGGCGGTGGCCTGCGGCCAGTCGCGGGAGCGCTCGTAGATGGCCAGCAGCGCCAGCCGCGCCTGGCCCTCGAAGGGCGTGCCCTCCAGGCGCTGCAGCGCGTCTTCCGCCCGGTCCAGCAGGCCGGCCTTGAGGAAGTCGAGCGCCAGCGCATGCTGAGCCCGCTCGCGGTCGGTGCGGTTCAGGTCGCCCCGCGACAGCAGGTGCTCGTGCACGCGCACCGCGCGGTTGTATTCGCCGCGGCGGCGGAACAGGTTGCCGAGCGCGAAGTGCAGCTCCGACGTGTCCGGATCGTTCTGCACCGCCTCGATGAAGGCGTCGATCGCCTGGTCCTGCTGCTCGTTGAGCAGGTAGTTCAGGCCCTTGAAGTACGCCTTCGGTGCGCGCCGGTTCTCCTCGCGCAGCTGCCGCAGGTCGAAGCGGGAGGCCAGCCAGCCCAGCACGAAGGCGAGCGGCAGCCCCAGCAGCAGCCAGCTCAGGTCAAATTCCATGGATCGGGGGCTGCTGCTGCAGATCGACGGTGGGGACCGCGGGGGTGGCGGCGGGGCCGGGCGCTGCGGCCATGCCCGCGGCGGCGGGTGCGGTGGCCGGGAGTGCGGCCTCCGCGCGCCGGGCGGCGCGCAGGTGCTTCCACCAGCGGGGCACCATGCCGAGCACGCCGACCACCAGTCCGAGAGCGAAGGCGGCCAGCACCACCAGCACCAGGGGCGCGGTCCAGCGCGTGCCGAAGAAGAAATGCACCGTCGTGTCCTGCTGGTTGTTCAGGGCGAAGGCGAACAGGGTGAAAAAAATGGCTGCCTTCAGCAGCCACAGGAAGTATTTCATGCGTCTCCCCGAGGGTGGGGCGATTCTACGGGCAGGGCGTGGTCGCGGAGGGCCGGCAGACGTGGCTCAGGGCTTGCCGGCCGCGATGTCGCCGGGCGCGCCGATGCCCATCTCGGCCGTGCGCTGGTCCACGGCCTCGCGCAGCGCCTTGCCGGGCTTGAAGTGGGGCACGCGCTTTTCCGGAATATGCACCGCTTCCCCGCTGCGCGGGTTGCGGCCCATGCGGGGCGGGCGGCGGTTGACCGAGAAGCTGCCGAACCCGCGCACCTCGATGCGGTGGCCACGCACCAGGGCGTCGCCCACGGCATCCAGGATGGTCTTGACGGCGGCTTCGGCATCGCGCTGCGTGAGCTGGCCGAAACGTGCGGCGAGTTCTTCGACGAGGTCTGATCGGGTCATGGAATGCTCACTTGTAAAAAAGCGGCGGGCGCACGAGGCGCCCGCCGCTCGCGGCCGTGCGTTGGGCACGGCCTTCCGTCGCCTTGCGGGGCGGCAGGTTCCGATTACTTGTCGGAATTGTCCAGCTTGGCGCGCAGCAGGGCGCCCAGGCTGGTCGTGCCGGCGCTTTCGCGGGCCGACTGCTGCGACAGGGACGCCATCGCGCCTTGCTCGTCGGCCATGTCCTTGGCCTTGATCGACAGCTGGATGTTGCGGGTCTTGCGATCCACGTTCACCACCACGGCCGTGACTTCGTCGCCTTCCTTCAGCACGTTGCGGGCATCTTCCACGCGGTCGCGGGAGATTTCCGAAGCGCGCAGGTAGCCCACGATGTCTTCGCCGAGGTCGATTTCAGCGCCGCGGGCGTCCACGGTCTTGACCTTGCCGGTCACCGTCTGGCCCTTGTCGTTCACCGTCACGAAGGTGGTGAACGGGTCGCCGTCGAGCTGCTTGATGCCCAGCGAGATGCGCTCGCGGTCCACGTCCACGGCCAGCACGATCGCCTCGACTTCCTGGCCCTTCTTGTAGTTGCGCACGGCGGCTTCGCCGGGCTCGTTCCAGGACAGGTCGGACAGGTGCACCAGGCCGTCGATGCCGGCAGCCAGGCCCACGAACACGCCGAAGTCGGTGATCGACTTGATCGGGCCCTTCACGCGGTCGCCGCGCTTGGTGTTCTGCGCGAACTCCTGCCACGGGTTGGCCTTGCACTGCTTCATGCCCAGGCTGATGCGGCGCTTGTCTTCGTCGATCTCGAGGACCATGACTTCGACTTCGTCACCCAGCGACACGAGCTTGGACGGGGCGATGTTCTTGTTCGTCCAGTCCATTTCGGAGACGTGCACCAGGCCTTCGATGCCGGGCTCGAGTTCCACGAACGCGCCGTAGTCGGCGATGTTCGTGACCTTGCCGAACAGGCGCGTGCCCGAGGGATAGCGGCGCGAAACGCCCATCCAGGGATCGTCGCCCATCTGCTTCAGGCCCAGCGAGACACGGTTCTTCTCGGTGTCGAACTTCAGGATCTTGGCCGTGATTTCCTGGCCGGCCGTCACCACTTCCGAGGGGTGACGCACGCGGCGCCATGCCATGTCGGTGATGTGCAGCAGGCCGTCGATGCCGCCCAGGTCGACGAACGCACCGTATTCGGTGATGTTCTTGACCACGCCCTGCACGATGGAGCCTTCCTTCAGGGTTTCCATCAGCTTGGCGCGCTCTTCGCCCATGGAGGCTTCCACCACGGCGCGGCGGCTCAGCACCACGTTGTTGCGCTTGCGGTCGAGCTTGATGACCTTGAATTCCATGGTCTTGTTCTCGTACGGCGTCAGATCCTTGATCGGACGCGTATCGATCAGCGAACCGGGCAGGAAGGCGCGGATGCCGTTGACCAGAACCGTGAGGCCACCCTTGACCTTGCCGCTGGTCGTGCCGGTGACGAATTCGCCGGATTCCAGGGCCTTTTCCAGCGCGAGCCACGAGGCCAGGCGCTTGGCGGTGTCACGCGACAGGATGGTGTCGCCGTAACCGTTTTCGATCGAGCCGATGGCCACGGAGACGAAGTCCCCGACCTGCACTTCGACTTCGCCCTTGTCGTTCTTGAACTCTTCCAGGGGCACGTAGGCTTCGGACTTGAGGCCTGCGTTCACCACGACGAAGTTGTGCTCGACGCGCACGACTTCGGCGGTGATGACTTCACCCGGGCGCATTTCGGTGCGCGTCAAGGACTCTTCAAAAAGGGCGGCAAAAGATTCAGACATGTATTTCCTAGGTCCGCGGGCGCGTTTCCGCCGGCACCATTGCCGGCGTTTCTATCGTTGCCTGCGGGGGTGTGGCTTGTGGGCCACGGTTGGGGTTGAACACTCCGCAAGGGCCGCGCGCTGCAGGCGCGGGAAGGGCCTCGCGGGCCGTCGTCACCCTTGCGCGGGCTGCGCGAAGGGCTGCAGGCGCTGCCACCAGACGAGCACCTGCTCGACGGCCTCGTCGACCGACAGCAGGGAATTGTCCAGCACCAGCGCATCCTGCGCGGGCTTGAGAGGCGCGACCGCCCGGGTGCTGTCCCGGACGTCACGCGCCTCCAAATCCGCGCGAAGGTCGTCTATGTTAGCCGAAATCCCCTTTGAAATCAACTGTTTATGGCGCCGTTCCGCACGGCAGGCGGCGCTCGCCGTGAGATAGACCTTCAGCGCGGCCCCGGGGAAGATCACCGTGCCCATGTCGCGTCCGTCCGCCACCAGCCCCGGCAGCCGCCGGAAGCTGTGCTGCAGTGCCACCAGCGCCTCGCGCACGGGGGGCAGGGCCGAGACGCGGGAGGCGTTCATGCCGGCCTCCTCGGTGCGGATCGCGTCCGTCACGTCGTCCCGGCCGAGCCAGATCCTGCCCTCCTCGAAGCGCACGGGCAGGGTGCGCGCCAGGGTGGCGATGGCGTCCTGGTGGGCGGCGTCGATCGACAGACCCGCGCGCAGGGCCGCTAGGGCGGTGATGCGGTACATGGCGCCGGAATCGAGGAACCGGTAGCCCAGCCGATGCGCCACCGCGGCGGCCACCGTGCCCTTGCCCGAGGCCGTCGGCCCGTCGATGCAGATCACGGGAATCCGTTCCACGGGCGTCTGCGCGACCGAGAACAGCGCCTCGAAATAATCGGGAAACGTCTTCGCGACGCATTTCGGGTCTTCGATGCGCACCGGCAGATCCGCCGGGTTGAACGCCGCGAGCGAGAAGCACATCGCGATGCGGTGGTCGTCATAGGTGTGGATGCTCGCGGCGCGCCAGTCGGCCGGCGTGGCGGGCGGGGTGACGCGCAGGTAATCCGGGCCTTCCTCGACGGTGGCGCCCAGGCGGCGGCAACCCTCGGCCATCGCGGCGATGCGGTCCGTCTCCTTCACGCGCCAGCTCGCGATGTTGCGCAGCGTGGTCGTGCCCTGGGCGTAGAGCGCCATCACGGCCAGCGTCATGGCCGCATCGGGAATGTGGTTGCAGTCGAGGTCCACGGCCTTCAGCGGCCAGGCGCCGCGGCGCACTTCCAGCCAGTTCGGCCCGCCGGTCACTTCCGCGCCCATGGCGCGCGCCGCCTCGGCGAAGCGGATGTCGCCCTGGATCGAATCCAGCCCCACGCCCTGGATGCGCAGCGGCCCGCGCGCCGCATCCGGCGCGGCGAGCGCGCCGAGCGCGATGAAGTAGCTGGCCGAGGAGGCATCGGCCTCCACGTGGATCGTGCCCGGCGAGCGGTAGCGGCTGCCGGCCGGGATCGTGAACCGTTGCCAGTCGTCGTGCCGCACCGCGATGCCGAAGCGCTGCAGCAGTTGCAGCGTGATGTGGATGTAGGGGCGCGAGATGAGCTCGCCCACCACCTCGATCACCACGTCCTGCGCGCGCGCCACCAGCGGCAGTGCCATCAGCAGGGCGGTCAGGAACTGGCTGGAGACGTCGCCGCGCACCCGCACCGGGGCGTCCAGCGCCAGCGGCGGCACGCCCCCCGCATGCGCGATCCGCAGCGGTGGGAAGCCCGGGTTGCCCAGGTAGCTGATCTGGCAGCCGAGCTGCAGCAGCGCTTCCACGAGGTCGCCGATCGGCCGCTCGTGCATGCGCGGCACGCCCGAGAGCTCGAACTCGCCGCCCAGCAGCGCGAGCGCCGCCGTGAGCGGACGCATGGCCGTGCCGGCATTCCCCAGGAACAGTTTCGCCGGAGAGCGCGCGGGCGCAGCGCCCAGGCCCGTGATGCGCACCACGCCCTGCGCCGCGCCGCTCTCATCGACGCCGCAGCCGATCTCGCGCAGCGCGTCCAGCATCACCCGGGTGTCGTCCGAGGCGAGCAGGTCGTGCACGTCGGTCGTGCCCTCGCTCAAAGCGGCCAGCAGCAGCACGCGGTTGGAGATGCTCTTGGAGCCCGGCAACTGCACGGTGCCGCCCGCGGCGGCCAGGGGAGGGAGGTCGAGGAAGGCGGTGCTGTACATCGGCGGAACGGAGCAACTAGGAGGCGCGGCGCGCGCCCATGCGCCAGTGCGCGCGGGTCTCGCTGGCCAGGGTGATGAGGTCTTCGAGCGCCTGGCCGTCGCCCTGCTGCATGGCCTGCTCCATCTGCTGGAGTGCCTGGCCGAAGTGGCGCGACTGCGCCAGCAGCTCCTCGCGGTTGGCGAGCAGGATGTCGCGCCAGATCTTCGGGTCGCTGGCGGCGATGCGCGTGAAATCGCGGAAGCCCGGGCCGGCGAGCGAGAGGAAGGTGTCGGCCTCCGGCTGGGCGTTGATGCCGTTCATCAGCGCGAAGGCGAGCAGGTGCGGCAGGTGGCTCACCGCGGCGAAGGCCGCGTCGTGCGATTCCGGCGACATGCTGCGCACCTTGCAGCCGAGCGCGGTCCAGAGCGCCTCGGCGCGGCGCAGCTGTCCGGTGAGCGTGCGCTCGGTCGGCGTCAGGATGACCTGCCGCCCGGTATAGAGCTCGGCCTCCGCGTGATCGACGCCGGAGGATTCGCTGCCCGTGATCGGATGCGCCGGCACGAACGAGCCGATCTGGTCGCGCAGCGCGCTGCGGGCGGCCTGCACCACGTCGGCCTTGGTCGAACCCACGTCCATCACCAGCATCTGCGGCGTGACGAGGTGCTTGATGGCCCGCAGCGTGGATTCCGTGGCCGCCACCGGCACCGCCAGCAGCACGATGTCGGCGCCGGCCACCGCGAGCAGGGCGGAGGGCGCCTCGACGTCGATCACGCCCATCTGGCGCGCGCGGTCGGTGGTGGAGGGCGACTTGCTGTAGCCGACCACGCGCTTGACGAGGCCGGCCTTCTTCATCGCGAGCGCGAACGAGCCGCCCATCAGCCCGCAGCCGATGAGGCCGAGCTGCTCGAACACCGGGGGGGGCGATGCCGCGCTCATGGCGCCACCGGGTAGGTGCCCAGCACCTTGTAGAACGCGCACAGCGAGCGCAGTTCTTCGAGGGCCTTGCCCACGTGCGGCTGGCTCGGGTGGCCGTCGAGGTCGATGTAGAAATAATATTCCCACTGCCCCGTGCGGGCGGGGCGCGACTCGAAGCGCGTCATCGACACGCCATGCGTCTTGAGCGGCACCAGCAGGTCGTGCACCGCGCCCGGGCGGTTGGGCACCGACACCACGAGGCTCGTGCAGTCCTTGCCGGAAGGCGGCGGCGTCTGCAGCGTGTGCGGCAGGCAGATCACGGCGAACCGCGTGCGGTTGTAGGCGTCGTCCTGGATCGCGTGCGACACGAGGTGCAGGCCGAACTGCGTGCCCGCCCGCTCGCTGGCGATGCCGGCCCACGCCGGGTTGCCGGCGGCCAGGCGCGCGCCCTCGGCATTGCTCGACACGGGGCGGCGTTCCGCATGCGGCAGGTGCTTGGAGAGCCAGGCCTGGCACTGCGCCAGCGCCTGCGGATGCGCCAGCACCACCTCGATGCCTTCCAGCGAATCGGACAGGCGCAGCAGGTTGTGCCGCACCAGCAGGCTGACCTCGCCCACCACGTGGCAGGGCGTGTGCAGGAACAGGTCGAGCGAGCGCGTCACCACGCCTTCGACCGAGTTCTCCACGCCCACCACGCCGTACTGGGCGCTGCCCGCGGCGGTGGCGTGGAACACCTCGTCGAAGTTGGCGCAGTACATCAGGTCGGCCGCGCCGCCGAAGAATTCCACGGCGGCCTGCTCGCAGAACGTGCCTGCCGGGCCCAGCACCGCCACGCGCTGGGGGGATTCCAGCGCCAGGCAGGCCGACATGATCTCGCGCCAGATCGCCGCGACGTGCGGGCCCTTGAGCGGGCCCGGGTTGGCCGTCTGGATTTTTTCGATCACCTGGGCGACGCGGTCGGGGCGGAAGAAGGGCGTGCCTTCGCGCTTCTTGACCTCGCCGACGCGCTCGGCCACCAGCGCGCGCTGGTTGAGCAGGGTGAGCAGCTGCTGGTCGATGTTGTCGATCTGCACCCGCAGGCTGGCGAGATCGGGGGAGGCTTGTGGGGAAGTGGACATGGCTCGGTCGATCGGATCGGTACTGCGGGCGGCGCGCGGCGGCCGGAAGGGGCCGCGGTGCGCCGCCGCGTTTCAGGCGCTGCGCTGCTCGAATTCCTGCATGTAGGCGACCAGCGCCTCCACGCCCGCGAGCGGCATGGCGTTGTAGAGGCTCGCGCGCATGCCGCCCACCGACTTGTGGCCCTTGAGCTGCAGCAGCCCGCGCTCTTTCGCGCCGGCCAGGAAGGCATCGTTGCGCGACTCGTCGCGCAGGAAGAAGGGAATGTTCATCCGCGACCGTGCGTTCGGCGACACCTTGTTCACGTAGAACTGCGACTGGTCGATGAAGTTGTAGAGCAGCCGCGCCTTCGCGACGTTGCGCGCCTCCATCGCCGCGACGCCGGAGAGCCCGCCCTCGCGCTGGCGCTTGAGCCATTGGAACGTCAGGCCCGCGATGTAGATGCCCCAGGTGGGCGGCGTGTTGAACATCGACTGGTTGTCGGCCACCACCTTGTAATCGAAGGCGCTCGGGCAGGCGGGCAGGGCGTGGCCCAGCAGGTCTTCGCGCACCACCACCAGCGTGAGGCCGGCGGGGCCGAGGTTTTTCTGCGCGCCGCCGAAGGCCAGGCCCACGCGCGACCAGTCCACCGGGCGCGAGGCCACGTGCGACGAGAAGTCGATCACCAGCGGGGCATCGCTGCCCAGCGCGCGCAGGTCCGGCAGTTCGTGGAATTCGATGCCGTGGATCGTCTCGTTGCTGCACAGGTGCAGGTAGCTCGCGCCGCGGCTCAGCTGCCAGCTCGCCGGATCGGGCAGGGTGGTGAAGCCGCTGTCCTCCGCCGACGCGGCGACATGCACCTCGGAAGCATACTTGCGCGCTTCCTTGAGCGATTTCTGGCTCCAGCTGCCGGTCACCACCACGTCCACCGTCGCGGCGCGCGACAGGTTCAGCGGCACGATCGCGTTCTCGGCCAGTCCGCCGCCCTGCATGAACAGGATCTTGAAGTTCTGCGGCACGGCGAGCAGCTCGCGCAGGTCCGCCTCGGCCTGTTCGTAGATCGACAGGAATTCCTTGCCCCGGTGGCTCATCTCCATCACGCCCATGCCGCTGCCGTGCCAGTCCAGCATTTCGGAGGCGGCCTGCTGCAGGACTTCGGCAGGGATGGCGGCGGGGCCGGCGGAAAAGTTGTACGGGCGGTTCATCGGTTCAGGCGATCGAAAAGGCCGTGCCGCGCGGGGCGGCAGGGCCGTTGGGGAAAGGCGTCCGGCGCGGGCCGAGGGGCCTGTGCCGGCGCACTGCGCGGTCACGCGTCGGCGGAGCCGTCCGTGCCGGAGTCCGCTTCCGGGCCGGCATCGGGCGCCGGCTCGTCGCCGTCCTCGGCCACCACGGGGTTCGCGTCGTTCTCGACGATGCGCTGCAGGCCGCTCAGCTTCGCGCCCTCGTCGAGCGCGATCAGCGTCACGCCCTGCGTCGCGCGGCCCAGCTCGCGGATCTCGCCCACGCGGGTGCGCACCAGCACGCCCTTGTCGGTGATCAGCATGATCTCGTCGTCGGCATGCACCAGCGTCGCGGCCACGACCTTGCCGTTGCGCTCGCTCTGCTGGATGGCGATCATGCCCTTGGTGCCGCGGCCGTGGCGGGTGTACTCGACGATGGAAGTGCGCTTGCCGTAGCCGTTCTCGGTGGCCGTGAGCACGCTCTGCGTCTCGTCCTCGGCCACCAGCATGGCGATCACGCTCTGGCCTTCTTCGAGCATCATGCCGCGCACGCCGCGCGCCGCGCGGCCCAGCGGGCGCACGTCGTTCTCGTCGAAGCGCACGGCCTTGCCGCCGTCGGAGAACAGCATCACGTCGTGCTTGCCGTCGGTGAGCGCCGCGCCGATCAGATAGTCGCCGTCGTCCAGGTTCACGGCGATGATGCCGCCCTTGCGCGGGTTGCTGAACTCGTCGAGCGCCGTCTTCTTCACGGTGCCCATGCTGGTCGCCATGAACACGAAGCGGTCGGCCGGGAAGGTGCGCATGTCGCCGGTGAGCGGCAGCACCACGTTGATCTTCTCGCCTTCCTGCAGCGGGAACATGTTCACGATCGGCCGGCCGCGCGAGCCGCGCGAGCCCGCCGGCACTTCCCACACCTTGAGCCAGTACAGCCGGCCGCGGTTGGAGAAGCACAGGATGTAGTCGTGGGTGTTGGCGATGAAGAGCTGGTCGATCCAGTCGTCTTCCTTCGTGGCCGTGGCCTGCTTGCCGCGCCCGCCGCGCTTCTGCGCGCGGTATTCGGACAGCGGCTGGCTCTTGATGTAGCCGGTGTGCGAGAGCGTCACCACCATGTCGGTCGGCGTGATCAGGTCCTCGGTGGAGAGATCCTGCGCGCTGTGCTCGACCAGGGTGCGGCGCATGCCGAGCTTGTGCTGGCCGAACTCCTGCTTGATCGCGGTGAGCTCGTCGCCGATGATGGCCGAGACGCGCTCGGGCTTGGCCAGGATGTCCAGCAGGTCCTCGATGACCGCCATGATGTCCTTGTACTCGGCGACGATCTTGTCCTGCTCCAGGCCGGTCAGGCGCTGCAGGCGCATCTGCAGGATTTCCTGGGCCTGCGTTTCCGAAAGGCGGTAGAGGCCGTCCTGGCCCATGCCGTATTCGCGCTCCAGGCCCTCCGGGCGGTAGTCGTCGGCGTTGACCACGCCGCCGTCGGCGCGGGAACGCGTGAGCATCTCGCGCACCAGCTGGCTGTCCCAGGCGCGGTTCATCAGCTCGGTCTTGGCGATCGGCGGCGTGGGCGATTCGCGGATGATGCGGATGAAATCGTCGATGTTGGCCAGCGCCACGGCGAGGCCTTCCAGCACGTGGCCGCGCTCGCGCGCCTTGCGCAGCTCGAACACCGTGCGCCGCGTCACCACCTCGCGGCGGTGCTGCAGGAAGACGACGATCAGGTCGCGCAGGTTGCACAGCCGCGGCTGGCCGTCCACCAGCGCCACCATGTTGATGCCGAAGGTGTCCTGCAGCTGCGTCTGCTTGTAGAGGTTGTTCAGCACCACCTCGGGCACTTCGCCGCGCTTGAGCTCGATCACGAGGCGCATGCCCGACTTGTCGGACTCGTCCTGGATGTGGCTGATGCCCTCGATCTTCTTCTCGTGCACCAGTTCGGCCATGCGCTCCTGCAGCGTCTTCTTGTTGACCTGGTAGGGCAGCTCGTCGACGATGATGGACTGCCGCTGTCCGCGGTCGATGTCCTCGAAGTGGCAGCGCGCGCGCATGATGACCTTGCCGCGCCCGGTGCGGTAGCCGTCCTTCACGCCGTTGATGCCGTAGATGATGCCCGCGGTGGGGAAGTCGGGCGCGGGGATGATCTCCATGATCTCGTCCACCGTCGCATCCGGGTGGCGCAGCACGTGCAGGCAGCCGTCCACCACTTCGTTCAGGTTGTGCGGCGGGATGTTCGTCGCCATGCCCACCGCGATGCCGGCGGAGCCGTTCACCAGCAGGTTGGGCAGCTTGCTGGGCAGCACCAGCGGCTCTTTCTCGCTGCCGTCGTAGTTGGGGCCGAAGTCGACGGTTTCCTTGTCGATGTCGGCGAGCATCTCGTGCGCGATCTTCGAGAGGCGGATTTCGGTGTACCGCATCGCGGCCGCGCCGTCGCCGTCCACCGAGCCGAAGTTGCCCTGGCCGTCGACCAGCATGTGGCGCAGCGAGAAGTCCTGCGCCATCCGCACGATGGTGTCGTACACCGCGCTGTCGCCGTGCGGATGGTATTTGCCGATCACGTCGCCGACGATACGCGCCGACTTCTTATAAGGGCGGTTCCAGTCGTTGTTCAGCTCGTGCATCGCGAACAGCACGCGGCGGTGAACTGGCTTGAGGCCGTCCCGCGCATCCGGCAGCGCGCGGCCGACGATCACGCTCATCGCGTAATCGAGATAACTGCGCCGCATCTCCTCCTCGAGGCTGATGGGCAGGGTTTCTTTGGCGAACTGGGTCATGGGGATCGGCGATCAGGATCGGGGCGGCGGAGGTCGGACATTCTAAGGCGCAACGCCTTGTCGCAAGTGCGCAACAGATCGGGGGGTAAAGCGCTTTTGTCCTACGGTTGAGGGTTGGGGTGCGGTCACTTTGCCTTGTTACGTATGGCACAATCAATTCAACGTTTTTGGTGATGGTCACTAACGACGTCCATATTCGCAGCGCGGCTGCGGCTTTTTCCCCAAGAGGAGAACCATGAAGAAACTGAACAAAGTGGCGATGTTGTTGGCCTCTGCCGTGCTGGCTACCTCGGCTGGTGCCCAAGTCAAGGCCGCTGACGGCGGCAAGGTGATCGACAACTGGCAAAACGGCACCGGCGAGCTGGTGTGGAAGAACGGCACCAACGAACTGTGCTGGCGCGATGCCAACTGGACGCCCGCCACCGCCGCTGCAGGCTGCGACGGCGCCCTGGTGGCCCAGGCTGCTCCGGCTCCTGCCGCAGCCCCCGCACCTTCCGCTGCTCCGGCTCCTGCTCCCGCTCCGGCTCCCGCCGTGGCCAGCAAGGTGACCTACGCCGCCGACGCTTTCTTCGACTTCGACAAGTCCGTGCTGAAGCCCGAAGGCAAGGCCAAGCTGGACGATCTGGTCTCCAAGGTCAAGAACGTGAACCTGGAAGTCATCATCGCCGTGGGTCACACCGACTCCATCGGTACCGATGCCTACAACCAGAAGCTGTCCGTGCGCCGCGCCGAAGCCGTGAAGGCCTACCTCGTGTCCAAGGGCATCGAGAAGAACCGCGTCTACACCGAAGGCAAGGGCGAGAAGCAGCCCATCGCCGACAACAAGACGAAGGAAGGCCGCGCCAAGAACCGTCGCGTGGAAATCGAAGTGGTCGGCACCCGCGCCAACTGATTTCGACAGGTTTCCAGCCTCTGAAAGCCCCGGTCTCCGGGGCTTTTTTTATGGCCGCGCGGCGATGGGGCACAATTTGGCAATGAGCCCATCCTCCGCCAACGTCGACCCGGCCGAACTGGCCAAATTCTCCGAACTGGCCCACCGCTGGTGGGATACCGAGAGCGAGTTCCGGCCGCTCCACGAGATCAACCCGCTGCGGCTGGGATGGATCGATTCGATCGCACCGCTGCACGGGCGCCGCGTGCTCGACGTGGGCTGCGGCGGCGGCATCCTGGCGGACGCCATGGCCCGCCGGGGGGCCGAGGTCACCGGCATCGACCTGGCCACCAAATCGCTGAAGGTCGCGCAGCTCCACGCCCTGGAAACCGGCACGCCGAATATCCAATACCGTGAAGTCAGCGTCGAGGCGCTGGCCGACGAATCTCCGGCGGCATTCGACGTCGTCACCTGCATGGAAATGCTCGAGCACGTGCCCGATCCCGGCTCGGTGGTTCAGGCCTGTTCACGGCTCGTCAAACCGGGTGGCTGGGTGTTTTTCTCCACCATCAATCGCAATGCGAAGGCGTTTCTGCTGGCGATCGTGGGCGCCGAATATGTGCTGGGTATGCTGCCACGCGGAACGCATGAATATGCCAAGCTGATCAAACCCAGCGAATTGGCCACCGCGTGCCGTTCCGCGCATCTGGACGTGCAGCATTCCCGTGGAATGGAATACAACCCGTTGACGCGGCGTTATGCGCTGAGTGGGGATACCAGCGTCAATTACCTGCTCGCGTGCCGGAGGGCGCAGGCGTGATGGCGGAAATGCCCCCTTTCCCGTCCCGCGTGAGTGCGGTGCTCTTCGACCTCGACGGCACGCTGGTGGACAGCGCGCCCGACCTCGGCGCGGCCGCGGACAAGATGCGCACGGACCGCGGCCTGCCGTCGCTGGCCTTGGCGGATTACCGGCCCATGGCGGGCGCCGGTGCGCGCGGCATGCTCGCCGTGGCGCTGGGCATGGCGCCCGACCATCCCGACTTTCCGGCCCTGCGGGAGGAGTTCTTCGTCAACTACGAAGCCTGCATCCACGACCGCACGATCGTCTTCGACGGCGTCGAGGCGCTCATCGAACGGCTGGCGCAGGCCGGCCTGCCGTGGGGCGTCGTCACCAACAAGGCCACGCGCTTTTCCGTGCCCCTCACGGAGGCGATCCCATTGTTCCGCACGTCCGGCGTGCTGGTGAGCGGCGACACCACGCCGCATGCCAAGCCGCATCCCGCGCCCCTGCTGGAAGCCGCGTCCCGCCTGGGCGTCCCGCCCGAAGAGTGCCTCTACGTCGGCGACGACGAGCGCGACATCGTCGCGGGTAACGCGGCCGGCATGGGCACCGTCGCGGCGCTCTACGGCTACCTCGGCCAGCACAAGGAGCCGGAGCTTTGGGGGGCGCACTGCGCAATTAAATTTCCCCTCGACCTCTTGCAATGGCTTCCCAGGGCCTAAAATGGGAGGTCTGGGGCTGCCCTGGTTTCGACGTGGGTTCGGAATCGGTGTGGTGCATGTCGAGCTTGATTGGCGCTCGTAAATCTGCATTCAACAAACCAACTGCAAACGACGAACGTTTCGCACTCGCCGCTTAAACACCGGTGAGCCTTGCAACAGCACGCTGACGGGCTGGGCAAGGGGGCCGCAAGGCCTCCCGGCTGCAAGGTTATTCACGTCAGCTGGCCTCCTGCCGGGTACCTTGGCATGGGGCGAGATCCAAGGGTGCTGGCCTTCCTTGCAGCGTGCGACTGCGCGGCTCGGAAGGTGAGATCCAAAACAGACCGCTAAACATGTAGATCTGCCCGAAGAAGGCTTGCGGACGCGGGTTCAATTCCCGCCAGCTCCACCACTCAGGACACCGCCACACACTGGAACTCCCAGCGTGTGGCGGTTTTTTTATGCCCTGCAGGGTCTGGTGTTGAATTGGGCCGTGGGCGGTTGGATGCCTGGCGCATTCTGATCCGGCTCTGTCGCCGCCAGCGGCAAACGCACGCACGCGGTCGCCCCCCCGCCCGGCGACTCCTCCATCCACATGCGGCCTTTCATCAGCTCCGCATACCGCGTCACGATCGCCAGGCCCAGCCCTGCGCCCTGGCCGAGGCGCTGGCCTTGCTCCCCCTGCATCCAGCGCCGGGCCAGGGGAGCGTCTTCGCCATCGCCGCCACCCTCCAGGCTCCCATCCATGCCGGGTCCGTTGTCGGCCACGCGCAGCACCGCCCAGGGCGCAGCGCACTCCAGGATGACCGTGATGCGCGGCGGCTCTCCGCGGCCGTAGCGCAGGGCGTTGTCCAGAAGGTTGTGCAGGAGGCCTTCGATCAGGCCGGCGTCGCCGCGCACGGCGACCGGTACGTCCAGGCCTTCGGCGCCGAGGTCCACGCCGAGGGCGTCGGCACGGGGCAGGTAGCGCAGCAGCACGCCGCGCACCAGGGCGTCGAGCGCCACGGTCTGCAGGGGCAGGGCGATCTCGCCCTCGGCGGCGCGTGCCAGTGCCAGCAACTGATCGACGGTGCGGCTCGCGCGCTGTTCGGCGTCGGCGATGCCCTGCAGCTCGCTGCGCCAGACAGCGGGGTCGTCCTGGGCCAGCGCGTTGGCGGCCTGCGCGCGGATGCCGGCGAGCGGGGTGCGCAGTTCGTGGGCCACGTTGCCCGCGAATTCGCGCTGCGCCTGCAGGCCGCGGCGCACGCGGGCGAGCAGGCCGTCCAGCGCTTCGCCGAGCCGTTCCACGTCGCTCGTGCGGGCCCCGGCGGTCAGGGCGCCCGGCAGGGGCTGCAGGTCGGCCGCGTCGCGCCGTGCCATGGCGTCCTGCAGGTCGGCCAGGGGCCGCAGGTCGCGCTCGATGCCGCGCAGCAGCCACGAACCCAGCACCACCAGCAGCCACAGCTGCGCGAGCACCGAGAACAGCAGCAGCCTGCCCAGCAACTGGGCGCGCTGGGAGGTGGTCTCGGCCATCACGACGGTGTAGCCCGGCGGGCCTTCGACGCGCAGCGTGGTGCGCCGCATGGCGCGGCCCTCCACCACGGTGTCGGAGAAGCGGTAGCGGTGGTCGCCGCCGGCGATGCCGCTGCTGGTGCCGCCGGGCAGGGCGCCTGCGGCCAGGGCTTCGTCGCCGCCCAGCAGCGCGCCCGTGTCGCTCCACACCGCGAAGCGCACGGACTCGTGCTGGTCGAAGCGCAGCAGGTCCGCCTCGCGGGGCGTCAGGTCCAGGTGCAGTGCACCGTCAGGACTGCCGCGCACGTGCAGCGCCAGGGCGTGCGCGTCGTCGAGCAGCGCGCGGTCGAAGGCCTCGGCCACGAAGTGGCCGCCGACGACGAGCACCACCGCGCTGCCCAGGGCCCAGATGAGCAGCAGCGACAGCAGCACGTGCCGGCCGATGCGCTGGCGCAGCGCCGGCTTGCCCGCGGGGCGCGGCTCAGGCGGCATCTTCTTCGAGCGTGTAGCCCAGGCCGCGCAGCGTGCGGATCGCCGCGCCGCTGCCGGCGAGCTTGCGGCGCAGGCGCGAGACGAAGGCCTCGAGCGCGTTGTCGCCCAGTGCCTCGCCCGCGTCGGAGAGGCGCTGCGACAGCTCGCTCTTGCTCAGCACGCGGCCCGGCGGCGTCATCAGTTCCCAGAGCAGTTCGAACTCGCGCGCGGGCAGTTCGAGCGGCTGGTCCTCCACGCTGCAGCGGCGCGCCGTGCGATCGAGCTGCAGGCGGCCGACGGCGACGAGGTCGCCCGAGCCGGTAGCGCGCCGCGCCAGGGCACGCAGGCGCGCCTCCACTTCCTTGAGTTCGTAGGGCTTGCCGAGGTAGTCGTCGGCGCCGGCGTCCAGGCCGGCGATGCGTTCCTCGGTGCTGTCGCGCGCGCTCAGCACCAGCACCGGCGTGCGGTCGCCGCGGGCGCGTGCGGCGCGCAGCGCGGCGAGGCCGTTGCCCAGTCCGCTGCGGGCCTGCGGGCCGTGGGGCAGGTTCAGGTCCAGCAGCACCGCGTCGAAGGGCTGCACGGCCCACCAGTGCCGGGCCTCTTCCACGTTGCGGGCGAGTTCGACGCGGTGGCCCGCGCGTTCGAGTCCCTGCGCCATGGTGCGGCTCAGGACGGGGTCGTCTTCCACGAGAAGGATGCGCATCGCGGCGAGGAAAGGGGCTACGTGGGGCTACGTGGAACTACGCACGCTGAGGGTCAGCCCGCGATCAGGTTGGACGGCAATAGTGCCCTCGCCAGCATACCGCAGCCACCGGCGCCGCCGCGTGGCCGCAATGCGCGGCGAAATCACAAGGAGACGCATCGATCATGAACAACCGCAATCTCGTCCGGGGCCTGGTCCTCATGGCGCTGGCGCTGGCCTTCGGCCTGCCGTCGGTGCATTACTCGCTGGGCTCGCTCAGCCACGCGGGGCCGGGGATGTTCCCGTTCATCGTGAGCTGCATGCTGTTCGTGATCGGCGGCATCACGGTGCTGCGCGCGCGGCTGGTGGCTCCGGTGCCGCTGAATTTCAACCCGCGCAACATCGCCATCATCCTGGCCAGCCTGTGCGGCTTCGCGCTGATCTCGCACTTCGTGAACATGATCGCGGGCATCGTCTTCCTGGTGTTCTGCTCCGGGTTCGCGGGCACGTCGTATTCGGTGGCGCGCAACGTGAAGATCGCGGCGGTGCTGATCGCCATCGCGTTCGCGTTCCAGAAGCTGCTGGGCCTGAGCCTGCCGCTCTATTGAGCCGACGGAGAGCCACGACATGGACGTCCTACACAACCTCGCGTTCGGCTTCGGCCACGCCCTCACGGTCCAGAACCTGATGTTCTGCGCGCTGGGCTGCACCGTGGGCACCCTGGTGGGCCTGCTGCCCGGCCTGGGCCCGCTCGCCACCATCAGCCTGCTGCTGCCACTCACCTATTCGATGGACACGACCGGCGCGCTCATCATGCTCGCCGGCATCTACTACGGCGCGCAGTACGGCGACAGCGTGAGCGCGATCACGATGAAGATACCGCATGCCAGCAGCATCGTGGCGTGCATCGACGGCTACGCGATGACGCTCAAGGGCAAGACCGGGCTGGCGCTGTTCACGGCCGGGGTGTCGAGCTTCATCGGCGGCACGGTGGCGATCGTGGTGCTGGCCTTCCTGGCGCCCAGCCTGGGCGAGGTGGCGTTCCTGTTCGGCCCGCCCGACTACTGCGCGCTGATGCTCGTGGGCTTCGTGTGCGTGAGCTTCGTGACCACGGGCAGCCTGCTGAACGGCCTGGCGATGTGCCTGGTGGGCGTGCTGCTCGGCTCGGTGGGCACCGACGTGAACAGCGGCGCGGAGCGCTTCACGCTGGGCCTGCCGTTCCTGGCCGACGGCGTGGGCATCGTGAGCATCGCGCTGGGCTGCTTCGGCATCGCGGAGATCACGAAGAACCTGGATTCGCGCGAGGAGCGCTCGCCCTTCAACGGCAAGATCAAGCTGATCCCGACCTGGGCCGAATTCAAGCGCATCGTCCCGAGTGCGCTGCGCGGCAGCGTCGTCGGCTCGGCCCTCGGCATCCTGCCCGGTGGCGGCCCGGTGATCGCGCAGTTCGCGGCCTACGCGCTGGACAAGAAGGTCAGCAAGTACAAGCACGAGATCGGCACCGGCTGCATCGAGGGCGTGGCCGGGCAGGCCGCCGCCGACGAGGCCGCCGCGCGCACGAGCTTCATCCCGCTCATGAGCATCGGCATCCCGGAGAACGCGGTGATGGCGCTGATGATGGCCGCCTTCATCATCAAGGGCATCCAGCCCGGCCCCAACATGATCGCCGGCCACCCCGAACTGTTCTGGGGCCTGGTGGCGAGCATGTGGATCGGCAACTGCTTCCTGCTGATCCTGAACGTGCCGCTGGTGCGCTACTGGCTGTCGGTGTTCAAGATCCCGTACAACGTGCTGTTCCCGGCGATCCTGTTCTTCTGCTGCATCGGCACGTTCAGCATCAACAACAACCTGGACGACATCTACATCACCGTGGTGTTCGGCGTGCTGGGCTACCTGTTCATGCGGCTGGAGCTCGATCCGTCCCCGCTGATGCTGGGCTTCATCCTGGGGCCGATGCTGGAGGAGAACTTCCGGCGCGCGATGCTGCTGTCGCGCGGCAGCTTCGGCGTGTTCGTGTCGCGGCCGATCAGCGGCACGCTGCTCACCTTCGTCGGTGCGTTCATCCTCTGGCAGGTGGTGTCGTTCTTCCGCCAGCGGGGGCGGGCTCCCGCGGTGCCCGTGCCGGTGGTGGAGCAGGGCGCCTGAGCCGCCAGACCATACCTGGCCCGGGACGGAACCTGGGGTAAACAGGGGGGCCGCGTGAAAGCCCGCTGAAAGGCGGGCGGCGACATGATCGCCGCATCGACGACAACACCGGAGACACGCGTGGCCCCCATCCTCTCTACGGCGGACGACCGCCATCCCCTCATCGCCCGGCGCGGCCTGCTGCTCGCCGGTGCCGCCGCGGGCACGGCCGGTGCCCTGGGCCTGTGGCCTCGGATGTCGCGCGCGGAAGCCGCGTGGCCGTCCAAATCCGTGCGCTTCGTGGTGCCGTTCGCCCCGGGCGGAAGCTCCGAGATCGTCGCCCGCTCCACCGCGGCCGAGCTGTCGAAGACGCTGGGGCAGAACGTGTACGTGGACAACAAGCCCGGCGCCGCCGGCAACATCGCCATGTCGGAGGTGGCGCGCGCCGACGACCAGCACACGATCATCCTGGGGCACATCGGCACGCTGGCCGTCAACCCGTACATCTTCTCCAAGCTGCCGTGGTCGCCGAGCGACTTCAAGCCGGTGAGCCTGCTCGCGAAGGTGCCGAGCCTCTACGTGGTGCATCCGGACGTTCCCGCCAAGAACCTGCGCGAATTCATCGCCTACGCCAAGCGCAATCCCGCCAAGCTGAGCTACGGCTCCGCCGGCAACGGCAGCGCCGGCCACCTGGCATTCGAATACCTCAAGATGGCCTCGGACGTGTTCATGCTGCACGTGCCCTACAAGGGCACAGGCCCCATGCTCACCGACCTGATCTCGGGCCGCGTGGATGCCTCCGCCATCGGCGCGGCGGCGATCATTCCGTTCATCAAGTCGGGCAAGGTGCGCTGCATCGCCACGGGTTCGGCGCAGCGCCTGCCCCAGTTGCCAGACGTGCCGACGGTGGCCGAGCAGGGCTACCCCGGCTTCGAGATGACCCAGTGGTACGGCATGCTCGCACCCGCCAGCCTGCCCCAGGCCCACATCGACAAGCTGGCCGCGGAGACCATGAAGGCGGTGAAGGCGCCGGAATCGATGCGCAGGCTCTCCGGCGATGCGGCCGAGGCGATCGGCGGAACGCCCGCGCAGTTCGCCGAGTTCATCGCATCGGAGCAGGCGCGCTGGAAGAAAGTGATCGCCCGGGCGCAGATCAAGCCCGATTGACCTCGGCACGCGCGTGCGCCTGCATGGCGCGCGCCGCCCGCGGCCTGCACAATCGGTGGCCGGACCATTCCGGCACACTGAACGACACCGCATGCGACTGCTCCTCGCCGAAGACGAAGCGGCCCTGGCCGACTGGCTGGTGCGCACCCTGGCCCAGGGCGGCAACCAGGTGGACTGGGTCGCCGACGGGCGCCTGGTGCGCCGGGCCCTGCGAGCCGAACGCTACGACGCGCTCATCCTCGACCTGGGCCTGCCCGGGCTGGCGGGCGACGAGGTGCTGAAGAGCCTGCGCGAGGACGACGACCCGGTCCCTATCCTCATCCTGACGGCCCGCGATACGCTGGCCGAGCGCGTCGCCACGCTGAAGGCGGGCGCCGACGACTTCCTCGCCAAACCGTTCGAGGTGGAAGAACTGGAGGCCCGCCTGCTCGCGCTCACCCGCCGGGCCCGCGGGCGCGAGACCCGGCGCTTCACCTGCGGCAACCTCACGTTCGACGCCACCACCAAGCGGTTCGAGGCCGGCAACGCGCTGCTCACCCTCACGGCCCGCGAGCACGCCCTGCTGCGGACGCTCATCCAGAGCGGCGGTGAACCGCTCACCAAGCGGGAACTGCTCGACCGCGTGTTCCCGGACGACTCGGGCGTGCAGGCGGAGGCGATCGAGGTGCTGATCCACCGCCTGCGCAAGCGCCTGACCGGCACCGGCGTGCAGATCGCGACGCTGCGGGGACTGGGCTACCTGCTCGAGCCGGCCGCATGAATGTCGATGCGCTGCACCGCGTCAGCCTGCGCAGGACGCTGATCGTGGTGCTGCTCGCCGGCGTGATGGTCGGCAGCTTCGTGCAGGTCTGGCTGACCTGGCACACGGCGCGCTCGGCCGTGGATGCCGCCTTCGACCGGTCGCTGTTCGGTGCGATCAAGGCGATCGATGCCAACGTCTCCACCGAAAGCGGCGGCCTGGCGGTGGAGCTGCCCTATGCGCTGTTCGAATTCTTCGAGCTGACGGCCGCCGGGCCCGTGTACTACCGCGTGGCCACGCAGGACGGGCTGGTGGAGATCGGCAACCCCGACCTGCCGATGCCGGCGCCCCATCTGCTGCGGGACCGTCAGCCGCATTTCGAGACCGTGGACTATGCGGGCGAGACCGTGCGCGTGGGCACCTACACGCGGCCGCTGCGGCATGCCGTGGGCGGCAGCAGCGACCGGCGCCTGGTGGTGCAGGTGGCCGAGCCGTTCGCCTCGCGCGAGCAGTTCAGCCGGCAGTTCCTCGTCGGCGCGATCGGGCCGGACCTGCTGCTGGCGGCGCTGGCCGCCGGCATGGTCGCCGCGGCCGTGGCGTGGTCGCTGCGCCCGCTGCGGCAACTGCGCCGGGACCTGCAGGCGCGCGCGCCGGACGACCTCTCGCCGATCGACACCCACCGCGTGCCGCGCGACGTGCTGCCGCTGGTGGAGGCCATGAACCAGCACATCTTCCGCTACCGGGAACTGCTGGAGGGCCAGCGCCGGTTCGTGGACGACGCATCGCACCAGCTGCGCACGCCGCTCAGCACGCTGCTCACCCAGGTGACCTTCACCCAGCGGGCCGGCGACATGGACAGCATGCAGGACGCGCTCGCGGCCCTGCGCGAACAGCTCAAGCACACGATCCGCCAGACCAACCAGATGCTGGCGCTGGCCCGGGCCGACACGCCCGACGCGGCCCTGCAGCCCGTGGACCTGGGCCGGCTCGCGGGCGACGTGACCCGGCGCCACTGGGCCGCCGCGCGGAGCCGGCGCATCGACCTCGGCTTCGAGATGCCGGAGCCGGTTCCCGCCGTGCAGGCCGACCCGGGGCTGCTGGAAGAGGCTCTGTCGAACCTGATCGACAACGCGTTGAAGTACACGCCGGAGGGCGGATGCGTCACCGTGCACGTGGCTGCCAGCGATGGGGTAGTGGTTCTGAGCGTGGCCGACGACGGACCGGGGATTCCGGCCGAAGACCTGCCGCGTGTGACCGAGCGGTTCTTCCGGGCCGGCAACACCCAGGGTTCGGGCTCCGGCCTGGGCCTCGCCATCGTCGCCGCGATCGCCCGGCGGCATGGCGCGCGCCTGGTGCTGGCGCCCGCCACGGGCGAAGGTGGCCTGGTCGTGGGCCTGGAATTCCCGCTGCCTTGAAGGCAGGAGGGCCCGCGTGCCGGTGCAGGCGACCTACCGGGCCGTGCGCAGCCCGAAATCCTCCGCCAGCTGGCGGTACCGCGCCACCTGCTGCCGCACGCGCTCGTCCAGCGGCCGGCCCACGAGCGCGGGCGGGTACAGCCCGTACCCCGCCCGCAACTGCTCGAACGCGGGCGTGGCCACGGTCCGCGAGAAGGCCTGCGCCCAGGCCGCATAGTCCGCATCGGAGACGCCCGGCCCCAGGTACACGCCGCGCAGGATCGGCCACTCGATGTCCGCGCCGGCCTCCTTCGCCGTCGGCACGCCGGCCAGATCGCCCGGCAGGCGGTGTGGCGCCATCACGGCGAGGATGCGGACCTTCGCGCCGGCCTCGCGCTGGCGCCGGGTTTCCGCCACGTCGCCCGTGAGCACCTGGATGTAGCCGCCCTGCAGCGCCCGGATCGCCTCGCCGCCACCCTCGAAGGCCACGAAGCGCATCCGCTTCGGGTGCGACCCCGCGGCCCGGGCCAGCAGCGCCGCCTTCATCCAGTCCTGGCTGCCGATCGTGCCGCCCGCGCCGAGGGCGACCCTGGCCGGATCGTCCCGCAGCGCGCGCATCACGTCGGCCAGGGTGCGGTAGGGCGAATCCTCCGCCACCACCACCGCGCCGTAGTCGGTGCCCAGCGCGGCCAGCCAGCGCACGTCCTGCTCGGTGTGCCGGCCGAACTTGCCCTGCGCCAGGTTCAGCAGCGAGCCGCTGGAGAACGCGACCAGCGCCTGGGCCTGGCCGGGGCGCTGGGCGATCACCGTGTTGTATGCCACCGCGCCGATGCCGCCGGGCAGATAGCTCACGCGCATCGGCTCTGAAATGCCTCCGCTCTGCTGCAGCGCGGCCTGCACGAGCCCGCAGGTCAGATCGAAGCCGCCGCCCGGCTTGGCGGGGACGATGCACTCGGTGCGGCCCAGCGGGCCGGCTGCGGCCGTGGTGAGGCACAGCGACAGGGCGGTAGCGCACAGGGCCGGGAGGAGCCGGATCGACACGGGGAGTTTCCTGGGGAGGCGTGTGGGGTGTGAAGGCCCCTGACCTTAACGGCTGCCGGGCGCCCGCGTGCGGGCCCACGCATGCAGGAAAACCCGAGGGTGCCGCGTTCCGATGGAATGCCAGCGTGCGGGAACGCGTGGCACCCCAAGCAAAAAAGCCCAAGTAGCGCGAACTACTTGGGCTGTGCATCTGGCGGAGAGGGCGGGATTCGAACCCGCGGTGGGGATTAGCCCACACACGCTTTCCAGGCGTGCGACTTAAACCGCTCATCCACCTCTCCGGAAGCCCGCAAGTATAGCAGCGATTCCGGGGCCTCCCGGCGAGCCGGCGCAGGAATTTTTCGCGTGGCCCGTTGCATCGCCCGAAGCCGCGCCTGCAGCACACGACCCACGACCTGCGACGACGATCCGCGCTCAGGGCCGCTGCGCACCCTGCACCATCTTCATCGCGGAGGTGATGAGGGTCGAGACCTCGGTCATGTTGCTCGGCACGACCAGGGTGGTGTTGGCGTCCGCGGCCACGCGGCTGTAGGCGTCCACGGCGCGCTCCGCCACCTTGAGCTGCACGGCCTGCTCGCCGCCGGGCTGGCGGATGGCGGCGGCCACGCGTTCGATCGCCTGGGCGGTGGCTTCGGCCACGGCGGTGATGGAGGCGGCCTCGCCCTGGGCGTTGTTGATCTGCGCCTGCTTCTCGCCCTCGGAGCGGGCGATGAAGGCCTCGCGCTCGCCGGTGGCGATGTTGATCTGTTCCTGGCGGCGGCCCTCGGAGGCGGCGATCAGCGCGCGCTTCTCGCGCTCGGCGGTGATCTGCGCCTGCATGGAGCGCAGGATCTCGGCGGGCGGAGTCAGGTCCTTGATCTCGTAGCGCAGCACCTTCACGCCCCAGTTCAGCGCCGCTTCGTCGATGGCCTGGACGACCTGTGCATTGATGATGTCCCGCTCCTCGAAGGTCTTGTCCAGCTCCAGCTTGCCGATCACGCTGCGCAGCGAGGTCTGCGCGAGCTGGGTGACGGCCATGATGTAGTTGCTCGACCCGTAGCTCGCGCGCATCGGGTCCGTGACCTGGAAATACAGGATGCCGTCCACCTGCAGCTGCGTGTTGTCGCGCGTGATGCAGACCTGGCTGGGCACGTCCAGCGGGATCTCCTTCAGGCTGTGCTTGTAGGCCACGCGGTCGACGAAGGGCACCAGGAAGTTGAGGCCCGGCGTGAGCGTGCCCGCGTACTTGCCCAGCCGCTCCTTGACCCAGGCGTTCTGCTGGGGCACGACCTTGATGGAGCGGGCGACGAAGATGCCGGCGATGACGAAGAGGATGAGTGCGATTTCCATGGAGTCCTTTGCTGCCCCGGCGCGTTTCCGGGAAGGGGATGGGTGGATGGAATCCTGCGCCGGGGCGCAGGCGGAAAGAAACACACGGGGCGTGTCGGCGCAGCCGGGCGGCCGCGAAACCGGGCCGCGTGCCCGCGGCGCGCGCGGCTTAGGCGGCGGCGTCCACCACCAGCCGGTTGCCGACCACCTCCGCCACGCGGTAGGTGCCGGGCAGGGCCGTGGCCGCGCCAGCCGGGCCGCTGCGCAGCACCACGGTCCACTGCGCGCCGCGGTAGCGCACCTGGGCGGTGCCGTCGGGGTTCCAGGCGCCCACCTGCACGGTTTCGCCGACGTCGAGGTTCACGTCGCGGTTGCTCGCGGCGGGCTGCACGGCGGCCATGCGCCGGCGGCGCAGCTGGTGGCAGGCGAAGACGCCGGCCACGCCCACGCAGGATGCCACCACGAGCTGCGCGGTGATCGGCAGGCCGGCATGCGCCGCGAGGGCGCCGGCCGCGAGCCCGACGGCCAGCATGAGCAGGTAGAAGGTGCCCGTCACGAGTTCGGCGGCGACCATGGCGCCGGCCATCAGCCACCAGAGGGTGGAATGCTGCATCACGGGTCGGGTCCTCCTTGTCGTGTCTTGTGTCGTCGCGTTCGCGTTCGCGTTTGTGCCTGTGCCCGGCGGGCCGGCGCTTTCCCGTCCATTCTGGGTCAAATGCCGATGTCTTCAAAGGAATGACACCGTTATTCCTTACACTTCGCGCCTATTTCGTTTTTTGGGCCCGCTCGCTCGGAGGCTGCGCATGAAATTCCGCTTTCCCATCGTCATCATCGACGAGGACTACCGTTCCGAGAACACATCGGGCCTGGGTATCCGGGCCCTGGCACAGGCGATCGAGGCCGAGGGTTTCGAGGTGCTCGGCGTCACGAGCTACGGTGACCTGACGCAGTTCGCGCAGCAGCAGAGCCGCGCCAGCGCCTTCATCCTGTCGATCGACGACGAGGAGTTCACGCTCGGCTCGGGGCTCGATCCGGTGGTGCTCAGCCTGCGCAAGTTCATCGCCGAAGTGCGCCGCAAGAATTCCGACGTGCCGATCTACGTGCACGGCGAGACGAAGACGGCCCGCCACCTGCCCAACGACATCCTGCGCGAGCTGCACGGCTTCATCCACATGTTCGAGGACACGCCGGAGTTCGTGGCCAAGCACATCATCCGCGAGGCCAAGAGCTACCTGGAGGGCGTGCAGCCGCCGTTCTTCAAGGCGCTGCTGGACTACGCGGAAGACGGCTCCTATTCGTGGCACTGCCCGGGCCACTCGGGCGGCGTGGCGTTCCTCAAGAGCCCCGTGGGCCAGATGTTCCACCAGTTCTTCGGCGAGAACATGCTGCGCGCCGACGTGTGCAACGCGGTCGAGGAACTCGGGCAGCTGCTGGACCACAACGGCGCCATCGGTGAATCCGAGCGCAACGCGGCGCGCATCTTCAACGCCGACCACTGCTTCTTCGTGACCAACGGCACCAGCACCTCGAACAAGATGGTGTGGCACCACACGGTGGCCCCGGGCGACGTGGTGGTGGTGGACCGCAACTGCCACAAGTCGATCCTGCACTCGATCATCATGACCGGGGCCATCCCCGTGTTCCTGAAGCCGACGCGCAACCACTTCGGCATCATCGGCCCGATCCCGAAAAGCGAGTTCGAGCGCGATGCGATCGAGGCCAAGATCCGCGCCAACCCTCTGCTCAAGGGCGTGGACGCCGCGACGGTGAAGCCGCGCGTGCTGACCATCACGCAGTCCACCTACGACGGCGTGCTCTACAACACCGAGACCATCAAGTCGATGATGGACGGCTACGTGGACAACCTGCACTTCGACGAGGCCTGGCTGCCGCACGCGGCCTTCCACCCGTTCTACGGCAGCTACCACGCGATGGGCAAGAAGCGCGCGCGCCCGAAGCACTCGGTGGTGTATGCGACCCAGTCCATCCACAAGCTGCTGGCCGGCATCAGCCAGGCGAGCCACGTGCTGGTGCAGGATTCGCAGACGGTGAAGCTCGACCGCCCGCTCTTCAACGAGGCGTACCTGATGCACACCTCGACCAGCCCGCAGTACAGCATCATCGCCAGCTGCGACGTGGCCGCAGCGATGATGGAGCCGCCCGGCGGCACCGCGCTGGTCGAAGAGAGCCTGCTCGAAGCGCTGGACTTCCGCCGCGCGATGCGCAAGGTGGAAGAGGAGTTCGGCAAGGACGACTGGTGGTTCAAGGTCTGGGGCCCGGACAAGCTGGTGGACGAGGGCCTGGGCCGTGCCGAGGACTGGATCATCCGCAGCGACGGCAAGGGCAGGAAGAACGCCAGCAAGTGGCACGGTTTCGGCCAGCTGGCCGACGGCTTCAACATGCTGGACCCGATCAAGTCCACCATCGTGACGCCCGGCCTGAACCTGGACGGCAAGTTCGACAAGACCGGCATTCCCGCGTCGATCGTGACCAAGTACCTGGCCGAGCACGGGGTGGTGGTGGAGAAGACGGGGCTCTACAGCTTCTTCATCATGTTCACCATCGGCATCACCAAGGGCCGCTGGAACACGCTGCTGGCGGCGCTGCAGCAGTTCAAGGACGACTACGAGAAGAACCAGCCGATGTGGCGCATCCTTCCGGAGTTCTGCCAGCAGCACAAGCGCTACGAGCGCATGGGCCTGAAGGACCTGTGCCAGCACGTGCACGAGCTCTACGCGAAATACGACATCGCGCGCCTGACCACCGAGATGTACCTCTCGGACCTCACGCCCGCGATGAAGCCCAGCGACGCGTTCGCCCACATCGCGCACCGCAAGACCGAGCGCGTGGAGATCGACGAGCTGGAAGGCCGCATCACCACCAGCCTGATCACTCCGTACCCGCCGGGCATTCCGCTGCTGATCCCGGGCGAGGTCTTCAACAAGAAGATCGTGGACTACCTCAAGTTCGCGCGCGAGTTCGCCAAGCTCTGCCCGGGCTTCGAGACCGACATCCACGGCCTGGTGGAGATCGAGGACGACAACGGCCACGTGCGCTACTACGCCGATTGCGTGACCAGGACGGTGCAGGCCAAGCCCGGCCGCCGCGGCGGCCGCAAGGACGCGCCGGATGCCGAGGACATCGTGCAGGTGGGCAGCGACGGCCCGTTCGGCCGCACGATCTGACGGCACGCCGGGCGGCACCGCCCGCCCCGGCACGGAATCCGCAAGTCCGGTGGCGCGCCAGCGCCCCGGGCTTTTTTTTCATCGGGACGTGGTGCGGTTGAATCCAGGCGGCTCCGTGCCCCGTATCAGTGTGCAGCCGCACGGGTTTTCCGGCGGCCTTCACTCACACCGAACGCATGGAGACCCCTATGACCTTCCGCCTGAATGCCCGTCTGGCCGTTGCCGGCCTCACGCTCGCCCTCTCCGCAGCCGCGCTGCCCGCTTTCGCGCAGGTGACCGTCGGCGGCGCGCCGATGTTCCCCACCAAGGACATCATCGACAATGCCGTGAACTCCAAGGACCACACCACGCTGGTCGCCGCGGTGAAGGCCGCGGGCCTGGTGGACACGCTCAAGGGCCCGGGTCCGTTCACGGTGTTCGCGCCCACCAACGCCGCCTTCGCCGCACTGCCGGCCGGCACGGTGGACACGCTGCTCAAGCCCGAGAACAAGGCCACGCTGACGAAGGTGCTCACCTACCACGTGGTGCCGGGCAAGATCGATGCCGCCGCGCTCTCCAAGATGATCGCCGACGGCAAGGGCTCGGCCAGCCTGAAGACCGTGGCCGGCGGCACGCTGACGGCCAAGGCCAGCGGTTCGTCGATCGCGCTCACGGATGAAAAGGGCGGCATGTCCACCGTCACCATCCCCGACGTCTACCAGTCCAACGGCGTGATCCACGTCGTGGACAAGGTGCTGCTGCCCAAGTAAGCGCAGATCCGGTGGCCGCCAGGCCGCCGGCACCGCCCGCCGGCGCGGGCGTGCGGTCAGGCCAGGTTGGCGCTGTCGCGGCTGATGCCGCCGGTCTGGCTGAAGCCGCCGTCCACGTACATGATCTCCGCCGTCACGCCGCTCGCGAGGTCGGAGAGCAGGAAGGCCGCGGCATTGCCCACGTCCTCGATCGTCACGTTGCGGCGCAGCGGCGAGGCATCGGCCACGGTGCCCAGCAGCTTGCCGAAGTCCTTGATGCCGCTGGCGGCCAGGGTCTTGATCGGGCCGGCGCTGATGCCGTTGGCGCGCATGCCCTTGGGGCCGAGCGATTCGGCCAGGTAGCGCACGCTGGCTTCCAGGCTGGCCTTGGCGAGGCCCATGGTGTTGTAGTTGGGCACCGCGCGCAGCGCGCCCAGGTAGCTGAGCGTGAGCACCGCGGCCTTGTCGTTCAGGTAGGGCAGGGCGGCCTTGGCCATGGCCGGGAAGCTGTAGGCGCTGATGTCGTGCGCGATGCGGAACGATTCACGCGACAGGCCTTCGAGGAAGTCGCCCGCGATCGCTTCGCGCGGCGCGAAGCCGATGCTGTGCACGAAGCCGTCGAACTTCGGCCAGGTGGCCGACAGGTCGGTGAACATGCGCTCGATCTGCTCGTCGCTCGCCACGTCGCAGTCGAAGATGAGCTGGGAGTCGAACTCGGCCGCGAAGTCGGTGATGCGGTCCTTGAAGCGCTCGCCCACGTAGCTGAAGGCCAGTTCGGCGCCTTGCGCATGGCAAGCCTTGGCGATGCCGTAGGCGATGGAGCGGTTGGACAGCACGCCCGTGATCAAAAGCTTCTTGCCGGACAGGAAACCCATTTGTTGTTCTCCAATGAAATGCGATGAGAGGGGGATGGCGAGGGGACTGGCGGAGCGTGCCATGCGGCCCCGGGGCGGACGGCACGGCGGAGATGCGCCGGGCCGGGAAAATCCCCGCCGGGCATGGGCGGCCCGCCACCGTAGTGCAGAATTGTCGCATGCGGTTCTGGATGCTCTTTGGGGTCTTGGCAAGCTGGCTGTGCGCGGCACCGGCATGGGCCGCGCATGGGTACGCGCTGTGGGACGACCTCAAGTACCCGCCGGGCTTCGGCCATTTCGACTACGTGAACCCCGACGCACCCAGGGGCGGCGAGCTGCGCATGGTGAGCAACCTGCGCTATTCCACGTTCGACAAATACAACCCGTTCACGATGAAGGGTTCGCCCCCGGCCTACCTGTCCGATCTGCTGTTCGAGAGCCTGCTGACCGGCTCCATGGACGAAACCGCCTCCGGCTACGGCCTCCTGGCCGAGGACGTGCAGGTGCCGCCGGACCGGCTGAGCGCCACCTTCCGGCTGCGGGCCGAGGCGCGCTTCCACGACGGCGGCGCCGTGGAGGCGGCAGACGTCAAATACACCTACGAGACGCTGATCGGCCCCTACGCCTCGCCCAGCTACGCCACGCTGCTGCAGGACGTGGCCGGGGTGGACGTCATCGACCGGCGCACCGTGCGCTTCCGCTTCAAGCACCCGAACCGCGAGCTGCCCCTCACCGTGGGCAGCCTGCCCATCTTCAGCCGCGCGTGGGGCCGCGGGCCGGACGGCAAACCGAAGCGCTTCGACGAGATCGTGACCGACACGCCGATCGGCAGCGGGCCCTACCGCATCGGCCCGGTGGCGTTCGGGCGCGACATCACCTACGTGCGCGATCCGCAGTACTGGGGGCGCGATCTGAACGTGAACCGGGGCGCGCACAATTTCGACCGCATCACCGTCAAGATCTACCGCGACAACACCGCGCGCCTGGAGGCCGTGAAGGCGGGCGAGTTCGACTTCATGACCGTGTACTCGGCCGGCGACTGGGCGCGCCGCATCGATGGCAAGCTGTTCCGGCAGGGCGTGCTGGTCAAGAAGGAGCTGGAGCACCGCCTGCCCGCGGGCTTCCAGAGCTACGTGCTCAACACCCGGCGGCCGCTGCTGCAGGACCCGCGGGTGCGCGAGGCGCTCGGGCTGGCGGTCGACCACGAGTGGATGAACCGCCAGATGTTCTACGGCAGCTACCCGCGCGTGACGGACCTGTTCGGCAACACCGATTGCCAGGCCACGGGCACGCCGGGGCCGGAAGAACTGGCGCTGCTGGAGCCGTGGCGCGGCAAGGTGCCCGACGCCGTGTACGGGCCGATGTACCAGCCGCCCGTGACCGAAGGCGAGGGACATTCGCTGCGCGCCAACCTGCGCCGCGCCCGCCAACTGCTGGCCGACGCGGGCTGGACGTACCAGGGCGACGCACTGCGCAATGCCCGCGGTGAGCCCATGGTGCTCGATTACCTCGACAGCAAGGAGGCCGGCGCGC
Organism: Acidovorax sp. PRC11; assembly: GCF_031844105.1. NCBI lineage: Bacteria > Pseudomonadati > Pseudomonadota > Betaproteobacteria > Burkholderiales > Comamonadaceae > Acidovorax > Acidovorax sp. PRC11. The sequence continues at coordinate 202,103 of NZ_JAUZUQ010000001.1, read as the reverse complement.
GCACCGTGACGCCCTGGATGCGCAACCTGGAGAAACTGGGGATCACGCTGCGCTTCGTCTCGGTGGATTTCGCGCTGTACCTGCAGCGGCTGGACAAATTCGATTTCGACCTGATCACGCTGAATTTCGCCGGCACCTACAACCCCGGGCAGGAGATGCAGGAGCTCTTCGGCAGCCAGCGGGCCGACGTCGAGGGATCGGGCAACTATGCCGGCGTGAAGAGCCCGGCGGTCGATGCGCTGGCGGGCGCCCTGACGCGTGCGAAATCCAAGGCCGAACTGCTGCCCGTGTGCCGCGCGCTGGACCGGGTGATCATGCACAGCCACTACCTGATCCCGCAGTGGCGGCTGTCCTCGCACCGCTTCGTCTACAACCAGCAGCGCCTGGACTACCAGGCGCCCATGCCGCCATATGCGCGTGCGGAGGAGTGGGTGATGTCCACATGGTGGAGCCTGGACGGCGCGCAGCGCCCGGACCGTTGAAGCTTTCATTTTCTGGACGCCTGCATGCTCGCCTACATCGCCAAACGCCTGCTGCTGATGCTGCCCACGCTGCTGGGCGTGCTGCTGCTCACCTTCGCCGTCATCCAGTTCGTGCCCGGCGGGCCGGTGGAGCAGTACCTGGCGGAGGCCCGCACGGCCGCGGGCAAGGGCGGGGGCGGCGCGGAATCGGGCGGCATGAGCTACCGCGGCGATCAGGGCGTGGACCCGAAGCGGCTGGCGCAGATCAAGGCGCTGTACGGCTTCGACAAGCCCGCGCACGAGCGGTTCCTGCAGATGCTGTCGCAGTTCGCGCGCTTCGACCTGGGGCAGAGCTTCTTCCAGAACAAGAAAGTGTGGGATCTGGTCCTGGAGAAGCTGCCGGTCTCCATCAGCCTGGGGCTGTGGACCTTCTTCATCAGCTACCTGGTGGCCGTGCCGCTGGGCGTGGCCAAGGCGGTGCGCGCGGGCTCGCGGTTCGACTTCGTGACCACGCTGCTCGTGCTCGTGGGCTATGCCATTCCGGGCTTCGTGCTGGGCGTGGCGCTGCTCGTGGTGTTCGGCGGGCAGCTGCAGTGGTTCCCGCTGCGGGGCCTGGTGTCCTCCAACTGGGAGCAGATGAACTGGGGCGCGCGCATCGTGGACTACCTGTGGCACATCACGCTGCCGGTGACGGCGATGGTGGCCGGCAGCTTCGCGGTGACGGCCATGCTCACCAAGAACGCCTTCCTGGAAGAGATCCGCAAGCAGTACGTGCTGACGGCGCGGGCCAAGGGGCTGTCGGAGCGCCAGGTGCTCTGGAAGCACGTGTTCCGCAATGCGCTGATCCCCATCATCACGGGCTTTCCCGCCGCGTTCATCGGCGCGTTCTTCACGGGCTCGCTGCTGATCGAGACGCTGTTCTCGCTCGACGGCCTGGGCCTGCTCAGCTACGAGAGCGTGATCCGCCGCGACTACCCCGTAGTGCTGGGCACGCTCTACCTGTTCACTCTGATCGGGCTGGTGACCAAGCTCGTCAGCGACCTCTGCTATGTGTGGGTCGATCCCCGCGTGAAGTTCGATTGAGCGCATGAGCATTCCTCCCACCGATCCTTCCGTGCAGGCGGCGGTGCCCGCCGCGCCGGCGTCCCTGTCGCCGTCCCGCCGCGCCTGGAAGCGCTTCAAGCGCAACCGGCTGGGGTTCTGGAGCCTCGTGGTGTTCTGCGTGCTGGTGGTGATCAGCCTCGGCGCCGAACTGGTCAGCAACGACCGGCCGCTCATCGTGCGCTACGAAGGGCAGACGTACTTCCCGCTGTTCAAGACCTACCCGGAGACGACCTTCGGCGGCGATTTCGACACGCCGACCGACTACCTCGACCCGTACATCCAGGAGCGCCTGAGCGCGGGCGACAGCTGGGCGCTCTACACCATCAACCGGTACGGCCCGAACACGCTGAACTATTTCGCGAAATCGCCGAATCCTTCCGCGCCCACGGCCGAGAACTGGCTGGGCACGGACGACCGCGGCCGCGACATGCTCGCGCAGCTGCTCTACGGCTTCCGCGTGAGCGTGCTGTTCGGGCTGGCGCTCACCGTGACCGGCGTGCTGCTGGGGCTCGCCACCGGGGCCGTGCAGGGCTTCTTCGGCGGACGGACGGACCTGGCGTTCCAGCGCTTCATCGAGATCTGGAGTTCGATGCCGGAGCTGTACCTGCTGATCATCTTCAGCGCGCTGTTCTCGCCCAGCCTGTCGCTGCTGCTGATCCTGCTGAGCCTGTTCGGCTGGATGGGCCTGTCGGACTACGTGCGGGCCGAGTTCCTGCGCAACCGGCAGCTCGACTACGTCAAGGCCGCCCGCGCCCTGGGCGTGCCCAACGGGCAGATCATCTGGCGCCACATCCTGCCCAACAGCATGACGCCGGTCGTCACCTTCCTGCCGTTCCGCATGAGCGCGGCGATCCTGTCGCTCACGTCGCTCGATTTCCTGGGCCTGGGCGTGCCGCCCGGGACGCCGTCGCTCGGCGAGCTGCTGAACCAGGGCAAGAACAACATCGACGCCTGGTGGATTTCGATCTTCACCTTCACCGTGCTGGCGGGCACCCTGCTGCTGCTCACTTTCATGGGCGATGCGCTGCGCGACGCCCTCGACCCGCGGAAACAATGAGTACCCCATCTCCTTCTCCGTCGGCCACCGCGCCGCTGCTGCGCGTCGAGGGCCTGCACGTGCGCTTCGGCGACAAGGCGGTGGTGCAGGGCGTGGGTTTCGACATCGGGGCCGGCGAGAAGCTGGCGCTGGTGGGCGAATCCGGGTCGGGCAAGACCATCACGGCGCTGTCGCTGCTGCGGCTGGTGCCGGACGCTCACGTCACGGGCCGCGCGCTGCTGCAGGGTCGCGACGGCGCACCCGCGCAGGATCTGCTGGCGCTGCCGGAGCAGGCGATGCGCGGCCTGCGCGGCGGCGACATCGCGATGGTCTTCCAGGAGCCGATGACGGCGCTGAACCCGCTGATGTCGGTCGGCGCGCAGATCGCGGAAGTGCTGCAGCTCAAGCAGGGCCTCACGCGGGGCCAGGCGACGGCCCAGGCGGTGGAGCTGCTGGCGTCCACGGGCGTGCCGGAGCCGGCGCGCCGCGCCGGGGCGTTCCCGCACCAGCTCTCGGGCGGGCAGCGGCAGCGCGCGATGATCGCGATGGCGCTGGCGAGCCGCCCGCGGCTGCTGCTGGCCGACGAGCCGACCACCGCCCTCGACGTCACCCTGCGCGGGCAGATCCTGGGGCTGTTGTCGGACCTGCAGCGCCAGACCGGCATGGCGGTGCTCCTGATCACGCACGATCTGCACCTGGTGCGGCGCTTCGCCGACCGGGTGGCGGTGATGGAGCGGGGCGTACTGGTGGAGCAGGGCCCCGTGGCCGACGTGTTCGCGGCGCCCGCGCATGCCTACACCCGCCGGCTGCTGGGCAGCGTGCCGCGCCGCGACGTGGTGGAGACCCCTGCCGATGCGGATCGGCCCGCGGCAGCGCGGGCCCGGGGGCTGCGCGTGGCCTATTCCATTCCACAGCCCGGACTGCGCGGCTGGTTCCGCCGCGGCGAGTTCGTGGCCGTGCAGGGGGCCGACCTGGACATTCCCGCCGGGCGCACGCTGGGCGTGGTGGGGGAGTCGGGCTCGGGCAAATCGACCCTGGCGCAGGCGCTGCTCGGGCTGCTGCCCTTCCAGGGCGAGCTGGCGGTGGCCGGCGGCACCTGGGAGATGCCGGCGCAACGCAACAGCGCCGCCAACCAGGCGCTGCGCCGCTGCGTGCAGGTGGTGTTCCAGGACCCGTTCTCCTCGCTGTCGCCGCGCCTCACGGTGGAGGAGATCGTGGGCGAGGGCCTGCGCGTGCATGCCCCGGAAGGCGGCGCGGCCGAGCGGCGCGCGCGCGTCGAGGCCGCGCTCGCCGACGTGGGACTCACGCAGGCGCAGTTCCCGGGGCTGCTGGGCCGCTACCCGCACGAATTCTCCGGCGGCCAGCGCCAGCGCATCGCGATCGCCCGTGCGCTGATCCTGGAGCCGCAGCTGCTGGTGCTCGACGAGCCCACGAGCGCGCTCGACGTGACGATCCAGCAGCAGGTGCTGGTCCTGCTGCAGCGCCTGCAGAAGGAGCGGGGCCTGAGCTATCTGCTGATCACCCACGACGTGGCGGTGATCCGCGCCATGGCGCACGGCGTGATCGTCATGAAGGACGGCGAAGTGGTCGAGGCCGGCCCGGTGGCGCAGGTGCTCGATGCGCCGCGCCACCCCTACACCCGGCGGCTGGTGGCCGCGGCCGAGGAGGGCGCGTTGCCCCCGGCGTGACGGCTGCCGCGGCGTGGCTGGCGCCGCATGCGCGCACGTGCCCCGGTGCGGATGTCCCCCTGCCGGCGGCGGGGCCGGGCTACGCCGGCGGCGGCTCGGCTTCCGCTGCCGGGGCGGTCGCCGTTGCGCCTGCCGGCACCGGGTCGCGGCCGGGGCCGTCGCTGAGCATGAACTGCCCGCGGCCGGCGCGCTTGGCGGCATAGAGCGCCACGTCCGCGTTGCGGGCGAGTTCCTCGAAGCCCTCGCCGTGCTGCGGGTACAGCGCGATGCCGCCGCTCACGCCGATCCGGCGCGGCTCCCCGTCCAGCACGATGGGAGCCTCGCAGGCCGCCATGATCTTGCGCGCGACATGGCAGGCCTGCTCCGCTCGCTCCACGATCGGCAGCAGCACGATGAACTCGTCGCCCCCCTGGCGGCACACGGTGTCCGAACGGCGCACGCAGCGGCGCAGGCGCCGGGCCACCTGCACCAGCAGCAGGTCGCCGGCGTCGTGGCCCAGCGTGTCGTTGATCTGCTTGAAGCCGTCCAGGTCGAGGTACATCAGGGCGAGGCCGTGCCCGTCGCGTTGCGCCTTCGCGATGGCCTGCTGCGCGCGGTCCTGCAGCAGCATCCGGTTGGGCAGGTCGGTCAGCATGTCGTGCTGCGCCAGATGCGCCATGCGCCGCGCGAGCGCCATCGCCTCGGTCACGTCCCGCAGCACGGTGACGCTGCCGGTGATCTGGCCATGCCGGTCGGTGATCGGGGCCACGGTGGTCTCCACGTCGATGCGCCGGCCGTCGCGGCAGTGCAGCACGAGCCCGCGCTCGGTCGGCGCCGCGCCAGCGCCCGCGAGCGCGCGGCGCGCGGGATGGTCCGACCGTACTCCGCTGGCGGCCTGGATCGGCGCCACCGTGTCGATGTCCTGCCCGGCCGCGTGGAAGCCCTGCCAGCCCGTCATCGTCTCCGCGGCGGGGTTGACGTAGGTGACGTGGCCCGCGGCGTCGGTGCACAGCACCGCGTCGCCGATCGACTGCAGCGTGAGGCGGACCAGCTCCTTTTCCTCGAAGAGCACGTCTTCCATGCGCTTGCGTTCCGTCAGGTCGTCGATCTGCACGAAGATGCCCTGGGTTTCCGTGCCGTCCAGGTCGGGCACACACGATACGGCCACGTGGCGCACCTCGCCCGAGGGCTGCTGGATCGTGCGCTCGTACACTTCCGTGCGCCCCTGCAATGCGCGCTCGAGGTGGGGGCGCGCAACGTCGAAAGCCTCCGCCGGGATCAGATCCCGGATGTGCGCGCCGCGGATCCGGTCCTGCGACATGCCCACCCAGTCGAGGTACGCCTTGTTGGCGAAGCGGTTGCGCAGGTCGCGGTCCCAGTAGACGACCATCGAGGGCAGGTTGTCGAGGATCGTGCCCATGTCGTGGTGCGCCCGTTCCAGCTGCGCGGCCACGGCCTGGCGGCGCGAGAGTTCCCGTGCGAAGAGCAGTGCCAGGCCCAGGCTCGACAGCATCAGCAGCGCGGCGAAGCTGCCGAGCACGAGTGCGCTCCTGCGCCACTTCGACAGGATGCTGTCCACCGACTGGGCCACGGACACCACGAGCGGGTAACTGCCCACGTGCCGGTACGCGTAGAGGCGCGCGACGCCGTCGCCCGACGGGTCGGCGGACTCGGTGAAATGCCCCTCGCGGCCGGCGTCCAGCTGCCGCAGGCGGGCGGCGGGCACGGGCTTCCCGATGTCGGCCAAACGGAACGGGGAACGGGAGACGACGGTGCCGTCCGTGCGCACGATGTCCGCCAGGCTCTGCGGCCCGAGGCCGAGCGAATCGAACAGCTCGTTGAAGTAGGACAGCTGCACGGTGCCCACCACCACCCCGCCGAAGCTGCCGTCCTCGCGGTAGTACCCCCGGCTCATCGGGATGCTGTACTCGCCCGTCACCCGTCCCTGGATCGGCCTGCCGACGTACACGCCCTGCACCTTTTCTCGCGTGTGGACGCGGAAGTAGTCCCGGTCCGCGAGATTGGGCATGCCGCCCTTCCGGTCGTAGGAGGACAGCAGCACGTTGCCACCCTGATCGAGCACCACCACGCCGCCCAGGCCCCGCGTCCGCAGCGAGTGGTCGAACAGCATGGCGCGCCGGATCTCCACCGGCACGTCGTCGTAGTCCGGCCGGCCCAGCACTTCCACCACGCCCTGCAGCGATTGGTCGAAACCGTCGAGCGTGCGGCCGATGTTCTGCTCGAGCGTGCGGGCCAGCGCCGCATTGGCGTCGCGCGCGTACGACCACTCATCGTCGCGGATGGTGAGGATGGCACGCGCGAACAGGGCACCGATGCCGACGGACAGCGCCAGGGCGAGCAGGGTCAGTCGGTGGTGCAGAGGAAGACGCATGGGCGGTGGCGGAGGGAGCCGCCGGCAGCGCGCCGCCCCGCGCGGGATCGTTGCGGGAACGCGGCCCGCCTGGGCAGGGTGCGCTATTGTTGCCGCGTGTGGTTGGGCGGCGCAAACAGATCCCAGGTGGCGATGAAGAGCGCGGCGATCACCGGCCCGATCACGAAGCCCGTCAGGCCGAAGAGCGCCATGCCGCCCAGCGTGGAGATCAGCACGATGTAGTCGGGCATCTTGGTGTCCTTGCCCACGAGCACCGGGCGCAGGACGTTGTCCACGAGCCCGATCACGGCAATGCCGTAGGCTGCGAGTCCCACGCCGTGCCAGAACGCGCCGGTGGCCAGCAGGTAGATCGCCACGGGCGCCCAGATGAGCCCGGCACCCACGGCCGGCAGCAGCGAGAGGAAGGCCATGAGCACACCCCAGAGCACCGGGGCCTGGATGCCCAGGAACCAGAAGGCGAGCCCGCCCAGCGCGCCCTGCACCGCGGCGACGGCGATGTTGCCCTTGACGGTGGCGCGGATGACGGTGGTGAACTTGGTGGCGAGCTGGCGCTTGTGGCCTTCGTCGAGCGGCGTCGCCTCGCGGATGCGTGCCGCGAGGGCCGGGCCATCGCGCAGCAGGAAGAAGAGCAGATACAGCATGATGCCTAAGCTCACCAGGAACTGCAGCGTGTTCTGCCCGAAGTCGATCGCCTTGCTGCCCACGAACTGCGTGGCCTGCACGGTGACGGACGACAGCCGCGCCTGCAGATCGGACGCGGTGGTGAGGTTGAGCCGGTCGAGGATCTGCATCATCCAGGAAGGCATGGCCTGCACCACCTGGTGGAAATAAGCCGCGAAATCCAGTTGCCCGGAGCGGATGCGCTCGTAGACCAGGCTGGCTTCCTGCACCAGCGAGACGGTGATCAGCGTCATCGGCAGGATCACGATCAGCAGGCACAGCGTGAGCGTGCACAGGGCCGCCAGGTTGGTGTGGCGGGGCATGAGGCGCAGCAGCCGGCGGTGCAGCGGCGCGAACAGGATCGCGAGGATGATCCCCCAGAAGACGGCCCCGTGGAAGGGCCAGAGGATGGCCACGAAGGCCGCGCTGACGGCGATCAGCAGGGCGATGAACGTGCGGTTCTGCAGCAGGGTGGTCTTCATGGCTCGGCAGTGGCGAAAAGTGGCGCAAATGTACGCGAGGACGGAGCTGCCGCCCTGTGGGACACGGCCGCGCAGGCGCGTTCCTGCGATCGGTGGCACAATCATGGGCGCAAGATTCAAGGCCCTTCCCAGCCACAGTCGCATCCGCCAACCGGTTCAGCCGTGTCGCGGAAGGTTTCACCAACCAGCTAATGCTTCCCTCAGGGAAGCGGAGGTCAGCGGAAATGAGCGAGACGACATCCGTCTACCAAGCCTACCAGGGCAACACCTACCTCTTCGGCGGCAATGCGCCCTATGTCGAAGAAATGTACGAGAGTTATCTCGTGAACCCGGGCAGCGTGCCCGACACGTGGCGCGAGTATTTCGACGCGCTGCAGCACGTGCCCGCCGTCGATGGCTCCAACGCCAAGGACGTCCCGCACCAGCCCGTCATCAACGCCTTCGCGGAGCGCGCCAAGCAGGGCGGCACGCAGGTCGTGGTGGCCACCGGCGCCGACTCCGAACTCGGCCGCAAGCGCACCGCCGTCCAGCAGCTCATCTCCGCCTACCGCAACGTCGGCCAGCGCTGGGCAGATCTCGACCCGCTGAAGCGCACCGAGCGCCCCTCCATCCCCGAGCTGGAACTCTCCTTCTACGGCTTCACCGACGCCGACCAGGAGACCGTGTTCAACACCAGCAACACGTTCTTCGGCAAGGAATCGATGCCGCTGCGCGAGCTGATCAACGCGCTGCGCGAAACGTACTGCGGCACGATCGGCGTCGAGTACATGTACGCCTCCGACCAGAACCAGAAGCGCTGGTGGCAGGAAAAGCTCGAAACCATCCGCAGCAAGCCCAACTTCGGCAATGAGAAGAAGAAGCAGATCCTCGACCGCCTGACGGCCGCCGAAGGCCTGGAGCGCTTCCTCCACACCAAGTACGTCGGCCAGAAGCGCTTCTCGCTCGAGGGCGGCGAGAGCTTCATCGCCGCCATGGACGAGCTGATCCAGTCGGCCGGCACCAAGGGCGTGCAGGAAATCGTCATCGGCATGGCCCACCGCGGCCGCCTGAACGTGCTCGTGAACACCCTGGGCAAGATGCCCAAGGACCTGTTCGCCGAGTTCGACCACACCGCCCCCGAAGACCTGCCCGCCGGCGACGTGAAGTACCACCAGGGCTTCAGTTCCGACGTCTCCACCCCCGGCGGCCCGGTGCACCTGTCGCTGGCCTTCAACCCCTCCCACCTGGAAATCGTGAACCCGGTGGTGGAAGGCTCGGTGCGCGCCCGCATGGACCGCCGCGGCGATCCGCACGGCCAGCAGGTGCTGCCGGTGCTGGTGCACGGCGATGCGGCCTTCGCCGGCCAGGGCGTCATCCAGGAAACCCTGGCGCTGGCCCAGACCCGTGGCTACTCCACGGGCGGCACGGTGCACATCGTGATCAACAACCAGATCGGCTTCACGACCTCCGACCCGCGCGACAGCCGCTCCACGCTGTACTGCACGGACGTGGTCAAGATGATCGAGTCGCCCGTGCTGCACGTGAACGGCGACGATCCGGAAGCCGTGGTGCTCGCCACGCAGCTCGCCCTCGAATTCCGCATGGAGTTCAAGAAGGACGTGGTGGTGGACATCATCTGCTACCGCAAGCTGGGCCACAACGAGCAGGACACGCCGGCGCTCACGCAGCCGCTGATGTACAAGAAGATCAGCCAGCATCCCGGCACGCGCCGCCTCTATGCCGACAAGCTGGGCGCGCAGGGCCTGGGCGAGACGCTGGGCGACGACATGTCGAAGGCCTACCGCGCCGCCATGGACGCCGGCAAGCACACGGTCGATCCGGTGCTGACCAACTTCAAGAGCAAGTACGCCGTCGACTGGAGCCCGTTCCTGGGCAAGAAGTGGACCGATGCCGGCGACACCGCGATTCCGCTCACCGAGTGGAAGCGCCTGGCCGAGCGCATCACCACGATCCCCGAAGGCGTCACGCCGCACCCGCTGGTCAAGAAGGTGTACGACGACCGCGCCGCCATGGGCCGCGGCGAAGTGAACGTGGACTGGGGCATGGGCGAGCACATGGCCTTCGCATCGCTCGTGGCCAGCGGCTTCCCGGTGCGCCTGTCCGGCGAGGACTGCGGCCGCGGCACGTTCACGCACCGCCATGCCGTGATCCATGACCAGAACCGCGAGAAGTGGAACGAAGGCACCTACGTGCCGCTGCAGAACGCGAGCGAGAACCAGGCTCCGTTCGTCGTGATCGACTCCATCCTGTCCGAAGAGGCGGTGCTGGGCTTCGAATACGGCTATGCCTCCAACGATCCCAACACCCTGGTGATCTGGGAAGCGCAGTTCGGCGACTTCGCCAACGGCGCCCAGGTGGTGATCGACCAGTTCATCGCCTCCGGCGAAGTGAAGTGGGGCCGCGTGAACGGCATCACGCTGATGCTGCCGCACGGCTACGAAGGCCAGGGCCCGGAACACAGCTCGGCGCGCCTCGAGCGCTTCATGCAGCTGTCGGCCGACGCCAACATGCAGGTGGTCCAGCCCACCACGGCCAGCCAGATCTTCCACGTGCTGCGCCGCCAGATGGTGCGCCACCTGCGCAAGCCGCTGATCATCATGACGCCGAAGTCGCTGCTGCGTAACAAGGACGCGACCTCGCCGCTGTCCGAGTTCACGAAGGGCAGCTTCCAGACGGTGATCCCGGAGCAGAACGCGGCCATCGACCAGAAGGCCGACAAGGTCAAGCGCATCATCGCCTGCTCGGGCAAGGTGTACTACGACCTCGTGAAGAAGCGCGAGGAGAAGGGCACCGACGACGTGGCGATCATCCGCGTGGAGCAGCTCTATCCGTTCCCGCACAAGGCCTTCGCCGCAGAGGTCAAGAAGTACCCGCAGGCGACCGAGATCGTGTGGTGCCAGGACGAGCCGCAGAACCAGGGCGCCTGGTTCTTCGTGCAGCACTACATCCACGAGAACATGCAGGATGGCCAGAAGCTGGGCTACTCCGGCCGCGCTGCCTCCGCATCGCCTGCCGTGGGTTACTCGCACCTGCACCAGGAACAGCAGAAGGCGCTGGTCGAAGGTGCGTTCGGCAAGCTCAAGGGCTTCGTGCTCTCCAAGTGAGCGCCGCGCGCCCCCCACGATCCGCATCCCACAGCGACACGTACACGTTCTGAAAGAATCGAAAGAATCGTCATGGCTATCGTAGAAGTCAAAGTCCCCCAACTGTCCGAATCCGTGGCCGAGGCCACGATGCTCACCTGGAAGAAGAAGGCCGGCGAGGCCGTCGCCATCGATGAGATCCTGATCGAGATCGAGACCGACAAGGTGGTTCTCGAAGTGCCCGCGCCGGCCGCCGGCGTGATGGCCGAGATCGTGCAAGGCGACGGCGCCACCGTGGTGGCCGACCAGGTCATCGCCAAGATCGATACCGAAGGCAAGGCCGGCGCGGCCGCTGCGCCCGCGCAGTCCGCTCCGACCGCCGCCGCCCAGGCACCCGCCGTGGCGGCCGCCGCGGCCGAAGCGGCTCCCGCCGCGGGCGGCTCCAAGGGCGACGTGGCCATGCCGGCCGCCGCCAAGCTGCTGGCCGACAACAACCTGTCCGTGTCGGCCGTGGCCGGCACCGGCAAGGACGGCCGCGTGACCAAGGGCGACGTGCTGGCCGCCGTGGCCGGCGGCGCCAAGCCTTCCGCCGCCCCGGCCGCCATCCCCACGGGCGTGCCCACCAAGTCGCTGCCGCAGGTGTCCTCGCCCGCCGCGCCGAACCTGGGCGACCGCCCCGAGCAGCGCGTGCCGATGAGCCGCCTGCGCGCCCGCATCGCCGAGCGCCTGCTGCAGTCGCAGTCCACCAACGCCATCCTGACCACCTTCAACGAGGTGAACATGGCCCCGGTGATGGACCTGCGCAAGAAGTTCCAGGACAGCTTCACCAAGGAGCACGGCACGAAGCTGGGCTTCATGAGCTTCTTCGTGAAGGCGGCCGTGCATGCGCTCAAGAAGTTCCCGGTGCTGAACGCCTCGGTGGACGGCAACGACATCGTCTACCACGGCTACTTCGACATCGGCATCGCGGTCGGCTCGCCCCGCGGCCTGGTGGTGCCGATCCTGCGCAACGCCGACCAGATGAGCTTCGCCGACATCGAGAAGAAGATCGCCGAGTTCGGCAAGAAGGCCCAGGAAGGCAAGCTCGGCATCGAGGACATGACCGGCGGCACGTTCTCGATCTCGAACGGCGGCACCTTCGGCTCGATGCTGTCGACCCCCATCATCAACCCGCCGCAATCGGCCATCCTGGGCGTGCACGCCACCAAGGACCGCGCCGTGGTGGAGAACGGCCAGATCGTGGTGCGCCCGATGAACTACCTGGCGATGTCGTACGACCACCGCATCATCGACGGCCGCGAAGCCGTGCTGGGCCTGGTGGCGATGAAGGAAGCGCTGGAAGACCCGGCCCGCCTCCTGTTCGATATTTGATGGACCAACCCCCTGAGGCGCTTCGCGCCTTCCCCCTTCTCTCGGATCGCTGCGCAATCCGGGAAGGGGGACACCGCCAGCGCTGCGGGGCGGCCCTTGCGCGGCGGTGGCTGGCCTGGGCCGCGCGCATGGCGGGGGCAGGAGTGTTGCATAGCGCCGTGAAGACCGAAATCCATTGACGGACCCACATGCATGGTTGGCCCTGGGCCAGCCGGGCAGTGGGTCTTTCTCCAACTGACACAGTGAGAACGACATGAGCAAACAATTCGACGTGATCGTCATCGGCGGCGGCCCCGGCGGCTATATCGCCGCCATCCGCGCGGCCCAGCTGGGCTTCAACGTGGCCTGCATCGACGAGTGGAAGAACGAGAAGGGCGGACCCGCGCCCGGCGGCACCTGCACGAACGTGGGCTGCATCCCCTCCAAGGCGCTGCTGCAGTCCTCGGAGCACTACGAGCACGCCGTCAAGCACTTCGCCGAGCACGGCATCACCGCCACCGACGTGCAGATCGACGTGGCCAAGATGATCGGCCGCAAGGACGCGGTCGTGAAGCAGAACAACGACGGCATCCTGTACCTGTTCAAGAAGAACAAGGTCAGCTTCTTCCACGGCCGCGGCTCTTTCGTGAAGGCCGTTCCAGCCGGTGAGGGTGGAACCTCCGGTTCCACGGGCGGCTACGAGATCCAGGTGGCCGGCGCCGCCCAGGAAACCCTGGTGGGCAAGCAGATCATCGTGGCGACGGGCTCCAACGCCCGCGCGCTGCCGGGCGTGCCGTTCGATGAAGAGAAGGTGCTGTCCAACGACGGCGCGCTGCGCATCGGTGCCACGCCGAAGAAGCTGGGCCTGATCGGTGCCGGCGTGATCGGCCTGGAAATGGGCTCCGTGTGGCGCCGCGTGGGCGCCGAGGTGACGGTGCTCGAAGGCCTGCCCACGTTCCTGGGCGCGGTCGACGAGCAGATCGCCAAGGAAGCCAAGAAGGCCTTCGACAAGCAGGGCCTGAAGATCGAGCTGGGCGTGAAGATCGGCGAAGTGAAGACGGGCGGCGAAGGCGTCACCGTGGCCTACACCGATGCCAAGGGCGAGGCCCGCGAGCTGGCGGTGGACAAGCTGATCGTGTCGATCGGCCGCGTGCCCAACACCATCGGCCTGAATCCCGAAGCCGTGGGCCTGCAGCTCGACGAGCGTGGCGCGATCGTGGTGGATGCGGACTGCAAGACCAACCTGCCCGGCGTGTGGGCGGTGGGCGACGTGGTGCGCGGCCCGATGCTGGCGCACAAGGCCGAGGAAGAAGGCGTGGCGGTGGCCGAGCGCATCGCGGGCCAGCACGGCCACGTGAACTTCAACACGATTCCCTGGGTCATCTACACGCACCCCGAGATCGCATGGGTGGGCCGCACCGAGCAGCAGCTCAAGGCCGACGGCGTGCAGTACAAGGCCGGCACCTTCCCGTTCCTGGCGAACGGCCGCGCGCGCGCGCTGGGCGACACGACCGGCATGGTCAAGTTCCTGGCCGATGCCACGACGGACGAGATCCTGGGGGTGCACATCGTCGGCCCGATGGCCAGCGAGCTGATCTCCGAAGCCGTGGTGGCCATGGAGTTCAAGGCGAGCGCGGAAGACATCGCGCGCATCTGCCACGCGCACCCCTCGCTCTCCGAGGCGACCAAGGAAGCGGCCCTGGCCGTGGACAAGCGCACGCTCAACTTCTGATCGTGCGCCGACCGGGAGCGCGCTGCGCTCCCCCGGGCTGCCGGCGCGCGCATCCGCGCTCCGGCAGCCGCCGTTTTCTGGTGTGGATGCGTGGATCGATGATTGCGTGGGAGAGACGTCCGTGAACGTGAAGCAGGCGTATGAGGCCGAGCTGGCTGCCAAGGGTTTCCGCAGCGACCCGGCCCAGTTGCGCGCCGTCGAGGCGCTGCAGCGCTGCGCGGACGACTGGGCCGCCTACAAGGAAAAGCGCTCCAACGCGCTCAAGAAGCTCATCCACCGCCCCGAGGTGCCGCGCGGCGTCTACATGTACGGCGGCGTGGGCCGCGGCAAGAGCTTCCTGATGGACTGCTTCTTCAACGCGGTGCCGATCCGCCGCAAGGTGCGGCTGCATTTCCACGAATTCATGCGGGAGGTCCACCGCGAGCTGGCCGGGCTGCAGGGCACGGTGAACCCGCTGGACGTGCTCGGCGAGCGCATCGCCAAGCGCTACAAGCTCATTTGCTTCGACGAGTTCCACGTGGCCGACATCACCGACGCCATGATCCTGCACCGGCTGCTGGTGTCGCTGTTCGACAACGGCGTGGGCTTCGTCACCACCTCGAATTTCAAGCCCGACGACCTGTACCCGGGCGGCCTGCACCGCGACCGCATCCTGCCGGCGATCGACCTGCTCAACCAGAAGCTGGAAGTGGTCAACGTGGACAACGGCACCGACTACCGGCGGCGCACGCTGGAGCAGGTACGGCTCTACCACTGCCCTCTGGGCCCGCAGGCCGATGCGGAAATGGAAGCCGCGTTCGACCAGCTCGCCGAGACCCGCGACGAAGACCCGGTGCTGCACATCGAGGCGCGCGAGATCCTGGCGCGCCGCAAGGCCGGGGGCGTGGTGTGGTTCGATTTCTCGGTGCTCTGCGGCGGCCCGCGCTCGCAGAACGACTACCTCGAGATCGCCTCGCAGTTCCATACCGTGCTGCTGTCGAACGTGCCCTACATGCCGGTGGCGATGGCGTCGCCGGCGCGGCGCTTCACGTGGCTGGTGGACGTGCTGTACGACCGGCGCGTCAAGCTGATCCTGTCGGCCGCCGTGCCGCCCGAGCAGCTCTACACCGAAGGGCCGCTCGCGCACGAGTTCCCCCGCACCGTGTCCCGCCTCAACGAGATGCAGTCCAAGGAATTCCTGGCGCTCGAGCGCCGGGTGGTGGACACCGGGCTGACCTGAGCCCCCTGCACGCCGGCCTTGCCGCCGGCAAAGGATTCCGAATGCAGATCTTCCCCATTTTCCGCACCGCAACGGCCTTCGCGCTGGCTGCTGCATGCATGGTGTCCACCGGGGCCCGGGCCGCGGCGCCCGAGGGCGACGCGACCGCCCGTGCCGCGTTCGAGCAGGCGCAGGCCGCCCGCCAGGCGGAGCACGCCCGCATCGCGCAGGAGCGCCGCGCACTGAACGAGCGCAAGGTGAAGGAAGAGGCCGTCTGCTACCAGCGCTTCTCGGTGGAGGACTGCCTCGCCCAGGTGCGCTCCCAGGTGCGCGATGCCGAGGCGGTGCTGCGCCGGCGCGAGGTGGTGCTGAACGATGCGGAGCGCCGCGAGAAGGCCGCCCTGCGCATGCAGTCCATCGAGCAGAAGCAGGCCGAGCAGCGCCAGAAGATCGAAAGCGGCGAGAGGCCCGCGCCGATGCGGGCGGAGTCGCGCTCTTCGCGGTCGCATGCGCGGCCGGCGTCCGGCGCGCAGCCGTCGGCGCAGGAGCAGCTGCAGTCGCAGGCGCAGGAACGCGCGCAGCGCGAGGAAGAGGCCCGCTCGCGCGCCGCCCAGCAGCGTGCGCGCGTGCAATCCCATGAAGCGGACCAGGCCGAGCGGGCCGCCGCGCAGCCGGCGCGATCGGCGGCCGCGCGCGCGAGCTACGAGGCCAAGCAGGAGGCCGCGCGTGAGCGCCGGGAGAAGCGCGAGCGTGCCAATGCGCAGGCCGCCGCCTCCGGCCGCACGCCGGCGTCGCCGCTGCCGCCCCCGCCGCCCGCCGGAACGGCGTCGGCGCCCTGAACCTCACTTTGCGCCACAGGCCGCGCGCGCGGTGGTGCCCCTGGCCGGGCGGTGCTGGCCGTCTTCCGGCCTGCTCAGGCCGCGCCCGGCAGGGCCCGCGCCGCCGGTCCGCGCACGGGCTCGGCCATGGCCTCGATCTTCACGATCGCGAGCGAGAGGTTGTCGCCACCGCCGCGTGCGCGCATCCGCGCTTTCTCGATCAGGAATTCGCTCGCTTCTCGCGGCGAGAGCGAATCCACGACCGCGCCGAGTTCCGCCGGCGAGAAGTAGTGCCAGACCCCGTCGCTGCAGGCCAGCAGCACGTCGCCCGGCACGAGCTGGGGAATGGTGTGGATCGCCACGGGCGGGTCGCTCTCGGTGCCGAGGCAGCCCACGAGGATGTTGGATTGCGGATGGACGTGGGCTTCGGCCTCGGTGATCTCGCCGCGGTCCACCAGGGCCTGCACGTAGGAGTGGTCGCTGGTGCGGTGCACGAGCCGCGTGCCCTGGAAATGGTAGATGCGCGAATCGCCGGCATGGGCCCAGTGGCAGTCCCCGCGCGGGTTGATAAGGAACACGGCCACGGTGCTGTGCGGCTCCTGCTCGGCGGAGATCGCGGTGAGCCGGATCACGAGATGCGCTTCTTCCACCATGTGCCGCAGCATGGCCACCGGATCGTCGCTGTCGGGTGCGTAGCGGTCGAAGAGCTGGCGCGCGGTCAGCATGACCTGGTCAGAGGCCTTGCGACCTCCGCTGCGCCCGCCCATGCCGTCCGCCACCACGCCCAGCACACAGCCGTTGTGCCGCGGATGCGCGATGACCAGTACCTGGTCCTGCTGGTACTCGCGGTCGCCCCTGTGGATACCGGTCGACGCGATCAGGCGAAACGGTTGGTTCATGGCGTTGTCAGGCAAAGGAAGGAGGGCCGGCAGGCGGCCGCATGCGGGCGGGGGCCCTATTATCGAGGGATGGACAGCCGTTTCGGAGAAGTGTCTCCCACCCGCTCCCTCCGCGGGGCCGTTGCATGAGCGCCGGCGCGCTGCACCCCACCACGCTGCTGCAGGCCGTGGCGGCGGCGTTCGCGGAAGACGGGGCCCTGGCGCTGGCGCAGGCCCGCTTCCAGCCGCGCCCGGGCCAGGCCGCCATGGCCGAGGCCGTCGCCGAGACCATCGAGCAGGGCGGAGCGCTGGTCGTCGAGGCAGGCACCGGCGTCGGCAAGACTTTCTCGTACCTGGTGCCGGCGCTGCTGAGCGGCGAGCGCGTGCTCGTCTCCACGGCCACCAAGGCCCTGCAGGACCAGCTCCACGGCCGCGATCTGCCCAAGCTGCTGCAGGCGCTCGCGCTGCCGGCGCGCGTGGCGCTGCTGAAAGGGCGTGGCAGCTATCTGTGCCTGCACCGGCTGGAGCTGGCGCGGCAGCACCCCTCGGCGGAGGATTCCGCCGTCGCCCGGATGCTGGCGCGCGTGGAGGTCTGGTCGCAGGCCACCGCCACGGGCGATCTCGCGGAGCTGCCGGGCTGGGACGAACGCTCGGCCGCCACACCGCTGTTCACGTCCACGCGCGACAACTGCCTGGGATCGGCCTGCCCGCGTTTCCGCGCCTGCCATGTGTACCAGGCGCGGCGCGAGGCGATGGCGGCCGATGTGGTCGTCATCAACCACCACCTGTTCTTCGCGGACCATGCCATCCGCGGCACCGGCGTGGCCGAGCTGCTGCCGAGCACCCGCGTGGTGGTGTTCGACGAAGCGCACCAGCTGAGCGACACGGGCGTGCAGTTCCTGGGCAGCCAGATGGCGTCCTCGCAGTGGCTCGACCTGGCGCGCGACGTGCTGGCGTCGGGCCTGCAGTGGGCGCGGGGGCTGGCGGACTGGCAGGGCGTCGCCGCCGCACTGGAGCATGCCGCGCGGGACTGGCGCATGGCCGTGGGGGCCCGCACGCCCGGCTCCCGGCTGCGCTGGGCCGGGGAGGTGCCGGACGGCGTCGATGCCGAGGGCTGGAGCCGGGCGCTGCAGGACCTGTCGGCCGCCTGCCGCCAGGCGCTGGCCGCCCTCGATACGGTGAGCGAGATCGCGCCGGATTTCGTGCGCCTGCACGAGCGCTGCGTGGCGCTGATGGAGAGGCTCGGGCTGTTCCTGGACGCGGCGCCGGGCAGCGCCGTGCGCTGGGTGGAGATCGGCACGCACCATGTGCGCGCCGCGCAGGCGCCGCTGGACATCGCCGTCCCGCTGCGCGGCCTCTGGTTCCCCGAGAGTGCCGCTGCTGCTGCTGCCGCCGCCGCCGACGAAGCGGGCGGCAGTGGCCCGCCGGCGGTCCCGGAGGATGCCGGCGCCGACCCGGACCTGCCCTGGAGCGACGAACCCGCCGCAGCGGTCGCCGCTGCGCAGGCCGACGAGCCGCCCGTGCCGCCCCTGGCGCAGCCGCTCTGGCCGCAGGGCCCCGCCGGGACCGGCGGACTGGAAGGGCTGGAGGGGCGCGACGGCGCCCCGCATGCCGACTCCGGTCCGCCTGGACGCCCGCGTGCCTGGATCTTCACGTCGGCCACCCTGGGCGACGACGCCTCGCTGCGCTGGTTCACCGAGGCGTGCGGGCTGGAGGGCGCGCGCGTGCTGCAGGTGCCGAGCCCCTTCGACTACGCGGCGCAGGCCGGGCTCTACGTGCCGCGCCACTTGCCCGCGCCGTCCGACCCGGGGCACGGCGCGGCCGTGGCCCGCTGGGCGGGCGACGCGGCGCGCGTGCTGGGCGGGCGCACGCTGGTGCTCACCACCACGCTGCGCGCGTTGCGCACCATCGGCGATGCGCTGAAGGCGCGCTTCGCGGACGGATCGGGCATCGAGGTGCTGGTGCAGGGCGAGTGGCCGAAGCGCCGGCTGATGGAGCGCTTCCGCGAGGGCGACGGCGACGGCATGCGGCCGGGGTGCGTGCTGGTGGCCTCGGCCACGTTCTGGGAAGGGTTCGACGTGCCCGGCGACGCGCTGCAGCTGGTGGTGATCGACAAGCTGCCGTTCCCGCCGCCGGGCGATCCGGTGGTGGAGGCGCGCTCGCAGCGGCTGGAACAGGAAGGCCGGAGCGCATTCCGGCATTTCGCGCTGCCGGAGGCGGCCATTGCGCTCAAGCAGGGGGCGGGAAGACTGATACGCCACGAGCAGGACCGCGGCCTGCTGGCGGTGGCGGACGTGCGCCTGGCGACGATGGGCTACGGCAAGCGGCTGCTGGCCGCGCTGCCGCCCATGCGCCGGATCCAGGACGAGGCGGAGTGGGCGGAGGCGCTGCGGGAGCTGGCCGCCGTCACCACACCTTCCACCACGGATCGTCCTTCGCCTTGAAGCCGTTGCGCATGTAGCTGCTCTGCGGGTAGGAGGCGGCCATCACGCGCTCGGTGTCGTCGCGCAGCTGGGTCATGCCGAGAGCGTCGTACGACTTGATGAGGATGTAGAGCGCCTCTTCCAGCGCCGGTACGTCCTTGTAGTCGGCCAGGGCGATCTGCGCGCGGTTGATGGCGGCCACGTAGGCGCCGCGCTGGTAGTAGTAGCGGGCCACGTGGACCTCGTACTGCGCGAGCGAATTGACGATGTACGTCATGCGCTGCTGCGCGTCGCGGGCGTAGCGCGAATCGGGGAAGCGGGTGACGAGTTCGCGGAAGGACTCGAACGAATCCTTGGCGGCCTTCTGGTCGCGCTCGGACAGGTCCTGGCGCGACAGCCACGAGAACAGGCCCAGGTTGTCGTTGAAGTTGACCAGGCCCTTCAGGTAGAGCGCGTAGTCATACGCCGGGCTCGCGGGATGCAGTTTCATGAAGCGGTCGAGCGTGGCGATGGCCTGGGCCTTCTCGCCGCCCTTGTACTGGGCGTAGGCCTTCTCGAGCTGCGCCTGCTGGGCGAGCGGCGTGCCGGCGGCGCGGCCTTCGAGCTTCTCGAACAGCGGCACGGCCTTGTCGTAGGCGTTGCTGCCCATCTCGTCGCGCGCTTCGGAATAGATGCGGTTGGGGCTCCAGCCGGCGGTCTTGTCTTCGGTGGTGGTGGAGCAGCCCGCGAGCACGCCTGCGGCGAGCAGGGCGGTCAACAGCGGCAGGGAAAAACGCGGCATGGCAGCGGCTTTCTGACAATCGGTGAAAAGAGGTCGGGCGGGGCCGCGCGCGGCGGCGCCGGCCGGCGGCCCCTTGGATCGTGGGCACGTTCCCGGACCATTGTACCGGCCGCCCGACACCCGCTCGGGCCGCCCGGGAAGGGGCGGATTCCTACAATACCGTCCATGTTTGTCCATTTGCGCCTGCACACCGAGTTTTCCGTCGTCGACGGCACCGCCCGCATCGACGAAGTGGCCAAGGCGGCGGCCAGGGATGGCCAGCCCGCGCTGGCCATCACCGATCTCCACAACCTCTTCGGCGCCATCAAGTTCTACAAGGAAGCCCGGGGCAAGGGCGTCAAGCCCGTGCTGGGCGCCGAGGTCAGCCTGGAGCCCGAATCCGGCAGCGGCGGCCCGTCGCGCATCCTGCTGCTGGTGCAGGGCCGGCAGGGGTACCTGAACCTCTGCGAGCTGCTCGCCCGCGCCTGGACGCGCAACGTCGTGAAGAACGTTCCGCTGTGTACCTGGGAATGGCTGGAAGAGCTGGGCGGCGACCTGATCGCGCTCTCCGGAGCCCACACCGGCCCCGTGGGCCAGGCGTTCACCCGCGGCGACGACGAGGGCGCCTCCCGGGCCGCGCTGCGCCTGGCCGGGTTGTTCCCGCACCGCTTCTACCTGGAACTGCAGCGCGCCGGCCGCCCGGAGGACGAAGCCCAGGTGGTGGCGGCCGTGCAGCTGGCCGCGCGCCTGCAACTGCCGGTGGTGGCCACGCACCCCACGCAGTTCCTCACCGCCGACGATTACGAGGCGCACGAGGCCCGCGTCTGCATCGCCGAGGGAGAGATCCTCGCGAACCCGCGCCGCGTGCGCCGCTTCACGCGCGAGCAGTACTTCAAGTCGAGCGCGCAGATGGAGGCCCTGTTCGCCGACGTGCCCACGGCCATCGCCAACACGCTCGAGATCGCCAAGCGCTGCAGCCTGTCGCTGGTGCTCGGCAAGCCGCGCCTGCCGGACTTCCCCACGCCCAACGGCATGCCGGCGGAAGAGTACTTCCGTTTCGCCTCGTTCCAGGGCCTGGAGGAGCGGCTCGCGCACCTGTTCCCCAACGAAGCCCAGCGCGACAAGGAGCGCCCGCGCTACGTGGAGCGGCTGGAGTTCGAGCTGGGCACCATCTTGAAGATGGGCTTCCCGGGCTACTTCCTCATCGTGGGCGACTTCATCCAGTGGGCCAAGGTGAACGGCTGCCCGGTGGGCCCGGGCCGGGGTTCCGGCGCCGGCTCGCTCGTGGCCTACGCGCTCAAGATCACCGACCTGGATCCGCTGCAGTACAACCTGCTGTTCGAGCGTTTCCTGAACCCGGAGCGGGTGTCGATGCCCGACTTCGACATCGACTTCTGCCAGTCCAACCGCGACCGGGTGATCGACTACGTGAAGGACAAGTACGGCAAGAACGCCGTGAGCCAGATCGCCACTTTCGGCACCATGGCGGCCAAGGCGGCGATCCGCGACGTGGGCCGCGTCATGGACATGAGCTACACCTTCTGCGACGGCATCTCCAAGCTGGTGCCCGGCAAGCCCGGCATGTCCTACACGCTGGCCTATCCGCCCGAGGTGAAGAAGGAGGGCGACAAGAACAACTACGCGCTCGAACTCGAGCCCATGCTCTACGAGCGCGTGCGCAAGGAAGAGGACGTCAAGACCGTCATCGAGATGGCGCAGAAGCTCGAGGGCATGACCCGGAACATCGGCATGCACGCCGGGGGCGTGCTGATCGCCCCGGGCAAGCTCACCGATTTCTGCCCGCTCTACCAGCAGCCGGGCAGCGAATCGGCCGTGAGCCAGTACGACAAGGACGATGTGGAGGCGATCGGCCTCGTGAAGTTCGACTTCCTGGGCCTGGCGACGCTGACGATCCTGGAGATCGCCCGCGAGTTCATCATGAAGCGCCACAAGGGGCAGGAGAACTTCGCGTTCGAGAACATTCCGCTCGACGACGCGCCCACCTACCGGCTGTTCTCCGACGGCAAGACCGAAGCGGTGTTCCAGTTCGAATCGCGCGGCATGCAGGGCATGCTGAAGGAAGCGCGCCCGAGCCGGCTGGAAGACCTGATCGCCCTGAACGCGCTCTACCGCCCGGGCCCGATGGACCTGATCCCCACCTTCGTGAACCGCAAGCACGGCAAGGAGCCGGTCGAGTACCCGCATCCGCTGGTGGAGCCGGTGCTGGCCGAGACCTACGGGATCATGGTCTACCAGGAGCAGGTGATGCAGACCGCCCAGGTGCTGGGCGGCTACAGCCTGGGCGGCGCCGACATGCTGCGCCGGGCCATGGGCAAGAAGAAGGCCGAGGAGATGGCCGAGCACCGCGAGATCTTCCGCAAGGGCGCGGCCGAGAAGGGCATCGGCCAGGACAAGGCCGACGAGGTGTTCGACCTGATGGAGAAGTTCGCGGGCTACGGCTTCAACAAGTCGCACGCCGCCGCGTACTCCCTGCTGGCCTACCACACCGGCTGGCTCAAGGTGCACTACACGGCCGAGTTCTTCTGCGCCAACATGACGGTGGAAATGGACGACACCGACAAGCTGAAGGTGCTGTACGAAGACGCCGTGAAGATGGGGCTCACCTTCGAGCCGCCGGACGTGAACCGCGGCATGTACCGCTTCGAGCCGGTGACCGACAAGGTGATCCGCTACGGGCTGGGCGCCATCAAGGGCACCGGCCAGCAGGCCATCGAGGCCATCATCGCCGCCCGCGAGGGCCGCGGCGTGGGACCGCGCGGCGAGACCAAGGGCCCGTTCGCGAGCCTGTTCGATTTCTGCGCGCGCGTGGACCGTACCCGCCTGAACAAGCGCACGCTGGAAGCGCTCATCAAGGGCGGCGCCTTCGATGCCATGGAGATGAACCGGGCATCGCTCGCGGCCTCCATCGACCGGGCGTTCGACTTCGCCAATGCGCTGATCGCCAATGCCAACCAGGGCGGGCTCTTCGACATGATGGGCGACGATTCCCACGGTTCGAGCACGCAGGACCCGGACCTCGTGGAGATGGTGCCCTGGGGCGTGAAGGAACGGCTCACGCAGGAGAAGACGGCCATCGGCTTCTACCTCTCGGGCCACCTGTTCGACGAGGTGGAGAAGGAGGTGCGGCGTTTCGTGCGCACGCCGATCGAAGAGCTGTCCGACAGCCGCGAGCCGCAGATCATGGCGGGCATCGTGAGCGACTTCCGGGTGATCAACGGGCAGCGCGGACGCCTGGCGCTCTTCAAGCTCGACGACAAGTCGGCCACCATCGAGGCCTCGGCCGACGAGAACGTGATCAACGCCCACCGCGACCTGCTGAAGGACGACGAATTCGTGGTGCTGCTGGGCCGGCTGCAGCTGGACCATTTCAGCGGCGGGCTGCGCGTGAAGGTGATGCAGGGCTGGGATCTCGCCAGCGCGCGCGCCAAGTTCGGCCGCTACCTGCAGGTGGCCGTGGGCGACTGCGCCCCGGATGTGCAGCGGCTGGTGCGCGAGTTCCCGCCGAAGCGCCAGGAGACGCCCGAGGGCGAGGTGCTGGTGCACGGCCTGCGCGTGCGCATGGGCGTGCGCTGCCAGGCCGAAGGGCAGCAGGCCGTGGCCGAACTGCAGCTGGGCGAGGGCAGCCGGTTCTTCCCCTCCGACGCCGCCCTGGCGGCCTGGAGCGCGGAGGCCGGCAGCGGCGTGGTCAACGTGGTGTACGACGCCGGCTGAAGGGCGGGTGGCCCCGGGCCGGGCTGCCATCTTGAAATTCCGGTGTCCGCCGGCAAATGGGACGGTGCGTCTCTCTCCAGCGGATTTTCCGCCCCTGCCGCTACCCGTGCCGAGCCGTGTCGCGAGACCGGAATTTGCACCCCGGCAATGGGCCTTTTCGCTCTGGGGCAAACTGCTCCAGACGCTCTAGAATGGTCCGCATGGCAACAAAACCACCCTCAATCACCCCGGTGCCTCCCACGGGAGCGCCGTCACGGGACGATGGCGGTTCGGTCGTGCTCGAACGGCGCACGCAGAAGACCCAGCCGCCCCAGATGTACCAGGTGGTGATGCTCAACGACGACTACACGCCCATGGAGTTCGTGATCGTCGTACTGCAGGAGTTCTTCAGCAAAGACCGGGAAGCGGCCACCCAGATCATGCTGAAGATCCACCTGGACGGCAAAGGCGTCTGCGGCGTGTATTCACGCGACGTGGCGGCCACCAAGGTCGAACAGGTGCGCGAGGCCGCGCACAAGGCGGGCCACCCGCTGCAATGCCTGAGCGAGCCGGTTGAATAACCGCCCCCGGGTCCCGATCTACCGTTATCCCTTCCTCGCAAGCACAAAGGAGTTCACATGATTGCCCAGGAACTGGAAGTCAGCTTGCACATGGCCTTCGTCGAGGCCCGCCAGCAGCGCCACGAGTTCATCACCGTGGAGCATCTGTTGCTTGCACTGCTTGATAACCCCAGCGCAGCCGAAGTGCTGCGCGCATGCTCCGCCAACGTCGAAGACCTTCGCTCGTCGCTGGCCAATTTCATCAAGGACAACACCCCGCAGGTGGCGGGCACGGACGAGGTGGACACGCAGCCCACGCTGGGATTCCAGCGGGTGATCCAGCGCGCCATCATGCACGTGCAGTCCACCGGCAACGGCAAGAAGGAAGTGACCGGCGCGAACGTGCTGGTCGCGATCTTCGGCGAGAAGGATTCGCACGCCGTCTACTACCTGCACCAGCAGGGCGTCACCCGCCTGGACGTGGTCAACTTCATCGCCCACGGGATCAAGAAGGGCGAGCCGCCGGAGCCCGCCAAGGCCGAGAATCCCGCCGAATCGGAAGAGGGCGGCAACGGCGGCGAGCGCAGCGAGAAGGCCTCGCCGCTGGAGCAGTACACGCAGAACCTGAACGTCGCCGCCAAGGAAGGCAAGATCGATCCGCTGATCGGCCGCCACTACGAGGTCGAGCGCACGATCCAGATCCTCTGCCGCCGCCGCAAGAACAACCCGCTGCTGGTGGGCGAGGCGGGCGTGGGCAAGACCGCGATCGCCGAAGGCCTCGCCTGGCGCGTGACGCAGAACGACGTGCCCGAGATCCTCGCCGAGGCCACGGTGTACTCGCTCGACATGGGCGCGCTGCTGGCCGGCACCAAGTACCGCGGCGATTTCGAGCAGCGCCTGAAGGGCGTGCTCAAGTCGCTCAAGGACAAGCCGAACGCCATCCTGTTCATCGACGAGATCCACACGCTGATCGGTGCCGGCGCGGCCTCGGGCGGCACGCTGGACGCATCGAACCTGCTCAAGCCGGCGCTCTCGAGCGGCCAGCTCAAGTGCATCGGCGCGACCACGTTCAGCGAGTACCGCGGCATCTTCGAGAAGGACGCGGCCCTGTCGCGGCGCTTCCAGAAGGTCGACGTGGTCGAGCCGACGGTGGCCGAGACGGTGGACATCCTCAAGGGCCTCAAGAGCCGCTTCGAGGAGCACCACAGCGTGAAGTACGCCACCGCGGCCCTGCAGGCGGCGGCGGAGCTGTCGGCCAAGTACATCAACGACCGCCATCTGCCCGACAAGGCGATCGACGTGATCGACGAGGCCGGCGCGGCCCAGCGCATCCAGGTGGCCAGCAAGCGCAAGAAGACCATCGGCAAGGCCGAGATCGAGGAAATCGTGGCGAAGATCGCGCGCATTCCGCCCGCGAACGTCTCCAACGACGACCGCAGCAAGCTGCAGACCATCGAGCGCGACCTGAAGAGCGTGGTGTTCGGCCAGGACAAGGCGCTGGAGGTGCTCGCCTCCGCGGTCAAGATGGCGCGCTCGGGCCTGGGCAAGGGCGACAAGCCGATCGGCTCCTTCCTCTTCAGCGGCCCGACCGGCGTCGGCAAGACCGAGGCGGCCAAGCAGCTGGCCTACATCCTGGGCATCGAGCTGATCCGCTTCGACATGTCGGAGTACATGGAGCGCCACGCCGTGAGCCGCCTGATCGGCGCGCCCCCGGGCTACGTGGGCTTCGACCAGGGTGGCCTGCTGACCGAGGCGATCACGAAGAAGCCGCACGCGGTGCTGCTGCTCGACGAGATCGAGAAGGCGCATCCGGACATCTTCAACGTGCTGCTGCAGGTGATGGACCATGGCACGCTGACGGACAACAACGGACGCAAGGCCGACTTCCGCAACGTCATCATCATCATGACGACGAACGCGGGTGCCGAGACCATGAACAAGGCCACCATCGGGTTCACCAACCCGCGGCAGGCCGGCGACGAGATGGCCGACATCAAGCGCCTGTTCACGCCCGAGTTCCGCAACCGGCTGGATGCGATCGTCAACTTCAAGCCGCTCGATGAGCAGATCATCCTGCGCGTGGTGGACAAGTTCCTGCTGCAGCTCGAAACCCAGCTGGCCGAGAAGAAGGTGGAGGTCACTTTCACCGACACGCTGCGCAAGCACCTCGCCAAGAAGGGCTTCGATCCGCTGATGGGCGCACGGCCGATGCAGCGCCTCATCCAGGACACGATCCGCCGGGCGCTGGCCGACGAACTGCTGTTCGGCCGCCTGACCGACGGTGGCCGCCTGACGGTGGACATCGAGGTCAAGACCGACGACAAGGGCACCGAGACGCCCGAGGTGCTGCTGGACATCCAGCCGCTGCCGAAGAGGGACCGCTCGGCCAAATCGGAGCCGGCGGAGCCGGAAGAGGCCACGGCCGACTGACCGTCACCCGCCCCATGCGCCGGTGCCCTGCGGCACCGCGCCGAGCCCGCAGCCCCCTTGGGGTCTGCGGGCTTTTTTTCGTCCAGCATTTTGGCCCGGCGGATTGCGGGCCGCCCGGTCCGGCCGGGACGAAACCCTCTCGGCACGTCGAGGCATGGCTTGAAGGGCTATGGTGGATATGGTAAATTTTGATCATTCATATATTCCTGGAGTGGGCCATGAAGGTTGCCGAAGACCGCACGGGCGTCGCCACCTGGGGTGGCACCCCCAAGGAAGTGCAGGCCCGCCTCGGCCGGTCGCATGCGGACCAGGTGCTCGTGCTCGCTTTCGACAAGATCGATGGGTCCGTGTTCGAAACCCTGGCAGCGAACGTCAGCAGCGTCGCCTCTTCGATGTTCGATGTGCTGCTGCAGCGGCACGACAACGAATCCCTGGAGCGCCTCGCCGAGGTGCTGGTGCCTCGTGCGCCCGTGGCGCCCCGGCTGCTCAAGGAAGCCGCCATGTGGGTGAAGGCGCGCAGGGCGGTGCTGGACAGCGGCGACTGGCTCACCGCGGCCCAGATCGCCGAGCTGGCCGGCCTGAGCCGCGTCAACCCGAGTACCCAGCCGAACAAGTGGAAGCGGCAGGGAGCGATCTTCGCCATCCACCACAACGGCGTGGATTATTTTCCCGGCTTTGGGCTGGACCCCGGCAGCCAGTTCCGGCCGGTGAAGGCACTGGCGAAGGTGATCGAGGCGTTCGGCGGGCACAAGGACGGCTGGGGCATGGCCTACTGGTTCCACTCCGACAACGGCTTCCTCGGGGGCCAACGCCCGCAGGACCTGCTCGCCACGGAGCCCGAGAGGGTGATCGAGGCAGCCCGGGACGAGGTGCAGGACATTGCGCATGGCTGAGGCGCCGGCCGGCGCTTCGGAGCCGGCAGTGCCCGAGGGCCTCTCCACGGCGGCGATCACCCCGGAGCCTGCGCACGCGCTACAGCTTCGACTCATCGGGCTACCGGCAGGGCAGCTCCTGCACCGGGTGCATCTGGCGCAATACGGCGCGGTCCAGTTCAACCCAGGGGTCCAAGGAAATGCGCGGTTCAGTCCCCTCCGGGACGACCAGGGCCGGCCGGTCCCGACCCTGTATGCCGGCACCACACGGGATTGCGCGCTGATGGAAACCGTCTTCCACGACGTTCCCCACACGGCGGGCACCAAGACCTTCGACAAGAGCAAGCTGTCGGACCAATGGCACTCGACCGTGGCAGTACGCCAGGGCCTGCAGCTGGCCGACCTCTCCAGCGTGGCCCTGCGCAGGCTGGGCGTCACGCGCAAGCAGCTCATCGACACCGAAAAGGACCAGTACCCGAGAACCCGCGAATGGGCGCGGGCGATCCACCGGCAGTGCCCGCTGGCGCAGGGGCTGTCGTGGATCTCCCGGCAGGACGACTCCGCGCGGGCCTTCCTGCTGTTCGGCGACCGCGTTCCGGAAGGCGCGCTGCAGCCGCAGGGCGCATCGCGCAGCCTGCACGGGGATGCGGCGACCTATGAAGCCGTGCTCGATCTCGCGGAGCGGATCGGCGTCCATATCGTTCCCGGCAGGCAGTGAGACCGGTCCGCTGGCGGGCGCGGACCCGGGCGGACCGCTCCCGCACCGCCGGGCGCCGCGTGTGCTTCAGGGCGCCTGCAGCCGCTGCAGCAGCTCCAGCGTGGGGTACCCGTCCGCCACCAGCCCGGCGCTCTGCTGGAAGCGGCGCAGGCCGGCGCGCGTGGACGGGCCCATGACGCCGTCGGCGGTGCCGGCCGCGAAGCCGCGCGCGTTCAGCGCATTCTGCAGTTCGCGCGTCTGGGTGCGCGTGAGCGGCTGCAGATCGCGCGGCCAGGGCGCGGTCACGCCGGGGCCGCCCGTGAGCTGGCGCGCGAGCAGGCCCACGCCCAGGGCGTAGTTGGTGGAGTTGTTGTAGCGCAGCAGCACGCGGAAGTTCGGCCCCACCATGAAGGCCGGGCCGCGCACGCCGGCGGGCACCAGGATGGAGGCGCCGTCCAGCGCGGGCAGCGGCTGGCCGTCGATGGACTGCACGCCTTCGACCGCCCATTGGGTGGACGGATGGCGCACGGCGAGTTCCGCTCGCTCGTAGTCGAAGCCCTGCGGCAGGCGCACTTCCACGCCCCAGGGCTGGCCGGGCTGCCAGCCCATGCGCGAGAGGAAGTTGGCGGTGGAGGCGGCGACGTCCGGCACGCTGCCCCAGATGTCGCGGTGGCCGTCGCCGTCGGCGTCCACCGCGTAGCCCAGGAACACGGAAGGCAGGAACTGGGTATGGCCCATGGCGCCGGCCCAGGAGCCGATCATGCGGTCGGCGGCGATGTCGCCCTGGTCGATGATGCGCAGCGCGGCCAGCAGTTCGCCCCGCGCCCAGTCGCGCCGCCGGCCTTCGTAGGCGAGGGTGGCGAGCGCGTCCACGGTGCGGAAGCTGCCGAAGTTGGAGCCGTAGTTGCTCTCCATGCCCCAGATGGCGGTGATGACCTCCGCGGGCACGCCATAGCGGGCCGACGCGGCATCGAGCGCGCCGCGCTGCTCGCCGAGGACGGCGCGGCCGCGCTGGAGGCGCGCGTCGGAGACGGCGCTGTCCAGGTAGGCCCAGGGCGTGCGCGTGAACTCGGGCTGGGACCGGTCCAGCTCGATCACGCGGGGCAGCCACTCGGCGCTGTCCAGCGCGGCGGCGACGGTGGCCGGGCGGATGCCGGCCTGCAGGGCCTCCTGGCGGAAGGTGGCGAGCCACTGCGCGAAACCGGCCTTCTCGGCCTCTGCGGAGGCTTGGGGCACCGTATCTGCCGGCGTGGCGCCCTGCGCGCCCGGAACGGGAACGGGAACCGCCGGCGTGGCAGGTGCCGGCGCGGTCGGGGCGCTGCCGGCAGGCGCGCCCGTGGAGACCACGCCGGGCGCGGCGGGCGGGGCGGAGGCGCAGCCGGCCAGCAGGGCGCCGAGCAGGCCGGCCCCGGCAAGGGGCCACCAGGGCCGCGGCGGCGCGGCGGCAGTGCGCGAGGACGGACGGAGGGCGGAGGCGGGCGTCGTGTTTCTGCGTTGCATCCCCCCATTGTCACGCGCCATGGCCGTGCCGGCATACTCGGGGGCTGGCGCTTTACCTGCGGCCAAGCCTTTCTTTTCCACGACGCGATCCATGCACACGTTTTTCTGGCACGACTACGAAACCTTCGGCGCGGACCCGCGGCGCGACCGCCCGGCGCAGTTCGCGGGCATCCGCACGGACGCGGACCTGAACGAGATCGGCGAGCCGGTGATGGTCTACTGCCGCCCGGCGCCGGACTACCTGCCCGATCCGGAGTCCTGCCTGCTCACCGGCATCACGCCGCAGCTGTGCCTGGAGCGCGGCCTGCCGGAACACGAGTTCGCCGCCCGCATCGAGGCGGAACTGGCCCGGCCCGGCACGATCGGCGTGGGCTACAACACCATCCGCTTCGACGACGAGATCACGCGCTTCATGTTCTGGC
Organism: Acidovorax sp. PRC11; assembly: GCF_031844105.1. Taxonomy (NCBI): domain Bacteria; kingdom Pseudomonadati; phylum Pseudomonadota; class Betaproteobacteria; order Burkholderiales; family Comamonadaceae; genus Acidovorax; species Acidovorax sp. PRC11. The sequence continues at coordinate 171,867 of NZ_JAUZUQ010000001.1, read as the reverse complement.
GCAACCTGATCGACCCGTATGCGCGCGAGTGGCAGAACGACTGCGGCCGCTGGGATCTGCTGGACGTGGTGCGCCTCACCTACGCGCTGCGCCCCGACGGCATCGAATGGCCGCGCAAGGAGGACGGATCGCCGAGCCTGAAGCTGGAACACCTGTCGCGCGCCAACGGGCTGGTGCACGAGGCCGCGCACGATGCGCTGTCGGACGTGCGCGCCACGATCGCGCTGGCGCGGCTGATCCGCGACCGCCAGCCGCGGCTGTTCGAGTTCGCGCTCGGCCTGCGCCGCAAGGACCGCGTGGCCGCGGAGCTGCGCCTGCCGGCCACGGCCGATACCGCGCGCCCCTTCCTGCATGTGTCGGGCATGTTCTCGGCGGACCGGGGCTGCCTGGGGATCCTGTGGCCGCTCGCCAGCCACCCCACAAACCGCAACGAGCTGATCGCCTGGGATCTGGCGCACGACCCGTCCGAGCTGGCCGGGCTGGACGCCGCGCGCATCCGCGAGCGAATGTTCACGCGCACGGCCGATCTGCCCGAAGGCGTGGTGCGGTTGCCGGTCAAGAGCGTACACCTGAACAAATCGCCGATGGTGGTGGGCAACGTCAACACCCTCACGCCGGCGATGGCGCAGCGCTGGGGCATCGACATGGAGCGCGCCGCCGCCCATGCGGAGATCGCGCGCGGGCTGCCGGACATGAGCGCGATCTGGTCGGACGTGTTCGCGCGCCCCAAGGAGGGGCCGGCCGACGTGGACCAGGACCTGTACGGCGGTTTCGTCGGCAACGAGGACCGGCGGCGCCTGGAGCGGCTGCGCGCGCTGCCTCCGCAGGAGCTGGCGCTCGCCCGGCCGGGCTTCGACGACGAGCGCCTGGAGGAACTGGCCTGGCGCTACCGTGCGCGCAATTTCCCCGAGACGCTGGACGGGGCGGACCGCGAGCGTTGGGAGGCGCTGCGCGTGGCGCGCCTCATGGAAGGCGAGGGCGGTGGCCTGACCTTCGACGCGCTGTTCGCGCGGCTGGACACGCTGGGCGAGACGGCGGACGAGCGCGGCGAGGCGATCCTGGGAGCACTGTACGAGTATGCAGAAAGCATCGCTCCCGATTTCTGACGGGCTGGACGCCTTGCTGGCCTGGGCGCGCGCCTGCCCGCGGCTCTTCGTGCTGACTGGCGCCGGCTGCAGCACGGCCTCCGGCATTCCCGACTACCGTGACGAGGGCGGCGCCTGGAAGCGTTCTCCGCCCGTCACCTACCAGGCCTTCATGGGCGACGAGGCAGTGCGCCGACGCTACTGGGCGCGCAGCATGATCGGCTGGCGCGTCATGGGCGGTGCCGCGCCGGGCACGGCGCACCGCGCCCTGGCCGCGCTGGAGGCGATGGGCCGCGTGGAAATGCTGCTCACGCAGAACGTGGACGGCCTGCACGGGGCCGCGGGGCAGCGGCGGGTGATCGACCTGCATGGGCGCATCGACACGGTGCGCTGCATGGCCTGCGAGGCGCGCATGCCGCGTGCCACTCTGCAGTCCTGGCTGGAGGACCGCAACCCGGCCTGGGCCGCGCTGACGGCTGCCGCGGCGCCGGACGGCGACGCCGACCTGGACGGGCGCGACTTCTCCACGTTCGCGCTGCCGTCCTGCCCGCACTGCGGTGGCGGGCCGCTGAAGCCGGACGTGGTGTTCTTCGGCGAGAGCGTGCCGCGCGAACGCGTGGAAGCCGCGCGGGCGGCGCTTGCGCGCTCCGACGGCCTGCTCGTGGCCGGATCGTCGCTGATGGTGTATTCGGGCTTCCGATTCGTGCAGGCGGCCGCGGACGCCGGGCTGCCCGTGGCCGCCGTGAACCGCGGCGTGACGCGCGCCGACGGGTTGATCGCGGTCAAGCTCGAGGACGACGTGGGCGGTGTGCTGGAGGCTTTGGTGAGCGCCCTGGCGGACGACCCGGCCGTGGCCGGTGGAGCCTCGCCGGGCGCATGACCCGGAGCTGCAGGCGGTTTTGCGCGACGGTGCCCGCCGATGGTGCTATGGTGCCCGGATAACGCAGTGGGCCGCGCCCTGAACGCGAGCCCGCGCCACCGAGGAGACAGTCCATGCAGAGCTCCCTTAACGGTGCGGGGCCGGCACAGCACGCCGCCTTCGTACCGCTGCCGCCGGCCCGCGTGATCGCCGAAGCGCACGAGCGCTCCCGCTCCTTCGGGCTGCTCCGGCACGCGTCCGCCGATCTGCAGCCCCTGGCGGCCGATGCGCTGGCCTGGACCGTCGCCCGCAACGAGGCGCTGTGCGCGCATGCCGTGCCGGTGATGGAGACGCTTTCCGCCCAGATCGCCGGCACCCAGAGCATGGTGCTGCTCACCGACGCGCAGGGCATCGTGCTGCATGCGCTCGGCGACGAGGAATTCCTGGGCCGCGCCCAGCGCGTGGCGCTGCGCCCGGGGGGCACCTGGTCCGAGCAGAGCAAGGGCACCAACGCCATCGGCACGGCACTGGCACTGGGCGACGCGGTGCAGGTGAACGGCGACGAGCACTTCCTGGCGGCGAACCAGTTCCTCACCTGTTCCTGCGCGCCCATCTGCGATCCGCAGGGGCAGGTGATCGGCGCGCTCGACGTGAGCGGCGACCGCCACCAGCAGAGCGCCCACACGCTGGCGCTGGTGCGCATGTCGGCGCGCATGGTGGAGAACCACCTCTTCGGCAAGGTCTACGAGGATGCCGTGCGGCTGCGCTTCCATGCCCGGCCGGAGTTCCTCGGCACGCTGGTGGAGGGCCTGGCGGCATTCACGCCCGAAGGGCGCTTCCTCGCGGCGAACCGCAGCGGCCAGTTCCAGCTGGGCCTGTCGTCGAACGCGATGCAGGCGCAGACCTTTCCTTCGCTCTTCGGCATGCCGATGAGCGCGCTGCTGGCCCATGCCCGCAGCGCCACGCCGCAGCCGCTGCGGCTGGCGCTGCCGGGCGGCGTGGTGGTCAATGCGATGGTGGAGTTCCGGCCCAGGGGCGCCTCGGCGCTGGGCTGGATGCCCGATGCCGCCGGGGCGGCGGACGGGGTCTCGGGCCGCGGCCCGCTGCCGTCGCCGGACCGGCAGGCGCCCGAACGGGCACGGGGGCAGGGGCAGAGGACCGGGCAGGAGCCCGGACCCGGGCAGGCCGTGCCGCTTCCATGGGCGCGGCCGGCGGGCGCGATGCCGGGTGGCCGCATGTCCGGCCTGCGCTATCTGGACACTGGCGACGCGCAGCTCGCGCAGGTGCTCGACCGCGTTTCGCGCGTGCTGGGCAGCGATGTGCCGATGCTGATCCTCGGGGAGACGGGCACGGGCAAGGAACTGCTGGCTCAGGCGATCCACCAGGACGGTCCCCGTGCGCGCGGGCCGTTCGTGGCGGTGAATTGCGCATCGATCCCGGAGACGCTGATCGAGGCCGAGTTGTTCGGCTACGAAGAGGGCGCCTTCACGGGGGCGCGCCGCAAGGGCAGCGTGGGCAAGATCGCCCAGGCGCACGGCGGCACGCTGTTCCTGGACGAGATCGGCGACATGCCGCTGGCCATGCAGGCCCGGCTGCTGCGCGTGCTGCAGGAGCGCACCGTGGCGCCGCTGGGATCGGCGCGGCAGATTCCCGTGGACGTGTACGTGCTGTGCGCCACCCACCGCAACCTGCGCGACATGATGGCCCGGGGGCTGTTCCGCGACGACCTCTACTACCGGCTCAACGGGCTGGTGGTGCGCCTGCCGGCGCTGCGCGAGCGCACCGACCTGCGCGTGATCGTGCAGCGGCTGCTGCAGGCGCAGGACCGCGAGCGCGCGGCAGGCGCCGCGAACGCATCCGGGCATGCATCGGCGCCCGGCGGATGGCCGCGGCCTCGCGGCACGGGGCCGCTGCGCGTCTCGGCCCGCGCCATGGAACTGTTTCTCGCGCACCGCTGGCCCGGCAATCTGCGCCAGCTCTCGAACGCGCTGCGCACGGCGGCGCTGATGGCCGGCGATGCGCAGGAGATCGACATCGACCACCTGCCCGAGGATCTGTTCGATGCGGAGGACCCATCGGCCCCGGCGGCACCGCTGCCCACGGGCGGCGGGTCCTCGGGCGAAGCGATGGACTCGGCGCACGTGCGGCGCGAGGTGGCAGCGCCCGCCGCTGCGGCCGCGGCTCCGGCAGCGCCGGCACCGTCCGCCGTACGGTCGTGGGACGAGACGGTGGAGGATGCGCTGCGGCATGCGCTGTCCGTGCATGGCGGCAACGTTTCTGCCGTGGCACGCGCGCTCGGCGTGTCGCGCAATACCGTGTACCGGCGGCTCAAGGCCATGAACGGGACACCTTCCGCGCACTGAGGGGGGGACGCCCTGCGGGGGCGGGGGCGAAAGGCCGGGCGTTGCGCGCGGGCCCGGTGGAGCGCTGCCGGCCTGCTAAAACCGGTCTTCGTCGGTCGAACGCCGGGCCTGCTCCCTGGCTGACCTCGACGCAAACAAGGACCGCAACCCCACGTAACCGACAGGGCATGCCCAGAGGAAGGACAGCACCCATACCACCCAGCGCGAATCGGGTTCGGGAGTGCCCAGGGACGCAGGGACGAAGAAATTGGCAACGCCCGCGATGGGCGCGACGGCCACCAGCCAGACCGCCGCCACCGCATTCCGCTGCAGCGCCATGCCGGCGAAGGGCAGGAAGCAGAGCACCGCCGGGCAGAACAGCACCCAGGTGATCAGGGCACCCGCGTCTTTGTCCAGGTACGGCAGCCCGCTGTGCGAGACGGCGATGGCAGTGCCCCACGCGAGCAATGCGACGGCCAGGCCCGCCAGTCCGAGAAAGGTTCGCATGAGACGGAACGGTTCTGAAAGCATCCAGCATGCCACGTCTTCGCCGCGTTGCGAGCGGCGTGCCGGGCCGCGTCTTCAGCTGCCTCCGCGCTGCGGCGGCCCCAGCGCCTCGACGGCGGCCCACTCCTCGTCCCCGTAGAGCCGCGAGCGCGTGAGGAACCGCAGCCCGGTGGGGCGCTCCAGGGAGAACATGCCGCCGTTGCCGGGCACGGCATCGATGATCAGGTGCGTGTGTTCCCAGTACGCGAACTGCGATTCGCTCATGTAGAAGGGCGTGCCCGCGATCTCGCCGAGCAGCACGTCCGAGTCGCCGAGCATGAACTCGCCGAGCGCGAAGCACATCGGCGCGCTGCCGTCGCAGCAGCCGCCGGACTGGTGGAACATGAGCGGCCCGTGCTGCGCCCGCAGCCGCTCGATGAGGGCGATGGCCTCGGGCGTGGCGGAGACGCGGGTGGCGGCACCGGCCGGGGCTGGCGTGGCGGAAACGGGGGGCGCGGTCGTCGTCGTCGTCATGCGGTGTCTCCTGTCATGGGATCGGCGCTTCCGGCAGTGTGCCCGAAGCGCGGCGGCGGCGCACGCCCGGTGGCGGCACACGCCTGCCGCCGGGGCGCAGGGCGTGCCTGGCCCGGCCGTCAGTGCGCCGACATGTCCAGCACGATGCGGCCCTGGATCTGGCCCTTGTGCATGCGCGCGAACACGTCGTTGATGTTCTCCAGCTTCTCGGTCGCCACGGTGGCCTTCACCTGGCCGCGGGCCGCGAATTCCAGCGATTCCTGCAGGTCCAGGCGCGTGCCGACGATGGAGCCGCGCACGGTGATGCCGCGCAGCACCATGTCGAAGATCGGCAGCGGGAAGTTGCCGGGCGGCAGGCCGTTGAGCGACACCGTGCCGCCGCGCCGCACCATGCCGAGGGCCTGCTCGAACGCCTTCGGCGACACGGCCGTCACCAGCGCTCCGTGGGCGCCGCCGATCTCCTTCTGCAGGTAGGCGGCCGGGTCGGTGTGCTTCGCATTCACCGTGACGCTCGCACCCAGCTTTTTCGCGAGTTCGAGCTTGTCGTCCTCCACGTCCACGGCCGCGACGTTCATGCCCATGGCCTTGGCATATTGCACCGCCATGTGGCCCAGGCCGCCGATGCCGGAGATCACCACCCAGTCGCCGGGCTTGGCGTCCGTCACCTTCAGGCCCTTGTAGACCGTCACGCCCGCGCACAGCACCGGGGCGATGTCGACGAAGCTCACATCCCTGGGCAGGTGGCCCACGAAATTCGGGTCGGCCAGCGCATAGTCGGCGAAGCCGCCGTTGACCGAGTAGCCGGTGTTGCTCTGCGATTCGCACAGCGTCTCCCAGCCGCCCAGGCAGTGGGTGCAGCAGCCGCAGGCCGAATGCAGCCAGGGCACGCCGACGCGGTCGCCTTCCTTGACGTGCTTCACGTTCTTGCCGATGGCCGCGACGAAGCCCACGCCTTCGTGGCCGGGAATGAACGGCGGGTTGGGCTTGACGGGCCAGTCGCCCTCGGCGGCGTGCAGGTCGGTGTGGCACACGCCCGAGGCTTCGATCTTCACGAGGATCTGGTCATCGGCGGGCGTCGGCACCGGTACCTCTTCGATGGTCAGCGGCTTGCCGAATTCGCGGACGACGGCGGCTTTCATGGTCTTGGGAAGCATGGAATGGGAGTCCTTTCTTGTGTCGGAAGAGTCGGAACCTGGGCAGGTTCTCAACGGGGAGGGCTGGCTTCCACCATATGCCGCCCTCCCTCGGTCGCTGCTGATGCAGGTCAAGCCGTCAGAAGAAGCCCAGCTTGTCGGGGCTGTAGCTCACGAGCAGGTTCTTGGTCTGCTGGTAGTGGTCGAGCATCATCTTGTGGTTCTCGCGGCCGATGCCGGACTGCTTGTAGCCGCCGAAGGCCGCATGCGCGGGGTAGGCGTGGTAGCAGTTGGTCCAGACGCGGCCGGCCTGGATGCCGCGGCCCATGCGGAAGGCGCGCGCGCCGTCGCGGCTCCACACGCCCGCGCCCAGGCCGTAGAGCGTGTCGTTGGCGATCTCCAGCGCTTCCTCCTCGGTCTTGAAGGTGGCGACGGACACCACCGGGCCGAAGATCTCCTCCTGGAAGATGCGCATCTTGTTGTGGCCCTTGAAGACCGTGGGCTTGACGTAGTAGCCGCCAGCGAGCGAGCCTTCCAGCGCATTGCGTTCGCCGCCGATCAGGCATTCCGCGCCTTCCTGCCGGCCCAGGTCGAGGTACGAGAGGATCTTCTCCAGCTGCTCCTGCGAGGCCTGCGCGCCGATCATCGTGCCCTTGTCGAGCGGGTGGCCCTGCTTGATCGCGGCCACGCGCTTGAGCGCCCGCTCCATGAATTGCTCGTAGATCGATTCCTGGATGAGCGCGCGGCTCGGGCAGGTGCAGACCTCGCCCTGGTTGAGCGCGAACATCGCGAAGCCTTCCAGCGCCTTGTCGAAGAAGGCGTCGTCGGCGCTCATCACGTCCTCGAAGAAGATGTTCGGGCTCTTGCCGCCCAGCTCCAGGGTCACCGGGATGATGTTCTGGCTGGCGTACTGCATGATGAGACGGCCGGTGGTGGTCTCGCCGGTGAAGGCGATCTTGGCGATGCGCGGGCTGCTGGCCAGCGGCTTGCCGGCCTCCAGGCCGAAGCCGTTGACCACGTTCAGCACGCCGGCGGGCAGCAGGTCGCCGATCATCTCCAGCAGCACGAGGATGGACGCGGGCGTCTGCTCGGCGGGCTTGAGCACCACGCAGTTGCCGGCGGCCAGGGCCGGCGCGAGCTTCCAGACGGCCATCAGGATCGGGAAGTTCCAGGGAATGATCTGGCCCACGACGCCCAGCGGCTCGTGGAAATGGTAGGCCACCGTGGTGTGGTCGATCTCGCTGATGCCGCCTTCCTGCGCGCGCACCGCGCCCGCGAAGTATCGGAAGTGGTCGATCGCCAGGGGGATGTCCGCGGCCATGGTCTCGCGCAGCGGCTTGCCGTTGTCGATCGTCTCGGCCACGGCGAGCGTGAGCAGGTTCGCTTCCATGCGGTCGGCGATCTTCAGCAGGATGTTGGCGCGGTCGGTGGTCGAGGTCTTGCCCCAGGCGGCCTTGGCCTTGTGCGCGGCGTCCAGCGCTGCGTTGATGTCCTTGTCGTTCGAACGCGGCACCGAGGTGAACGGCTGGCCGTCGATCGGCGAGCTGTTCTCGAAGTACTGGCCGTCCACCGGGGCGGTCCAGGCACCGCCGATGTAGTTGCCATACTGCTTCTTGTAGGGGTTGGCGATGCCGAGGTTGGCGATTTCTGCCATGTCCATGGTGCTTGTCTCCTGAGGGTGGATGTGTGCCGTGGGCTGCACCACGCAGCCCCGGTGCCTTCCATTGCGCAATCGCCATGCCAGGGCGCTGCAGGGCGCCCGGGGCCGTAGCGGGCCCGCGGAAGGTGTTCCATGTGTTCCGTTGTGGAACACCCGTGGTACACCCCATGTGCCGTGGCGCAACACATCGCACGGCCGGGTTCGCCGGCTGCCGCGGCCCGGCCGCGCACCAGGGCCCGCGAAACCGCACACGGGCGCGGCGGGCGCTCTTGGTGTATAACCGCGCCTCCCCGGGCTCCGGGGCGGTGCCCGCGCGCCCGTCCGCCCCCACCCCTTCCATCCCGCGCATGACCGATCACTACGCCGCCCTCGGGCTGGGCGCCCACGCGACCCTGGCCGACGTCAAGAAGGCCTTCCGCCAGAAGGCCGCCTTCTACCATCCCGACCGCAATCCCTCGCCGGATGCGGCCGAGCGCTTCCGCGCGGTGCAGAAGGCCTACGAGGTGCTGTCGGACGACGCGGCGCGCCAGGCCTACGACGACAACCGCCGCCGCAACCTGCTGGACGACCCGCTGCAGACGGCGCGGGAGATCTGGCAGTCCTATTCCAAGAATCTTCTCTCCTCGTGAAACTCTCTCCCTTCTTCCATGACCTGCGCTCGGCCTACCAGGCCGAGCTGGACGACCTCGCCCAGGACTCCGAGGGCAAGGACGTGCTGCGCAAGCGCCTCGCCCAGAAGCGCGGCGAGATCGCCTTCCTGGCGCAGATGATCGATTTCAGCCCCGAGATGGTGGCCGTGGCTTTCCACCAGGGCTTCCGCTTCCAACGGCCGGCGGCGCTCGAGCCGCTGCTGGCGCGCTCCGGGGCCGACCTGCCCGAGTGGTCCGCCCTGGGCGGCGCGGCGGCGCTCGAATCCTGGGCCCAGCCGCTGGCCGACGTGGTGCTGGCCGAGCCTTCGGGCGCGCGCTTCCTCACCATGGCAGCGCTGCTGGAGTACCAGCGCCTGCATGCCCGCCATGCTGCGGCCGCCGGTGACGCATCGGCCGCCGACGGCGCCGACGCGGACGGCGAAGGGGACGACGCCGCCGATGCGGGCGACGACGACTCCGCACGCTGGAGCGCGGACGACGCTTCCGAGCCGCGCACGCATGCCGACCGCGAAGAGGCCGGCGCCGAATGGCTCGCCGACCTGGGCTTCGATCGCAAGGACTGACCCCGTCCGTCGCCTGCGCCAACGCCTGCCTTTCCCTCTTTTTTTGCCGAACCCGCTTCCGTTCCGCTGCCCACCCATGTCAAGACACCTCGCCCTCATCACCCAGACCCAGGCCCTGATCGCCGCCGGCGACATCGTGGGCGCGGAATCCGCCCTCTCCGAACTGGCCGACACCCAGGGCGACGGCGCGCTGGTGGAAGTGCTGGGCGAGCTGGCGCCCAAGGACGTGCTCGCCGTGATGCGCGAATACGACGAATCCAAGGCGTCGGTAGTGAACATGCTGGTCACGCCGGAGCAATTCGCGCGCGCGCTGGTGCTGGAGAAGCAGTACAAGGACGCCACCCACACCCACCTGCGCAGCATGGTGAACGCGGTGGTGTTCCGCGGCGACGCCGATCCGCTGGAGTTCATCACCGCCATCGGCGACCTGGAAGGCGGCAGCGAGGCCCTGGCCCACTATTTCGCGGAGAAGTGGAGCCGCCTGGAGGCCTTCGCGCGCACCGGCCTCTTCGATGCCACCGAGGACTACGGCCCCTCGCTCACCGAGGACCAGCTCTTCAACGTGGCCTACGCGCCGCCGAAGGTGGACCAGGACGAGGTGGCCGACCGCGACTGGATGCAGCTCGCCTGGCTGCTGCGCTACCAGTGCCCGGACCTGTTCATCGAAACGCTGCTCGTGCTGCGCGCCAAGGCGCAGGCCCACGACGAAGGGCTGGGCGACGACGAGGCGGGCACGGACGAGGACGACGACGGCAAGTTCGAGACCAGCGAGACCGACCGCGGCAAGGCCACGCCGGCCGCGCGCGCCTCCGACGAAGAGTCGGCGATCTGAGAACCCCGCGAGGCGCGCTGCGATGACGTCTTCCATCCCCGATTCCGCACCGTCCGGGCAGGGCGCCTCGTCGGCGCTCTCGCTGCACGACGCGCGCGCGTTCTTCGAGAAGGCGCTGCTCCACGGTATCCGCCACGGCATCGTGCCGCCGGAGAAGGTGGAGGCCATCGGCGCCGACGCGCCCAAGGGCATGGTGCAGATCGCCCGCTATTTCGGCACCGAATTCCTGCGGCCCGACCTGGAGCGGGCGCGCGATCGCATGGTGAACCTCGTCAGCCTCGACCTGCTGGAAGAAAGCGGCGGCGATCTGGGCCGTGCCGCGCAGATGCTGCGCGAACACACCTTCCTGTCGCGCTCCAAGGCGGGATCGGACCGGCTGCGCCGGCTGATCGCGCTGCCGCAGAGCAGCAATTTCGGCTTCCTGTCCACCACGGGCGAGCCGGACGTGCAGCAGCTCTCCGTGTGGTCGCTGCGCAGCCATGCCGAATACCGCGCCGAGCTGGAGCGGCGCAGCGGCATCGCCGCCGCGATCGCCGCCGCGCGCTGGTTCGCCGAGCGGCTGGGCGTGGACGAATCCGCCCTGGAGGAATCGGGCGCCGAGGCCGAGGCCGTGGTGCGCATGGGCCTGCTCTGGCACTGGATGCATCCGGCCGCCGAGGCCTGGCCGCATGCCGTGTCGTTCGAGAAGCGCCTGTCGGCGATGCGCCGCAAGGGCATCCCGCCGCCGGCCCGCCTGCCGCTGCCGGGCGGCATGCCCGCCGACGCGGCGGCGGTGGCGGAAGCACAGGCCCCGGCCGTGCTCGCCGATGCCGCGCGCATCCTCGATGAGTCCGTGGCAACCCGCACGCTGCTGCGGCCCATGGGCAGCTTCCGCGCCCGGTACTTTCTGCAGGACGATCCGCTCGCCGAGGTGGACGACTACCACCACGGCCTGGATGCGCTGCTGGAGGCGGGCGGCGAAGAGGACGGTGGCGAGCCCGCCACGCCCACCAGCCGCACCTGGGAACGCCTCACGCAGGGCCACGAGGACGAGCATTCGCTGCTCACCCTGTTCCTGTGCCTCGCGGCCGGCGTGCCGCGCAAGACCGTGCTGACCGAGAAGGCCGCCGCGAGCCTGGTGCGCCGCGTGCGCCGCCACGGCTGGCAGCCCGCACTGGCGGAGGCGTTCATCCGCGACCATGCGGCCAGCGTGCGCCGTGCCAGCTACCTCGCGCTCTGGAAGTCGTTCGTGGACGAGTCGGGCCGCACGCTGCTCGACCCGCGGGACGAGCGCCTGGAGGAAGCCCGCGCCCTGCTGCGGCGCGAGTGCCATGTGGCGGACGGGCCGGGCGACTGACCCGGCGGCGGTGCCGGACGCCACGCCCCGGCAGGCAGCCGGACAGCGGATTGCACGCAAGAACAGCCGTTCCGGCAGGGCCTGAAGGGCTGTTCCTGGACCGCGCCCGTCACGCCCGAGGCGTGGTGCGCGCGGCCCGGGCGGTGCTCAGCAGCAACCGAACTTGGTGGTGTACACCGGGCTGTTGTTGAGGTAGGCCGTCACCTTGGCGCCGCACGGAATGGTGCCGCAGGTCGCGATGCACACCTTCACCGCCCCCGCCGGCAGAGGCACGGTCGAGGGGACCGTGACGCACTTCGTGCCGATGATCGGTGCCTTGAAGCACAGCTGGTGCGTGCTGGGGTTGTAGGTTCCCGTGACGCAGGACTGGATGGCCACCGCATCGACGCCCACCAGCTGCGCACGCACATCGTCGAAATTGTCCGGCGACGTGCTGGAAGCGAATCCCTCCACCGCGTAATTCGGCAGGTGGTCTTCGTTGCTGGATGCCTTGTTTTGATTGCAATTGCAGTCGGACATGATTTTCCTCTCTCTGATTTCAGTTGCGTTGGAAGTAAGCCGGAGCGATGCAATGTTTCTGCCTCCGGCCATGGGGGTGCCTTCGGAGTGAGGTGCTCCGCTTTTCGCGGGCCGCACTCTGCTGGGAAGGCAGACGCATTCCGTGGTTTCCCGATTATTCAGGCTTGAAGGGTCGCTTTATTTTCCTGAATATTTATGAAAGGGCGCCTCCGGCGTTATTCCTCTCGGGATCTGGCGGGGTTTCATATGCCGGATTTCAATGAATTATTTATTTCCCTGGCGATAAATATTATTTATGCATTCTCTGGAAATCGCCCGCTTGTGTACCGTAGTGCCACTTGCGATTGCATTTGATTACATGCATGCGTGGCAGCGTGGCGCACGCGTTAGAGTGCGTTCCGCGGGGAGGAACCGCGAAGCCCGTACCAGAGAAAAATGATGGCCTCAGAATTCGCATTCGATCATTTCTTGCTGAAAGTGAATGAGCGTCAACTGCTTTCGCACGGTTGCCCCGTGGCGGTGGGCGCGCGGGCTTTCGACGTGCTGTGCGCGCTGGTGCACCGCGCCGGCATGCTCGTCACGAAATCCGAACTGTTCCGGCAGGTGTGGCCCGGGGTGGTGGTGGAGGAGAACAACTTGCAGGTGCATGTCTCCGCGCTGCGCAAGCTCGTGGGCGCGGACCGCATCGTCACCATTCCGGGCCAGGGATACCGCTTCGTGGGGAGGGTGGCAGGGCCGCGGGAGCCGCTGCCGGCGCGCGAGGCGGGGGTGGGGCCGATGCCGGAGGTCGACGGCCGGGCGGTCGCCGTGCTGCCGTTCGGCGGAGGCGCCGAGGCCGTGCAGCGGCACTTCACCGACGGCGTGGCCGAGGACGTGATCCACCGGCTGTCCCGCTCCCGCTGGCTGGGGGTGATCGCGCGCAACGCGACGCAGCGCTACGGCGATGCCTTGCCGTCCAATGCCGTGGTCGCCCGCGAACTCGGCGTGCGCTACCTGGTGTCGGGGCAGGCGCGTTTCCACGCGGGCCGCGTGCGCGTGACGGCCGAGCTGATCGACGCGCCACGCAACGAGACCATCTGGACCGAGAGCTACGAGCGGCCCGCGGACGACCTCGCCGCGGCGCAGTCGGGCATTGCCGCCGCCATCGCGGGGGCCGTCGAGCCGGTCCACCTGCGGCGCGAGGAAGGCCTGCACGGGGCCGTGGCGCCGCAGGATGGCCAGTACTGGCCGCTGCTCATGCGCGCGCGCTGGCATTTCTGGCGCTCCGGCCGCGACCACTTGCGGCAGGCCGAGCACTACGCGGAGCGGGCACTCCGGGCACGGCCCGACGATTCACCCAGCCTGTCGCTGCTGGCCTTCGTGCGCATCGCCAGCGTGTGGGCGGGCCGGTCGGCGTGCGTGCGCATGGATGCCTCCGAGGCCCGCCGGCTGGCGCTGCGGGCGGTGGCCAGCGACGAGACCGATGCCTTCGCGCATTTCACGCTCGGCACCGCGCTGTCGTTCTCCGGCCAGTTCGCGCAGGCGGTGTCCGAGCAGGAGCTGGCGCTGTCGCTGTGCCCGCAATTCGCCGCGGCCACGGGCGAGCTCGGACGGCTGCTGGCATTCAGCGGCCGCACGCGCGAGGCGGACGCCTGCGCCCGGCAGGCCTGCGAGGCCAGTCCGCTCGATCCGCAGACGAGCCTCTGGGTGCGCACGCGGGCGATCGCGCGCTTCGTCGAGGGCGACTACCCCGCAGCAGAGGGGTTCGCCTTGCAGGCGCTCGCGCAGCGCCCGGACTGGCTGTTCAACCACTACCTGCTGGCCGCCTGCCAGACCGCGGCCGGCCATGCCGTCGACGGCCGCCGCACCCTGGAGCAGGCGCGCCGGTTCGGCCCGTACCCGGCCGAGGCGCTGAAGGCCTGCCACCCTTTCGCCGACGCCGGGCAGATGGCGTATTACACCGATTGCCTGCGCCGGGCCGGCTGGAAGGGATAGCCGCTGGACCGGCCCGGGTCAGGGGAGGTCCTGGGCTGGCCGCTGGGGCGCGGAGAGTTCCTGCGTCAGCGGCCGTGCAGGAAATCCACCTGCGACGGCCGGCCCGGCAGCGACAGGTCCGCTGCGGGTGCGGGGCTGCCCGCCACCCGCCGTCCGCGACGCCAGACACCCAGGCGCGTGGCGCGCAGTCGGATCGCTTCCGCCGGCGTGCGCGCATGCAGCAGCACGAAATCCGCATGGCAGCCGGGAGCGAGGCCGTAGCCCTCCAGGCCCAGCAGGCGGGCGGGGTTTTCCGTCACCGCGGCGAAGCAGTGGCGCATCGCTTCCTGCCCGGTCATCTGCGCCACGTGCAGGCCCATGTGCGCGGCTTCGAGCATGTCGGCACTGCCCCCGCCGTACCACGGGTCCATCACGCAGTCGTGGCCGAAGGCGACGGTCAGCCCGGCCGCGAGCAGTTCGGGCACGCGCGTCATGCCGCGGCGCTTGGGGTAGGTGTCGTGCCGGCCCTGCAGGGTGATGTTGATGAGGGGGTTCGCCACCACGCCCAGCTGCGCCTCGGCCATGAGCGGGATCAGCTTGCTCACGTAGTAGTTGTCCATGCTGTGCATCGACGTGAGGTGCGATCCCGTGGCGCGGCCGTGCAGGCCCAGCCGGTGCGTCTCGTGCGCCAGGGTCTCGACGTGGCGCGAGAGCGGGTCGTCGCTCTCGTCGCAATGCATGTCCACGCGCAGCCCGCGCTCGGCGGCGAGTTCGCAGAGCAGGCGCACGCTCTCGGCGCCCTGTGCCATGGTGCGCTCGAAATGGGGAATGCCGCCGACCACGTCCACGCCGAGGTCCAGCGCGCGGCGCAGGTTGTCGAGGCCGCCCGGCGTGCGCAGCACGCCGTCCTGCGGGAAGGCCACCAACTGCAGATCGAGGTAGGGCGCCACGCGGCGCTTCACCTCCAGCAGCGCCTCCACGGGCAGCAGGCTCGGGTCGCTGGTGTCCACGTGGCTGCGGATCGCCAGCAGCCCGCGCGCCACCGCCCAGTCGCAATAGGCCAGGGCGCGCTCCACGATGGCCTCCTGCGTGAGCAGCGGCTTGAGTTCGCCCCAGAGCGCGATGCCTTCGAGCAGCGTGCCGCTGGCGTTCACGCGCGGCAGGCCGTAGGAAAGCGCGGCGTCCAGGTGGAAATGCGCGTCCACGAACGGCGGGCTCAGCAGCATGCCGGCGGCATCCACGGTGGCATGGGCCGGCGCGCGCAAGCCTTCGGTGACTTCGGCGATGCGGCCGTCCTGCACCGCCACCGACATGGAGGTGCGGCCGTCGGGCAGGGTGGCGTCGTGGATCAGCAGGTCGAGCATGGGGTCACCGGGGTTCGTGGATCTGGGGTCATCGGGAGGGCGGCAGAGACATCCTCTGCCGATTGCATATTCTGGGCCAGTCGCCAGCGTGCCGCGGGCTTAGAGCGGCTAACACGACCCTTCTGGCGTCGTTGCCGCATCTTGTCGTACTGCTCGTACTGCCTGCGATGCAGCGCCTAGCCAGAACCGCTTCGCTGGGTCGTGTTAGCCGCTCTCAAGGCCAGCGCACCACCACGTTCCAGCCGGAGGCCGACAACAGGGGCTTCAGCACGGCCTCGGTGTTCGAACGCGCTTCCCGCAGCGTCTCGGGTGTGGCGCAGGCCTGGGCCACGTCCTGCTGGGCGATGCGCAACGCCGCCTCGATCGCCTGGGTGCGGTGCTCCGATCCCGGCACCAAGGGCTCCAGGCCGCTGCCGTGCAGGGCATAGAAGTACGAGCCGCCCTCGTCGCGCGGGCCGTGGTTCACGCGGGCCGAAACGGTGCGCGGCGCGGGCAGCGCCAGCACGGCGGTGCGCGCGGCCGTGTCCACCTGCCCGTAGCGGGCGGCCCGCAGGTCCGTGCCCACCAGGCAATCGCCGCGCGCCACCAGCAGCACCCGGGTTTCGCCGATCGGCAGTTCCCAGCGGGTCCAGGGGATGCCCTGCGTCATCGCGCGGTGGAATTCGACCACGTTGGCGTAACGCACGCGCACGGAGACGAGGTCGCCCAGGGATTCCACCGCGACCAGCGGCGGCGACGCCGGAGCAGGGGGCGCGGCGTGGCGGCTGCCCAGGGTCCAGGCGGCTGCGGCTGCGATGGCAGCGGCGAGCAGGAGGGCGGAAAGGGAGACGCGTCGCATGCCCCATTGTGGCCCTGCGGGTGGAAAGGGAGCCATGGCAAGGTCTTCCGCGAGCGCCCAGGCACCGGCGGCCTGGATGGTCAGGCGCTGTGCCGCGGGGAAGTAAGCTCGTCGTTTCGTGGCGCGGCGTCAGCTCGCGCGCGCCGTGGCCGCCGGTGGCCGGCAGGTGCGCGCTCCGGAGCGCATGCCCTGGGGCCAGACCATCGCCTATGTCGAAGATGGCGATGGCGTGCTGGTGGGCCTGTGCACGCCCGTGCAGGCGGGTTGAAGGGACGCTCGCCACGCCGCGCGCGTGAGCCGGTGGAGCACATGCGGGCGCACCGCATGGCCCTCGGGCACGGACGGATGCTCGAACGCCTCCGCGGGCGATTCGCGCATGCCCAGGCGGGCCATCACCGCCTGCGATCGCCGGTTGCGCTGCGCGGTGAAGGCGACGATCTCCTCCAGGCCCAGCGCCTCGAATCCCGCCCGTAGCGCCAGCCGCGCGCCCTCGGTGGCCAGGCCGCGGCCCCAGAAGGGCCGTGCGAGCCGCCAGCCGATCTCCACGCAGGGTGTGAAGGGCAGCGGTGCCGTGGGCTGGTGCAGGCCGATGAAGCCCATGAACGTTCCACCGGGCGCGCACGGGCCGTCCTGTCCGTCCACCAGTTCGGCCGCCCAGAATCCCCAGCCCTGCTGGCCGATCAGCGCTTCGATGCGGTCGGCCATGGCATCGCTCTGCGCCCGTTCCAGCGGCGCCGGGAAATGCTCCATGACCACGGGGTCGGCATTGAGCGCAGCGAACGGCGCGCGGTCCGCGGGCGTCCACTGGCGCAGGCGCAGCCGGGGCGAGCGCAGCAGGGCCGGGTCGATGGAAGTGGGGCCGCCCGGCATCTGGCCCGGAGCGGCAGGGTCTGGCATGGGTTTCGGCATCCGCCGATGGTAGTGCGCCCCATGCCTGCAGGCGATGGAGGCCCGCCGTGCGCGGGCCCTCAGCGTTCGTTTTCCAGCGCCTGTGGCTCAGCGTTCGCCCTTGCGGTACGGCTTCATCAACGCCTGCGGGTACGCGGCCTTGCGGGCCACGAGCACCAGCGCCAGGATGGACAGCAGATACGGCAGCATCAGGTACACCTGGTACGGCAGCCATGCCTCGCCCGACTGCTGCAGGCGCAATTGCAGCGCATCGAAGAACGCGAACAGCAGCGCGCCGAGCAGTGCCTTGCCGGGCCGCCACGATGCGAACACCACCAGGGCCACGCAGATCCAGCCACGGCCGTTGACCATGTTGAAGAAGAACGCGTTGAACGCCGACAGCGTGAGGAAGCTGCCTGCCACGCCCATCAGCGCCGAGCCCGCCACGATGGCGCCCGTGCGCGTGGCCGCCACGGAAATCCCCTGGCCTTCGGCCGCCTGCGGGTTCTCGCCCACCATGCGCACCGCCAGGCCCAGGGGCGTGCGGTAGAGCGCCCAGGCCAGCAGCGGAGCGAGCAGCAGCGCGAGCAGCGTGAGCGGCGTCTGCGCCGAAAGGATCGGCACGCCCAGCCACTCCATGGGCGCGAACGGCGTGATGGTGGGCGGCGTGTTCACCTTGGGGAAGCCGACGCGGTAGCCGTAGTAGCTGAGCGCCGTCGCCAGCAGCGTGATGCCCAGGCCCGAGACGTGCTGCGACAGCGCCAGGCCCACGGTGAGCCAGGCGTGCAGCAGGCCGAACACCGCACCCGTGAGCGCCGCCACCGCCACGCCCGCCCACAGCCCGTGCCCGGCATACACGGTGAGCCAGCCGGTGAAGGCGCCCGCGACCATGATGCCTTCGATGCCCAGGTTCAGCACGCCCGCGCGCTCGCACAGCAGCACGCCCAGCGTGCCGAGGATGAGGGGCGTGGCCACGCGCAGCGTCGCGATCCAGAAGGCCGGGTTGGCCAGGATGTCGAGCAGCTCGGTCATTTCCATTTCACCCGGTACTGGGCCAGCAGCCCCGCCACCAGCACCGCGATCAGCGAAGCGGCGACGATCACGTCGGCGATGTAGGTGGGCACGCCGATGGCGCGGCTCATGCTGTCGGCGCCCACCAGCACGCCGGCCACGAAGATGCCTGCGGCCACCACTCCCAGCGGATGCAGCCCGGCCAGCATGGCGATCACGATGCCGCTGTAGCCGTAGCCCGGCGACATGTCGAGCGTGACGTAGCCCGTGCGGCCCGCGACCTCGACCGCGCCCGCCAGGCCCGCGAGCCCGCCCGAGAGCAGGGCCACGAGCACCACGGTGCGCGTGACCGGCACGCCCGCGAACGCCGCGGCGCGCGGGTTGGCGCCGGCCGCGCGGATGTGGAAGCCCGGCACGGTGCGCGCCAGCAGCGCCCACAGCAGCACCGCCAGGCCCACGGCGATCAGCAGGCCGGTGTGCAGGCGCGATCCCGCCACCAGCCGCGAGAGTTCCAGGTCGCCCTGCAGCGCCACGCTCTGCGGCCAGCCCAGCGCCAACGGGTCCTTCATCGGGCCGTCGAGCAGGGCCGACACCAGCAGCAGCATCACGAAGTTGAGCAGCAGCGTGGTCACCACCTCGTCCACGCCCAGGCGCGCCTTCATCAGCGCCGGGCCGAGCAGCAGCGCAGCGCCGGCCAGGGCCGCCGCCAGCATCATCAGCGGGAACAGCACCCAGGGCGACCATTCCAGGCCCGTGCCGCCGTGCATGCCGCCCACGGCGACCGCGGCGATGGCGCCGGCGTAGAGCTGGCCTTCGGCGCCGATGTTGAAGAGGCGCGCGCGGAAGGCCACGGCCGCGGCCAGGCCCGTCAGGATCAGCGGCGTGGCGCGCGTGAGCGTTTCGGTGAGCGCGAAGACGGAGCCGAAAGCGCCTTGCGCCAGCAGCGCATAGGTGCGGCCCACGGGGGCGCCCGCCCACAGCACCAGCAGCGCGGAGACGAGGAGGGTGAAGGCCACGGCCCCGACGGGCGCGGCCACGTAGGCCGCGGCGGAAGTGCGGTGGCGTTTTTCGAGTCTCATGGGGTGTCGTTGCCCGGTGCGTGGCCCGCGCCAGAGCCTTCCCCGGCCATCGCCAAGCCGATGGCCTCGCGCGTCCAGGCTTCGGCCGGCAAGGCGTCGGTCAGGTGCCCGCCGTGCATCACCGCCACGCGGTCACCCAGTTGCAGCACTTCGTCCAGATCGTCCGAGATGAGGAGCACGGCAGCGCCCGCGTCGCGCGCGGTGATGAGCTGCTGCTGCACGAAGGTGACCGCGCCGATGTCCAGGCCCCAGGTGGGCTGGTGGGCGACGATCAGCCTCGGAGGCTCCGGATGGTGCGGATCGGGCGACAGCAGCGCCCGTCCGAGGATCAGCTTCTGCATGTTGCCGCCCGACAGCGACCGCGCCGGCACGTCAGGCCCGCCGCCGCGCACGTCGAAGGTCTCGGCCACGCGGCGGGCATGCTCGCGCGCGGCGCGGCGCTTGACCCAGCCGGCGGTGAACCAGGGGCGGGAGAACCAGCGGCTGCCCAGGCGTTCGGAGACGGCGTTCTCCCAGACCGGCAGATCGCCCACCACGCCCACGGCGTGGCGGTCCTCGGGGATGCGGGCCACGCCCTGGGCGACGAGGCGCTGGGGATTCGCCGGCAGCGGCCGTCCCTGCAGCACGGCCGTGCCCCGCGTGGGTATGCGCACGCCGCACAGCACGTCGGCCAGGGCCACCTGGCCGTTGCCCGACACGCCCGCGATGGCGGTGATCTCGCCCGCGCGGAGCAGAAGGCGCACGCCGTGCAGCGCATCGCGCCCGCCGGCGGTATGGACATCGTCGAGGGTGCAGACGGCATCGCCCACGTGCCGCGCGGGCCGGCGCTCGGCGCGCTCGACGGCGTGGCCCACCATCCACTGCGCGAGCTGCGCCTGCGTGGTGCCCTCGGCGGGCGCTTCGGCCACCAGCCGCCCCTGGCGCAGCACGGCCACGCGGTGCGACACGCGCAGCACCTCGCCGAGCTTGTGGCTGATGAAGATGATCGACAGGCCCTCGGCCACCATCTGCCCCAGCGTGGCGAAGAGCGCCTCGCTCTCCTGCGGCGTGAGCACGGCCGTGGGTTCGTCGAGGATGAGGATGCGTGCGCCGCGGTAGAGCGCCTTCAGGATCTCCACGCGCTGGCGCTCGCCCACGGAGAGATCGCCCACGCGGGCCTCCGGCACCACGGGCAGGCCGAAGCGCCGCGACACCTCCAGCAGCCGCGCGCGTGCTGCGCCGCGGCGCGAGAACGGCTGCCACAGCGGCTCGCTGCCCAGCAGCACGTTGTCCAGCACGCTCAGGTTGTCGGCCAGCGTGAAATGCTGGTGCACCATGCCGACGCCCGCCGCCAGCGCCGCACGTGGCTGCCCCGGCGGCAGCGGGCGGCCGAACGCCTCGATGCTGCCGGCGTCCGCCACGTAATGCCCGAACAGGATGGACATCAGCGTGGACTTGCCCGCGCCGTTTTCACCCAGCAGCGCCAGCACCTCGCCGCGCGCGAGCGTGAGCGAGATGCCGTCGTTGGCCACCAGGCTGCCGAAGCGCTTGGTGATGCCGGACAGGCGCAGCACGGTGTCCGGCGCGGCGGCCGGTGGCGGTGCGGGCATGGGGAAGAAAGGGAGGCGGGCCGCCGGCTTACTTCGCTGTGGACTTCGGCTGGCTGTCGTCCACCTTCACGGTGAATTTTCCGGCCAGGATCTCGGCTTCGCGCGCCTTCACCTTGGCCACCACGTCGGCCGGCACCTTCTTCTCGAACGTGCCCAGCGGCGCGAGGGACGAGCCCTTGTGCTTCATCATCGAATACGGGCCGTAGTCCTCGGCCGTGAACTTGCCGGCCTTCACGAGCCCGATGGCGCGGTCCACGCTCGGCTCCATGTGCCACAAGGCGGAGGCGACCACGGTGTCGGGGTACTGGGGCTGCGTGTCGATCACGTTGCCGATGGCCAGCTTGCCTTTTTCCTTGGCCGCGTCGCTCACGCCGAAGCGCTCGGCATAGAGCACGTCCGCACCCTTGTCGATCATCGCGAAGGTGGCTTCCTTGGCCTTCGGCGGATCGAACCAGCTGTTGATGAAGGTGACGGTGAACTCCACCTTCGGATTCACTTCCTTCGCGCCGGCCATGAAGGCATGCATCAGGCGGTTCACTTCCGGAATGGGGAAGCCGCCGACCATGCCGATCTTGTTCGTCTTCGTCATGCCGCCCGCGATCATGCCGGTGAGGTAGGCGGGCTCCTGGATGTAGTTGTCGAACACGCTGAAGTTGGGCGCCTGCGGCTTGCCCGAGGAGCCCATCACGAAGGCCGTCTTGGGGAAGTCCTTGGCCACCTTGCGGGCCGCGGACTCCACGCCGAACACCTCGCCGAAGACCAGCTGGTTGCCGCCGTTGGCGTACTCGCGCATCACGCGCTCGTAGTCGGCATTGGCCACGTTCTCGCTGCTCTTGTATTCGATCTCGCCGCGCGCCTCGGCCGCCTTCAGCGCCTTGTGGATGCGGCTCACCCACTGCTGCTCGTAGGGCACCGTATAGATGCCCGCCACCTTCAATTTGGCCTGGGCGAAGGCCGCCACGGGCGCAAGGCCCAGCGTGGCGGAGATGGCCAGGGAGGTGCAGAGCAGGCGGCCGGTGAAGAGGCGGCGGGAGGTCATCGCGGGTTCCTTGGGTCGAAAAAGAGTGACGTAACGGGAGATTGCCGCAGTCAAGCAGGATGCATGCCATCCGCGCTCCGCGGCACGTCCCTCATTTGGTGCCGAAAATCCGGTCCCCCGCATCCCCCAGCCCCGGCAGGATGTAGCCGTGCTCGTTCAGTTCGCGGTCGATCGCTGCGGTGAAGATCGGCACGTCCGGGTGCGCCTTCTGCAGCGTGGCCACGCCTTCGGGCGCGGCCAGCAGGCACATGAACTTCACCGAACGCGGCTTCAGTTCCTTCAGCTTGGCGACGGCGGCGGCGGCCGAGTTGCCGGTGGCGAGCATCGGGTCCACCACGATGATGTCGCGCTCTTCCATTTCGGAGGGCATCTTGAAGTAGTACTCGACCGGCTGCAGCGTCTGCGGGTCGCGGTAGAGGCCGATGTGGCCGACGCGCGCGCCGGGCACCACCGTGAGCATGCCGTCGAGGAAGCCGTTGCCCGCGCGCAGGATGGAGACGAGTACGAGCTTCTTGCCGTCGATGACCTTGCCGGTCATGGTTTCGAGCGGGGTTTCGACCTCGATGTCGGACAGCGGCATGTCGCGCGTGATCTCGTAGGCCATCAGGGTGCTCAGCTCGCCCAGCAGGCGGCGGAAGCTGTTGGTGCTGGCGTCCTTGCGGCGCATCAGGGTGAGCTTGTGCTGCACCAGGGGGTGGGTGATGACGTGGACGTTGCCGGAGGGGTTCTCGGTGCTCATGGGCGTGGGAAAGGGAGAGAAAAGGGAGACAACCGGTCAGTCTGCCAGAAACCGCGCATACCGCGGCAGATCGACGTTGCCGCCGCTCACCACGATGCCCACGCGCGCACCGCGCAGGTCGATGCCGCCGTGGTGCGCGCCGGCCAGCGCCAGCGCCCCGGTGGGCTCCACCACCATCTTCATGCGCTCGGCGAAGAACCGCAGCGCCTGGGCGAGCTGGGCGTCGGACACGGTGACGACTTCGTGCACCAGCCGCTGGATGATCGGGAAGGTGATCTCGCCCGGCGCCTGCGTCTGCGCGCCGTCGGCGATGGTGCGGGGCGTCTCGATGCGCACGATGTGCCCGGCGCGCAGCGACTGCTGCACGTCGTTGCCGGCCTCGGGCTCCACGCCGATCACCTTGCACCCGGGCGCGAGATGCCCGGCCGCAAGCAGGCAGCCCGAGAGCAGCCCGCCGCCGCCCAGGCACACGAACAGGTAATCGAGCTGGGGCACATCCTCCAGCAGCTCCTGCGCCACCGTGCCCTGGCCGGCGATGACATGCGGATGGTCGAACGGCGGCACCAGCACCATGCCGCGCTCTTCGGCCAGGCGCCGGCTGATGGCCTCGCGGTCTTCGCGGAAGCGGTCGTAGGTGACCACCTGGGCGCCGTATTCGCGCGTGGCCGCCATCTTGGAGGCGGGCGCGTCTTCGGGCATGACGATCACGGCGGGCATGTCGAGCAGGCGGGCCGAGAGCGCGATCGCCTGCGCATGGTTGCCGGACGAGAAGGCCAGCACGCCGCGCCCGCGCTGCGCGGCGTCCAGCTGCACCAGGGCGTTGTAGGCGCCGCGGAACTTGAACGCCCCCATGCGCTGGAGGTTCTCGCACTTGAAGAAGAGCTGCGCGCCCAGCGCCTCGTCGGCAGTGCTGGAGCGCAGCACGGGCGTACGGTGGGCGATGCCCGCCAGGCGCCGGGCCGCGGCGGCGACGTCGTCGTAGGTGGGCAGGGCGGGGCGGTGCGGTTCCATGGGCGTCCTCGCGAAGCGTGTGCGGCCTCCGGTGGGCCGTGGCCGGAAAAAGGGTTGCCGCATCATAGACCCGGCCAGGCCATCTTTGCGCGCGGGCCCCTGACGCGCCCGCCGGGCCCTCAGCCCAGTTCGCTGAAGCGCTGCACCGGCGCCAGAGCGGGGAAGTCGCCCGCGCGCCGCTCGCGCATCGCGCCCACGGCCTCGCCGACGTGGCGGTTGCTCCACACCGCGCCCTGCAGCCAGCCCATCTGGCGCAGGCTGTCGTCCACCGAATGGTCGCGCGCATAGTGCACCGCCTGCTTGGTGCCCCAGACCGCGACGGGCGGCTTGGCGGCGATCTCGCGCGCGCAGGCCAGGGCGGCCTCCAGCATCGCCTCCTGGGTGGAGAACACTTCGTTCACCAGCCCGCAGGCCAGGGCACGGGAAGCGGGCAGGCGGCGGCCGGTGTAGGCCAGTTCCTTGACGATGCCCAGCGGGATCAGCTTGGGCAGGCGCTGCAGCGTGCCCACGTCGGCCACCATGCCGATGTTGATCTCCTGGATGCAGAAGAACGCGTCCTCGCTTGCGTAGCGGATGCAGGCGGCGGTCACCATGTCCACCGCGCCGCCGATGCAGCCGCCATGGATGGCGGCGATCACCGGAATGCGCAGCGATTCGATGCGCGTGAAGGTGGCCTGCATGTCGGTGAGCAGGTCGAAGATGGCGGCCCGGCCTTCGGGGCTCTGGTCGTCCATCGCGACGGCGCCGCCGAAGGTCTCCAGCGACATGCCGGCCGAGAAATGCCGGCCGGTGCTGCTGATGACCAGCGCGCGCGCATCGCCCGCGCGGTGCAGCCGCGCGAGCACCGCATCCAGCTCGCGCCAGAAGGTGGGGTGCATGGTGTTGAGCGCCTCCGGTCGGTCGAGCACCAGGTGCGCGACGTGGTCCGAGACGGTCAGGCGGAAGCAGGTGAGGGCGGCGGTGTCGGTCATGCGGCGCACTCTAGGCGCGATGCCGCGGCGCCGGCCGTCACCTGCGCGACGCGCGCCGCGCCGCATCCGCCGGCGCGGTGGGCCCTGTCAGCGGCGCACCGTGCCCGCGTCCTGCCCGAACAGGATCTTCTTCGCGTCCTCGTCGACCGTGGGTGCGGTGTTGATCGACTTCGCCACGTCGTAGGCGCGCACGGTGGCGGGGCGCTCGGCGATGCGCGCGAACCAGCGCGCAAGGTGCGGGAAATCCTTCAGGTCCTGGCGCTGCCGCTCGTGCGGCACGATCCAGGGGTAGCAGGCCATGTCGGCGATCGAGTAGCTGCCGGCGATGTATTCGCGGCCGTCCGCCAGGTGCTTGTCGAGCACGCCGTAGAGGCGGGCGGTTTCCTTCACGTAGCGCTCGATGGCGTAGGGCACCGGCTCCGGAGCGTACTGCGTGAAGTGGTGGTTCTGCCCGGCCATGGGCCCGAGGCCGCCCATCTGCCAGAACAGCCACTGGAGGGCTTCCGTGCGGCCGCGCAGGTCCTGCGGGATGAACCGGCCGCTCTTGTCCGCCAGGTAGAGCAGGATGGCGCCGGACTCGAACACGGGCACCGGCTCGCCGCCGCCGGCCGGGTCGTGGTCGAGGATGGCGGGAATGCGGTTGTTGGGCGCGATGCGCAGGAATTCGGGCTGGAACTGCTCGCCGCGGCCGATGTTCACGGGCAGCACGCGGTAGGGCAGGCCGGCCTCTTCGAGGAACATCGTGATCTTGTGGCCGTTGGGGGTGGTCCAGTAGTGCAGGTCGATCATCCGGAAAGACTCCAGGCAGGGGTGGGACATGGGCGGAGCGTGCCCGGGCGGGCCGTGCGCCCCGCGGGGCGACGGGCCAATGTAGCGGGCGCTGCCGCGCCCCGCACTGGGCCGCCGCGAAAACCCCGCAGCGGCTGCGGGCCGGCCGGAGAGGGTCAGCGCTTGCGGCCGCCGAACACGCTGCCGAGCACGCCGCGCAGGATCTCCTTGCCGAGCGAGGTGCCCATGGTGCGCACGGCCGAGCGGGCCATCGTCTGCACCAGCCCGTCCTTCCTGCCGCCGCGCGGGCCCGTGGAGCCGAACAGCACGTCGTTCAGCCCGCCGAGCAGGCCGCCGCCGCCGTCGGCGCCCGCCGGGCCCGCGGTGCCGGCGGGGGCCGCGCCGGGTGCAGGGGCCGCCGCGCTGTCCGCCCGCCCGCGCAGCTTCTCGTAGGCCGATTCACGGTCCACGGCCTTCTCGTACACGCCGGCCACGAGCGACTGCGCCATCAGCGCCTGCCGCTGCTGCGGGGTGATCGGGCCGATCTGGCTGGCCGGCGGCAGCACGAAGACGCGCTCGGTCACGCCGGGGCGGCCCTTGGCGTCGAGCAAGCTCACCAGGGCCTCGCCTACCGCCAGCTCGGTGATGGCGGCCTCGATGTCCAGCCCGGGCTGCGGGCGCATCGTGGTGGCCGTGGCCTTCACGGCCTTCTGGTCGCGCGGCGTGAAGGCGCGCAGCGCGTGCTGCACGCGGTTGCCGAGCTGGGCCAGCACGCTGTCGGGAATGTCGAGCGGGTTCTGGGTGACGAAGTACACGCCCACGCCCTTGGAGCGCACCAGCCGCACCACCAGCTCGATGCGCTCGACCAGCACCTTGGGCGCCTCGTTGAACAGCAGGTGGGCCTCGTCGAAGAAGAACACCAGCTTCGGCTGGTCCGGGTCGCCGATCTCGGGCAGCTGCTCGAAGAGTTCGGACAGCATCCAGAGCAGGAAGGTGGCGTAGAGGCGCGGCGACTGCATCAGCTTGTCTGCGGCGAGGATGTTCACCACGCCTCGGCCATCCACGGTCTGCATCAGATCGTTGATGTCCAGCATCGGCTCGCCGAAGAACCGGTCGCCGCCCTGGGCCTCGATCTGCAGCAGCCCGCGCTGGATGGCGCCCACGCTGGCGGCGCTGATGTTGCCGTACTCGGTGGTGAGCTCCTTCGCATGCTCGCCCACGTGGGCGAGCATGGCGCGCAGGTCCTTCAGGTCGAGCAGCAGCAGGCCGCTGTCGTCGGCGATCTTGAAGACGATGTTGAGCACGCCCAGCTGCGTCTCGTTCAGGCCCAGCATGCGGCCGAGCAGCAGCGGGCCCATGTCGGAGATCGTGGCGCGCACCGGGTGGCCCTGCTCGCCGAACACGTCCCAGAGCGTGGTGGGGCAGGCCATCGGCTCCGGCAGGGGCAGGCCGCGCTCGGCCAGGGTGGCCGCCATCTTCCCGCCGATGCGGCCGGGCTGGCTGATGCCGGTCAGGTCGCCTTTCACGTCGGCCATGAACACCGGCACGCCGATGCGGGAAAAGCCCTCCGCCAGGGTCTGCAGGGTGACCGTCTTGCCGGTGCCCGTGGCCCCCGTGACGAGCCCGTGGCGGTTGGCCAGCGCGGGCAGCAGATGGCATTCGGTGGTGTCGCGCTTCGCAATCAGGATCGGTTCGGCCATGGCGGTGGGGAGTCAAAAGTAAAATCGCTTCCGACCGGTAGATTAATCGATAGACACAACAGCAAGGACTCCCTGTGGCAGGACACAGCAAATGGGCCAATATCCAGCACCGCAAGGGGCGGCAGGATGAGAAGCGCGGCAAGATCTGGACCCGGATCATTCGCGAAATCACCGTCGCCGCGCGCGCCGGCGGGGGCGACGTCTCGGCCAACCCGCGCCTGCGGCTGGCCATCGACAAGGCCAAGGCCGCGAACATGCCGGCCGACCGCATCAAGTACAACATCGACAAGGCCACCGGCAATGCCGAAGGCCTGACCTACGAGGAAATCCGCTACGAGGGCTACGGCATCGGCGGCGCGGCCATCATCGTGGACACGATGACCGACAACCGCGTGCGCACCGTGGCCGAAGTGCGCCATGCGTTCAGCAAGTACGGCGGCAACATGGGCACGGAAGGCTCGGTGGCCTTCCAGTTCAAGCACGTGGGCCAGCTCATCTTCGCGCCGGGCACGAGCGAGGACAAGGTGATGGAAGTCGCGCTGGAGGCCGGCGCGGAAGACGTGGTGACCGACGAGGACGGCGCCATCGAGGTGCTCACGGCGCCGGGCGATTTCGAGGCGGTGAAGAACGCGCTCGAAGCCGCGGGCCTCGTGCCCGACGCGGCCGACGTGACCATGCGCCCGGACGTCACCATCGACCTGGCCGGCGAAGACGCCGAACGCATGCAGAAGCTCCTGGACGTGATCGAGGATCTCGACGACGTGCAGGAGGTCTACCACAACGCCGCGCTCTGACCGAGAGGCACCCGGACACCCCATGAAAGTTCTTGTCATCGGAGGCGGCGGCCGTGAACACGCAATGGCCTGGAAGCTCGCGCAGTCTCCCAAGGTCACCAAGGTCTACGTGGCGCCCGGCAACGGCGGCACGGCCCTCAACCCCAAGCTCGAAAACGTGCCCCTGACCGACGTGCGCGCGCTGCGCGCCTGGGCGCAGGAGCAGAAGATCCAGCTCTCCGTGGTCGGCCCCGAGGCGCCGCTGGCCGCCGGCGTGGTGGACGAATTCCGCGCGCACGGCATGCGCATCTTCGGCCCCACGAAGGCCGCCGCGCAGCTGGAGAGCTCCAAGGCGTTCTCCAAGGCGTTCATGCGCCGCCACGGCATCCCCACGGCCGACTACGACACCTTCACCGATCCGGCCCAGGCCCATGCCTTCATCGACCGCCTGGGCGCGCCGATCGTGGTCAAGGCCGACGGCCTGGCCGCCGGCAAGGGCGTGGTCGTGGCGATGACCGCGCAGGAGGCCCACGACGCGGTGGACTTCATGCTCGTCGACAACAAGTACGGCGTGAGCCACAACGAAGGTGGCGCGCGCGTGGTGATCGAGCAGTTCCTCGAAGGCGAGGAGGCGAGCTTCATCGTGCTGTGCGACGGCAAGAACGTCGCCGCGCTGGCCACCAGCCAGGACCACAAGCGCCTGAAGGACGGCGACCAGGGCCCCAACACGGGCGGCATGGGCGCGTATTCCCCCGCGCCGGTGGTCACGGCCGACGTGCATGCGCGCGCCATGCGCGAGATCATCCTGCCGACCATCCGCGGCATGGAGAAGGACGGCATTCCGTACACCGGCTTCCTGTACGCCGGCCTGATGATCGACGCCAAGGGCCATCCGAAGACGCTGGAGTTCAACTGCCGGATGGGCGATCCCGAGACCCAGCCGATCCTGATGCGCCTCAAGAGCGACCTGGTGGACGTGCTGGCCGCGGGCGTGGACGGCAAGCTCGACCAGGTCGAGCTGCAGTGGGACCGCCGCCCCGCGCTGGGCGTGGTCATGGCCGCCCACGGCTACCCCGAGAGCCCGCGCAAGGGCGATGCCATCACCGGCCTGCCGGCCGATGCCGACGATGCGGTGGTGTTCCATGCGGGCACCGAGCTGCAGGACGGCGTGGTGCGCACGACGGGCGGGCGCGTGCTCTGCGTGACGGTGCTGGCCGACAGCGTGAAGCTGGCGCAGCAGCGTGCCTACGACGTGGCGCGCGGCGTCCACTTCGACGGCGCGCAGTACCGGCGCGACATCGGCCACCGGGCGGTGAAGAGCTGATGGCGACGGCACCGGGACCGGGCCGCGCCGCGGGCGTGCCCGCACCGCCGGCCGATGCGGTCGACCGCGTGCGCGCCTACCTGCTGGACCTGCAGTCGCGCATCACCAACGCGATCGAGAGCGTCGAGGGGCAGGGCGGCGCGCGCTTCCTCACGGATGCCTGGAGCAAGGGCCCGGGCGAGCCGCTGCAGGGCGACGGCGTCACGCGCATCCTGGAGGCCGGCCGCGTGTTCGAGCGCGCGGGCTGCGGCTTCTCGCACGTGCGCGGCGCCTCGCTGCCGCCCTCGGCCACGCAGCACCGGCCCGAGCTGGCCGGCGCGCCGTTCGAGGCCATGGGCGTGTCGCTGGTGTTCCACCCGCAGAACCCCTACGTGCCCACGGTGCACATGAACGTGCGCATGATCGCCGCCGCGCGCGACGGGCAGCCGCCCGTGTGCTGGTTCGGCGGCGGCATGGACCTCACGCCCTGCTACGGCTTCGAGGAAGACGCGGTGCACTTCCACCGCAGCTGCCGCGACGCGGTCTATCCGTTCGGCGAAGGCCTCTACCTGCGCTTCAAGCGCTGGTGCGACGAGTACTTCTACCTCAAGCACCGCGACGAGCAGCGCGGCATCGGCGGCATCTTCTTCGACGACTTCTCCGAGCTCGGCTTCGAGCGCAGCCTCGCGATGATGCAGTCGGTGGGCGACGCCTTCCTGGGGGCCTATCTGCCGATCGTGCAGCGGCGCCAGCACATCTACTTCGGCGACCGCGAGCGCTCGTTCCAGTGCTACCGGCGCGGCCGCTACGTCGAGTTCAACCTCGTCTGGGACCGCGGCACGCATTTCGGGCTGCAGTCCGGCGGGCGCACCGAGTCGATCCTGCTCTCGATGCCGCCGCTGGCGGGCTGGGCCTACCAGCGGCAGGACCCGCCCGGCACGCCCGAAGGCGAGCTGACGCGGCGCTTCCTGGTGCGGCGCGACTGGCTCTGAACCCGGCCGCGACGGACCGCGCGGACCGGAAAGCTATAATTTCAATAGCTGTCCGGCTCCGTCGCCCCATGTCGACCGGCCCCGATGGCGCCGATCCACGGCGCGCGGCCCCTCGCGTCCGCGCGCCGCGCCATTGGCCCCCGCGCGGGTTGCGCGCTATATTGCCCCTCACCCCCCATTTCTTCCCGTCCCTGATGACCACCTCCACCCGTTCGGAATCCGCCGCCAAGAAAGACGTCACCAAGCTCCAGCGCGCCATCGTCGATGGCCTGGAAGACGTCAAGGCGCAAGACATCCAGGTGTTCAACACCGAGAAGCTGTCGCCGCTCTTCGAGCGGGTGATCGTGGCGTCGGGCACCTCCAACCGGCAGACCAAGGCGCTGGCCGCCAGCGTGCGCGATGCCGTGCGCGAAGCGGGCTTCCCCAAGCCGCGCACCGAGGGCGAGGACAACGGCGAATGGATCATCGTGGACTGCGGCGCCGCCGTGGCCCACATCATGCAACCGGCCATCCGCCAGTACTACCGCCTCGAAGAGATCTGGGGCGAGACGCCGGTGCGACTGAAGCTCGGCGCCGCCAAGCCCGTGAAGGCCGCCGAAACCGGCGATGCCGCGTCCGCCAAGAAGAAGGCCGCGCCGCGCAAGAAGGCCGCGGCCGCCGAAGCGGAAGTGCCGGCACGCAAGCCGGGCCGCAGCAAGGCGGCCACCGCAGCGGCGGCTGCCGCACCCGCGCCCGCGAAGAAATCCGCCGGCAAGGCCGCGCCCGTGAAGGCGGCTGCAACCAAGACCCCGTCCAAGGCCAAGGCCCCCGCGAAGACCGCGGGCAAGGCCGGGGCGGCCAAGACCGCAGCCGGCAAGTCGCCCGCAGCCAAGTCCGCCGCACCGAAGGTAAAGACCGTGGTGGTGAAGCCGGCGGCCCGCAAGCCCGCGGCCAAGTCCGCCGCCGCGAAGAAGGCGCCGTCGGCCCGCCCTGCCGCACCGCGCAAGGCCGCGGCCGCCAAGAAGGCCCCGGCCCGCAAGAAGGCCGGCTGAGTGGGCCGGCAGGCGGGCGATCCGCCGAAGGCCCCGGGCATGCACCGGGTGCCGGCGGAACGCCCGCGGATCACTGACCAATGAAACTCCTCATCGTGGCCGTGGGCCAGCGCGTGCCCGACTGGGCGCAGACCGCCTACGACGACTATGCCAAGCGGTTCCCGCCGGAACTGAAGGTCGAACTCAAGGCCGTCAAGACCGAGCCGCGCGGCTCCAAGACGCTGGAGACGCTCTACGCCGCCGAGCGCGAGCGCATCGAGGCCGCCATTCCGCGCGGCACGCGCATCGTGGCGCTCGACGAGCGCGGCACCCCGCTCACCACCAAGGCCCTGGCCGTCCGCCTCAAGGACTGGCAACTGGGCGGCGACGACGTGGCGCTGGTCATCGGCGGCCCGGACGGTCTCGATCCGGCATTCCGCCAGGCCGCGCACGAGCGCATCCGCCTGTCCGACCTCACGCTGCCGCATGCGATGGTGCGGGTGCTGCTGATCGAGCAGCTGTACCGCGCCTGGTCGGTGAACGCCGGCCATCCCTACCACCGCGAGTAGGGACGCGGCGCGCGCGGCGGCTGCCCCGGCATCCGCTATCCTGCCGCCGTGAACCCGAATCCATCCCCTTCCTCCCCCGCTCCTTCTTCTTCGCCTTCCGGGTCGTCCGCGTCGCTTCCGTTCGTCTATCTGGCGTCGCAGAGCCCGCGCCGCCGTCAGCTGCTCGACCAGATCGGCGTGCGCCACGTGCTGCTGCTGCCCAACGCCGATGGCGATGCCGTCGCCGAGGATGCCGAGGCGATCGAAGTGCCCCGGCCCGGTGAGGCGCCTGCGCGCTACGTGCAGCGCGTGACGGGCCTCAAGCTGGATGCGGCCGTGGCGCGGCATGCGCGGCGCGGCCTGGCGCCCGCGCCGATCCTGTGCTCCGACACCACCGTGGCCCTGGGGCGCGAGATCCTCGGCAAGCCCGACGACGCGGCCCATGCGCGGGAGATGCTCGCGCGGCTCTCCGGCCGCAGCCACCGCGTGCTCACCGCCGTGGCCGTGCAGGTGCCGGGCGGCGCGCGCCATGCGGTGCTGTCGGTGTCGCAGGTGGTGTTCGCCGCGATGACCGGGGCGCAGATCGCCGCCTACGCCGCCAGCGGCGACCCGCTCGGCAAGGCCGGCGCCTACGGCATCCAGGGGCCGGCGGCGCGCTACGTGGCCCGCATTTCCGGCAGCTACACCGGCATCATGGGCCTGCCGCTGCACGAGACGGCGCTGCTGCTGCGCGAGGCCGGGCTGCCGGACTGACGGAGCCGGGACCGGGATACCCGGCGGGTGCCCGGCGCCGGCCGGGCCGTTGAGGCATCATCGCTTCCCGAGCCTCCTTCCTCCCTCCCGCCCCGTCCCGCCCATCGCGATCCGCGCCGCCCGCCATGCAACAAGACATCCTCATCAATTGGTCCCCCCAGGAAACCCGCGTCGCCGTCGTCGAGCACGGCGCCGTGCAGGAACTGCACGTGGAGCGCACGCTGGAGCAGGGACTGGTGGGCAACGTCTATCTGGGCAAGGTCTCGCGCGTGCTGCCGGGCATGCAGTCGGCATTCATCGACATCGGCCTGGAGCGCGCGGCCTTCCTGCACGTGGCCGACGTGTGGCACCGGCAGGAGGGCGGCGAGGCGCCGATGTTCGCGCGCAAGGGCGAGCCGCCGGTGCCGATCGAGAAGCAGGTGTTCGAGGGCCAGTCGCTGATGGTGCAAGTCATCAAGGACCCGATCGGCACCAAGGGGGCGCGCCTTTCCACGCAGATCAGCATCGCGGGCCGGCTGCTGGTGTTCCTGCCGCAGGACGACCACGTCGGCGTTTCGCAGAAGATCCCGGCCGCCGAGCGCGACGCGCTGCGCGCGCGCCTGCAGGCGCTGGTGGGCGACAAGGCCACGGGCGGCGGCGGAGGCTTCATCCTGCGCACCAACGGCGAGGATTCCTCCGACGCGGAACTGGCCGAGGACATCGCCTACCTGCGCAAGACCTGGGGGCGCATCAAGGATGCCTCGCTGCGGCAGCCGCCGGCCTCGCTCTTGCACCAGGACCTGAACCTGCTGCAGCGCGTGCTGCGCGACCTGGTCGGCGACGAGACCGCCAGCATCCGCATCGACTCCCGCGAGCAGTTCGCGCTGCTGCAGGCCTTCGGCCGCGAATTCACCCCGGCCGCCGTGCCCAAGCTGCAGCTCTACAAGGGCGAGCGGCCGATCTTCGACCTCTACGGCATCGACGAGGAAATCGCGCGTGCGCTCGGCCGGCGCGTGGACCTCAAATCCGGCGGCTACCTGATCGTGGACCAGACCGAGGCGCTCACCACCATCGACGTGAACACCGGCGGCTACGTCGGCGCGCGCAACTTCGACGACACGATCTTCAAGACGAACCTGGAAGCTGCCCAGGCCATCGCCCGCCAGCTGCGGCTGCGCAACCTGGGCGGCATCATCATCGCCGACTTCATCGACATGGCGCGCGAGGACCACCAGCACGCCGTGCTGTCGGAGTTCAGAAAGCAGCTCGCGCGCGACCGCGTCAAGACCATGACCGGCGGGTTCTCGCAGCTCGGCCTCGTCGAGATGACGCGCAAGCGCACCCGGGAGTCGCTCGCCCACATGCTCTGCGAGCCGTGCGTGCATTGCCAGGGCTCCGGGCAGATCAAGACGGCGCGCAGTGTTTGCTACGACATCCTGCGGGAGATCCTGCGCGAGGCCCGGCAGTTCAATCCGCGCGAGTTCCGGGTGGTGGCCTCGGCGAAGGTGGTGGAGCTGTTCCTGGACGAGGAGAGCCAGCACCTGGCGGGGCTGTCGGATTTCATCGGCAAGCCGATCTCGCTGCAGGCGGAGGGGGGGCTGGGGCAGGAGCAGTACGACATCGTGCTGCTGTGAAGGTTCAGGGCTTGGCGTTGGGGCAACTGGGAATCTGGGCTGCGTTTATGCATTCCGGCGGAATGTCTTTAAAGACGACGTCTCTGCCCACATAGACCTTGCTGGCTTGCACGGGCGGGTCGAGTTGCCATTCGATATCGCCATTCATCCAGAGGTCGACCACGTCGCTTTGGCCCAGCAATGTCTTGGGCTCGATGCGGTAGAGCCGGACCACGTAAGGCATCTTGAAGCTTGGGTGGGCGATGCGCTGCAGCAGGGATGCCTGGTGAAATTCCAGGCGGTACACCCGATGCGGGCTGTTCTCGGCATCAAGGAAGGTCGGCGTCGCCAACGCCCATATGGCCAGGAACACCATATTCAGGCCCAGGCACCAGACGATACAGGGCACGTTCTTGAGGTTGGAAATCTTCATCACCACTCCAACTCGATCGGAAAGGCAAGGCGCACGCGGTGTACATCGGAGACGACCATAAAGTCTCCGCCCATGCCATACAGAGAGCGCCACTGCCTGAAATGCTGGTTCTGTACCAGATAGTTCTGGCGGTTTGCCTCTGCGGCATCGGCATGCATCCATTGTTCGGTAAGAGGGATGGCCAAGGGGGATGGTAGAAAGCGCTCCACGCCACCGCGCCCCCAGAAGCCCAATGGCTGCGATAGGAAAGAGTCGTCGTTGAAGTCGTAAGAGTCGCGTAGGTAGAAGGCTAGTTCGTCGATCGCTATGGACACCTTGCTTGGCCCCTGCGGTGCCACCAAGCCTGATACCGCGATCTTGAGCGAGGCTTCGCCCATGGCGCCGCAGAAGTCGTCCATAGGGTCGCCGAATCGACCGACATTCAGGAAGTTCACTTGGCAGTCGTGGTCCAGAACCTTGGCAGACTGTGCCAGATCGCCAAAACGCCAGGGCCGATTCCGTCCCGCCATCTGCCGTGTGACCTTTCTTTGCAACTGCTCAAGTCCGGCAACGCTGTTCCACTGGTTCTGCAGACGAGACATTGCAGCCTGAACACGAGCAAAGCCCAATGCCCATTGCATAGTGACCGTGCCTTCATCCAATTGCGCGGGATCCAAATCCACCAGACGGCGTTGACCACTTTTGATGGCATTCGGCAACTCGAATGCCGTGCCGCTGAACCACCGCTCCATCAACTTCGCCGCCACCGGCCACCCCAAACGCGAGCGCATCACGCCTCGAATGTCATCGAGACGAAACCGCCTCACCTTCGGCGGCAGCTTGGCTTCCAAATGCGCACGCAGGCGCTCCTTATCGACACGGACGATATCGTTCATGCAGCCCCATCCCTCTGGTGTTTTTGTTAGGGACGGATTCTGGAGGCAAAAGTCTCCAACGCGACAAGACTGGACTGCCGCATGGTTACCAAGCGCAACTGTCGAGCTGGTTCCTCATTTTTATGAGGAGTGTCGGCTATCGAGATAACCGAGTAGGAACTGTCCGCTCGGAGGCTCAGGCCCGGTGCGCGTCGGCCACAGCTTCACCCACCTGCGCCGGAAACGAGAACGCGAACTCGGTCCCCTCCGCGCTGCAGGAGCGCACCTGCACCTGCCCGCCGTGCGCCTGCGCGATCGCACGCACGATGAACAGCCCCAGGCCGACGCTGCGGGCCGAGCTGTCGCCGTCCTCCACGCCGCGCACCATGGGCTCGAACAGGCGGCCGAGGGTGTGGGAGGGAATCGGCTCCCCGCAGTTGTGCACGGCCAGCCGCGCGATGCCCGACGCATCCACCGACGACGCCACGGTGACGGGGGTGCCCGGCGTGCCGTAGGCCATGGCGTTGCCCACCAGATTGCCCACGAGCTGGGCGATGCGGTCCGGGTCGGCGCTGGCCGCTCCGCCGCCGCGGGGTGCGTGTTCGATGGTGCGGCCGGGGAAGGCCTCGGCCAGTTCCTCGACGATCCGGGCGGCCAGCTGGTGCAGGTCCACCGGCTGGCGCGAGACCTTCAGCCCGGAGCCGAGGCGCACGACGGTGAAATCCAGCAGGTCGGCGATCAGGCGGCGGGCGCGCTGGCCGGCGCGGGTGATGTTGCCCAGCATGCGCCGCGACGCATCCGCCGGATCGGCGGCCTGGCGGGTGAGCTTTTCGGTGGCGAGCAGGATGGTGGCGAGCGGGTTGCGCAGGTCGTGGCTGACGATGCCCACCATCTGCTCCGCGAACACGGCGCGGTCTTCCGCGAGCGCGCGGCCGTGCTCCGCTTCGGTCACGTCGCTGAAGATGCCCACGAACTCCATCAGCGAGCCGTCCTCGGCGCGGAAGCCCTGGCCCGATGACACGAGCACGCGGCGCTGGCCCGCCGCGTCCACGAGGCGGTGTTTGAACTGGTAGGGCTCGCCGCTCCTCAAGGCATGGTCGAGTGCGGCGCGGTCGGCCGCGCGGTCCTCGGGCACGAGGTGGGCCACGAACTCCTCTTCGCCCACGGGGCGCCCCGGGTCGAGGCCGAGCAGGGTGGCCACGTCCGCGCCGAAACGCCGCCGGCCGGTGGCCGGGTCCAGGTCCCAGACATGGATGGCGCCCGACTGCATGGCCTGCCGCAGCCGCGACTGCGAGGCCTGCAGGGCCTGCTGGGCCTGGCGCTCCTTGGCCACCATTTCATCCGCGCGCTTGCGGGCGGCCAGCAGTTCGCGCTCGTACTTGTTGCGCTCTTCGGCCACCATGACGGCGACCTCGTCGTAGGTGCCTTGCGGCGTGACGCGGCGGTTCGCGTTGAGCAACACGGGGAAGGTGCCGCCGTCCCTGCGGCGCATGTCCAGCTTGACCTCGGAGATGGAGCCCTGCATCTCCAGCATCGGCTGCCAGTGGGTCTGGTGGAACATGCGCCCGCCCACGTTGAACAGCTCCTGCAGCTTCTTGTGGCCCACCAGCTCCTCGGCCGGCAGGCCGGTCCAGCGGCACAGGGTCTGGTTCGCGCGCAGGATGAGCCCGGTGGTGCTGGTCACCAGCAGGCCGCAGGGCATCTGGTCGAACAGCGCCTCGGTGCCGGGCAGCGCCGGCCGGGGTTGGGCCGACACGGCTAGTACCCGATCGCCGCGAAGAATTCGTCCATCGTGGCGCTGCTCGCGCTGGGTGCGCTCAGGTGCGGGCAGTGCCCCACGTTGTCGACCAGGCGCAGGGTGCTGCGCGGCAGGTGGCGGTGCATGTATTCGCCCACCGACAGCGGGGCGATGAAATCCTCGGTGGACTGGATGATCAGCACGGGTTCCTGCAGCTTCGGCAGATCGGCCCGGTTGTCCGAGAGGAAGGTGGCGCGCGCGAAGTCGCGGGCGATGTCCGGGTCGGTGCGGCAGAAGCTCTGGTTCAGCTCCTCGGCCAGTTCCGGGCGTTCGGGTGCGCCCATGATGACGGGCGCCATGTTGCTGGCCCAGCCCAGGTAGTTGGATTCGAGCGTGTCCAGCAGCGAATCGACGTCCTCGCGGGTGAAGCCGCCGACGTAGTCGCCTTCGTTGATGTAGCAGGGCGAGGGCCCGATCATCACGTGGCCCGCGATCCTGCCGGGCGCGTGCAGGCCCGCCAGCATGCCGATCATCGCGCTCACCGAATGCCCGACGAAGATCACCGGGCCCGGGGCGAACGCGTCGATGACCTCCAGCACGTCGCTGGCGTATCCCGCGAGCGTGCCGTATTTGTCGGGATCGTAGGCCTGGAGGTCGGACAGGCCGCTGCCGACCATGTCGAAGGTGACGACCTGGAACCGCGAGGCGTATTCCGGCGCGAGCAGGCGCCACATGTTCTGGTCGCAACCGAATCCATGGGCGAACACGAGGCTGGTGGGGCCGCTGCCCCGGATCTTCACATTGTTTCTTCGCCCGACCGAGACCGACATGGGAACTCCTGGTGATGCGCGCGCGCAGCAGACGCGCTCGACCGCAGTGATTATGGGTGATCCGCCGTGCGGCATGCGCGGCTATGGCCGGGGTCCGCGCGGGGGAACACGGGCGGCGATTCGCTCCGGCATGCCCGCCTTCGCCCGCCGCGTGCCTTGCGGACCCGGTGGTCCGTAGATTGGGGCAGCCGGGGATGCCTCCCCCGGGCCGCGAGCCCGGCTTCCTCTTCCTTCGCCAACGCCATCCCCACTGCTGCGCGCCATGCATCCCTCCTCCCCGCGCCCGACGTCCGTGCCCTCCGCCACCACCGCACCAGTGCCCGGGGCGGCGCCCCGTGCCGTGGCCGCCGGGGAGGTGTCCCGTGGGCCGCGCAGCTCCCGGCCGGCCCCCGACACCGGACCCCTGGGCCCGCTGCGCCGGTCGTGCTCCTTTCCCTCGCCGCAGGCGCCGGCACCGTCCCCGGGTCCGCCGCCGGATGCTGCCGCCGCTGCCGATGCCTTCCGGGCCCGCAGGCCGTCGGCCGAGGCGACCCCCATGGGCTGCTCCAGCGTCCTTGCGGAGGCGGCGCCCGGGGCTGCGGATGGGCGCGCATACCGGAGGTCCGTGCCGCTGCCGGCACACGCGCTGCCCGTGCTGCACAGTGCCCAGGACATGGTCCGCGCCCTGCTGGAGCCTACGCAGGCGCGCGATGCGGCCGTGGTACGACAGCTGCGCCGCAATGCGCAGGTGCTTCTCGACAAGGGCATCGACACGCCGGAGAAACTGCAGCGGTTTCTGTCGGACGCATGGCGCCACGATGCGCTGCTGGGCTTCGCGGGCCTGGGCTTCAGCAACGGGGCAGGGTACATGGCGGGGATCACGGCCGCCAACGAGAAGCTGCTCTCCCTCATGCCCGCGGATCTGCTGCGCGACCCCGCGCGGCTGGGGCTGCTGGCCGGGCTGGGCATCGGCGCGCTCGATATGCTGGTGAAGGCGGTGGGCAACGCCGTGATCGCTCCGCGCTTCTACAACGGTGTCTCGGGGCTGGAACGGTTGCCCGGCGTGCTGCGCCCCCACATGCATGCCGAGCGCATCAGGAACGTCGGCCTGTCGGTCGGATTCAGCGTCGCCAAGAACCTGCCCCGTGTGGCGGAGCCTCTGGTGCAGGCCGCCATCGAAGGCCGGGGCGACCACAGCGTGAACCGTGTGTGGGCGGACCGCATCGACGCCTCGCTGCTCGACGGCTTCGGAGGCATGCTGGCCGCTGGGGCGCGCGGCGTGCACACGCTCTCGCAGGCGGTTCCCTACGACGCGCGCATGCTGCTGCGCAGTGACCTGGGCGACGTGATAGACCGGATGCGCCGGCCCTGGAGGAAATCGCTCCGGGGGATCGGCCCCGCCGCGCTGGAAGGCGCGGCATCGCTCGTGACCTCTCCTGTGCCGGTGGCGGTGGTGGCCACGGTGGGATGCTTCGTCGCCGAGCTGTTCGCCGCCGGCGCGACCATCGACCGTGCCGGCACACCCGCCGGCATGCCTGCCGACCGTGCAGACGCCGGCATGCTGTCGGCCAAGCGGGCGTCATCGGTGCTGCTCATGGCATTGATGTCCGGCACCATCGAGTTGGGGGTTCCCTGCGTCGCCGGGGGCGGCGCCTACGTGGCCCGCACGGTCCGCGAAGGCCTGCGGCGCACGTCCTGCGATCTCATGGCCTGGGCGCGGCACCGCTTTGGCGCGCAGCCCCTGCCGGACATCGAGGCCGGACGGCGATCCTGACTCCGCGCCGCCTGGCCTCTGCCACCCTCTCCGCACAGCGCTCCGCGGTGCGCCGCCTGCGTGTTTTCCCGGAGAAAGATTGGATGCTAATTAGTTGACATCTAAATCATCTATTCCTAAAGTTGTCTCCGAGGCCCGACGGCCCTGGAGACCAGCGCATGAAGATCGTTTGCATCGGCGGCGGCCCGGCGGGCCTGTATTTCGCGCTGCTCATGAAGCAGCAGAACCCCGCCCATGACGTCACCGTGGTGGAGCGCAACAAGCCCTACGACACCTTCGGCTGGGGCGTGGTGTTCTCCGACGCCACCATGGACCACATGCGCACCTGGGACCGCGAGACGGCCGACGAGATCCAGGAGGCCTTCAACCACTGGGACGACATCGAACTGCGCTTCAAGGGCCGCACGATCCGTTCGGGCGGGCACGGATTCGTGGGCATCGGGCGCAAGAAGCTGCTCAACATCCTGCAGGCGCGCTGCGAGCGCCTGGGCGTGCGGCTCGTGTTCGAAACCGATGCCACCTCGGACGAGGACTATCCCGATGCCGACCTCGTCATCGCGAGCGACGGCGTCAACTCGCGCATCCGCGGCCGCCATGTGGACGTGTTCCAGCCCGACATCGTCACGCGGCCCAACCGCTACATCTGGCTGGGCACGCACAAGCTGTTCGACGCCTTCACTTTCGACTTCCAGCGCACCGGGCACGGCTGGTTCCAGGCGCACATCTACAAGTTCGACGACCGCACCACGACCTTCATCGTCGAATGCCCCGAGGCCGTGTGGAAGGCCCACGGGCTGGACCAGGCCAGCCAGGAGGAGTCCATCGCTTTCTGCGAGAGGGTGTTCGCCGATACGCTGGAGGGCGCGCCCCTGATGAGCAACGCGCGGCACCTGCGCGGCTCCGCGTGGCTCAATTTCCAGCGCGTGGTGTGCGGGCAGTGGTGGCTGCGCAACCGCTGCGGCAGCCATGTGGTGCTGATGGGCGATGCGGTGCACACGGCGCATTTCGCGATCGGCTCGGGCACCAAGCTCGCGATCGAGGATGCGATCGAACTCGCGCGCCAGTTCCAGCGGATCGGCGGTGGCACGGAAGACATTCCCGCGGTGCTGGCGGCCTACCAGGAAGCGCGCCGGGTGGAGACGCTGCGCATCCAGAACGCGGCCTGGAACGCGATGGAGTGGTTCGAGGTGTGCGGCGACCGCTACTGCGACCAGCTGGAGCCCGAGCAGTTCATGTATTCGATGCTCACCCGCAGCCAGCGCATCAGCCACGAGAACCTGCGGCTGCGCGACGCGGGCTGGCTCGAAGGCTACGAGCGCTGGTTCGCGCGGCGTGCGGGCGTCGAGGTGCCTGAGGGCCATCGCCCGCCGCCGCCGATGTTCACGCCGTTCACCGTGCGCGGCGTGGCGCTCAAGAACCGCATCGTGGTCTCGCCGATGGCGCAGTATTCGGCCGAAGACGGCCTGGTGGGCGACTACCACCTGGTGCACCTGGGCGCGCGCGCACTGGGCGGCGCCGGCCTCGTGTTCGCAGAGATGGCCTGCGTGAGCGCCGAGGGCCGCATCACCCCGGGTTGCCCGGGCCTCTACCGGCCCGAGCACACGGCGGCCTTCCGGCGCATCGCCGACTGGATCCATGCGCACAGCGATGCGAAGTTCGGCATCCAGATCGG
Source organism: Acidovorax sp. PRC11 (assembly GCF_031844105.1). NCBI lineage: Bacteria > Pseudomonadati > Pseudomonadota > Betaproteobacteria > Burkholderiales > Comamonadaceae > Acidovorax > Acidovorax sp. PRC11. The sequence goes on along the minus strand of NZ_JAUZUQ010000001.1, from coordinate 130,667 downwards.
GCATGCGGGAGCGAAGGCGTCCACGCGCCGGGCCTGGGAGGGCATCGACCAGCCGCTGCCGGAAGGCAACTGGCCGATCCTGTCCGCCTCGCCGCAGCAGTACCTGGAAGGCGTGAGCCAGCAGGCGCGTGCGATGACGCGCGACGACATGGATGCGGTGCGCGATCAGTTCGTCCAGGCCGCGCGCGCCGCCCATGCTGCGGGTGCGGATTGGCTGGAGCTGCACTGCGCGCACGGCTACCTGCTGTCGAGCTTTCTCTCGCCGCTCACCAACCAGCGCAATGACGACTACGGCGGCCCGCTGCAGAACCGCCTGCGCTATCCGCTGGAGGTGTTCGCGGCGGTGCGTGCCGCCTGGCCGCAGGACAAGCCGCTGTCGGTGCGCATCTCCGCCCACGACTGGGTGGAGGGGGGCACTACGCCGCAGGATGCGGTGGAGATCGCCCGCGCGTTCAAGGCGGCGGGCGCGGACATGATCGATTGTTCCTCGGGCCAGGTGAGCAAGCGCGAGAAGCCGGTCTATGGCCGCATGTTCCAGACGCCGTTCGCCGACCGCATCCGGCAGGAGGCGGGCATCGCCACCATCGCCGTCGGTGCGATCAGCGAGGCCGATCATGCCAACAGCATCCTGGCCGCCGGCCGCGCCGATCTGTGCGCCGTGGCGCGGCCGCACCTCGCCAACCCCGCCTGGACGCTGACCGAAGCCGCGCGCATTGGCTATACCGCGGTGGAGTGGCCGCGGCAGTACCGCTCCGGCAAGCAGCAGCTGGAAGCGCATTTCGAGCGCGAGAAGTCCCTGGCGGCGTCCACGGGTGGAAAGGGCTGAAGCGATGGAGCAGTCGCCTTCTTATTTACCGTCCCGCTCTCCGGGGCACGCCGTGGTCACCGGCGGCACGCGCGGCATCGGTGCCGCCATCGCCCGCCGGCTCGTGGCCGACGGCCTGCACGTCACGGTGCTGGGCCGCAGTGAACAAGCCGCACATGCCTTCGCCGCCACCGATGCCGGGCACCTGCACGGCGTGGCCGCCGACGTGGCCGATGCGCACCAGGTGGCGCGTGCCTTCGCCGCTGCCCGGGAACGCTTCGGCCCGGTGCAGGTGCTGGTGAACAATGCCGGCCAGGCGGAGAGCGCGCCGTTCCTCAAGACGGACGCGCAGCTCTGGCAGCGCATGCTGGACGTGAACCTGACCGGAACGATGGTCTGCACGCAGGTGGCGCTGCCGGGCATGCTGGAGGCGGGCTGGGGCCGCATCGTGAACGTGGCCAGCACGGCGGGGCAGGTGGGCTATGCCTACGTGGCCGCCTACTGCGCGGCCAAGCACGGCGTGATCGGCCTCACGCGCGCGCTGGCGCTCGAACTGGCGGCGAAGGGCGTCACGGTGAATGCCGTGTGCCCGGGCTACACCGATACCGACATCGTGCGCGAGAGCATCGACCGCATCGTCGCCAAGACCGGCCGCAGCGCCGAGGCGGCGCGCGAGGGCTTCGTGCGCGCCAATCCGCAGGGCCGCCTGGTGGCGCCCGACGAGGTCGCCGATGCGGTGGCCTGGCTGTGTACCGAGGCGGCGCGGTCCGTGAACGGGCAGTCCGTGTCGGTGAGCGGCGGGGAGGTCATGTGAGCGCGCGGGCGAAAAAGGCGAACCCCGCCGCGACCACCCGCCAGCAGAGTTTCCGCCTCGTCCAGGCCCTGGGCGAAGAGCATATCGGCCTGGAGGCCCGCGCCCAGGCCGGCGACCACCTCGACGTCAAGATCTGGCTGCGCCTGCTCGCCTGCAGCACCCAGATCGAGCAGCAGATCCGGCAGTGGCTGCGTGCCCGCTTCGACACCACGCTGCCGCGCTTCGACTATCTCGCCCAGCTGGACCGCCATCCGGACGGGCTGCGCATGAACGTGCTCTCGCGCTTCCTGATGGTCACCGGCGGCAACGTCACGGGCCTGACGGACCAGCTCGTGAAGGAGGGGTTGGTGGAGCGCACGGAAGACCCGGAAGACCGCCGTTCCTGGCGCGTGCGCCTGACGGACCAGGGCCGCGAGGATTTCGCCGCCATGGCGGGCGAGCACGAGCGCTGGCTCGGCGGGCTGTTCGAGGGCCTGCCCGCGGCCACCAAGGACGCGCTCTACCAACACCTCGGCGACCTGCGGGTGCATCTGGTGCAGCGCCAGATCGCCGGCGGGTCCTCCCTGTCCGCAGCGTCCGGCGCGCCCGCCGGCGATGCCACGAAACCCATTCCGAAACGCAGCAGGAAACCCCTTTCATGACCGAATCCCGCATCGATTCCCGGCTCGTCGCCGGCAACCGCCGTCCGCTCGCCGGCTACCGGGCCGAGCACTTCCTGTGGGACGTGCAGGCCGGCGTGGCCACGATCACGCTGAACCGCCCCGGGCGCAAGAACCCGCTCACCTTCGACAGCTACGCCGAACTGCGCGACCTGTTCCACGGCCTGCGGCTGGCCGACGACGTGCGGGCGGTGGTGCTGGTGGGCGCGGGCGGCAACTTCTGCTCGGGCGGCGACGTGCACGAGATCATCGGCCCGCTGGTCGCCCTGAAGGCGCCCGAGCTGCTGATGTTCACCCGCATGACGGGCGAGCTGGTCAAGGCCATGCGCACCTGCCCGCAGCCGATCGTGGCGGCGGTGGACGGCGTGTGCGCCGGCGCGGGCGCGATCATGGCGATGGCCTCCGACCTGCGCCTGGGCACGGCGCGCAGCAAGACGGCCTTCCTCTTCAACCGCGTGGGGCTGGCGGGCTGCGACATGGGCGCGTGCGCGATGCTGCCGCGCATCGTCGGCCAGGGCCGCGCGAGCGAGCTGCTCTACACCGGGCGCAGCCTGGGCGGAGAGGAAGGCGAGCGCTGGGGCTTCTTCAACCGCCTCTGCGCATCCGACGCACTGCTGCCCGAGGCGCAGGCGCTCGCCACGCAGCTGGCCGAGGGGCCGGCCTTCGCCAACGGCATCACCAAGACCATGCTGCACCAGGAGTGGGCCATGACCATCGAGCAGGCCATCGAAGCCGAGGCGCAGGCGCAGGCGATCTGCATGCTGACGGAGGATTTCTCGCGTGCCTACCATGCGTTCGTCGCCAGGCAGAAGCCGCGTTTCGAGGGGAACTGACATGGCGGACGTCACCTATCTCGACTGGCCGTTCTTCGAGCCGCGGCATGCGCAGCTGGCGCGTGATCTGGATGCCTGGGCACGGGTCCACCTGCATGCGGAGCACGGCCCCGACGTGGACGCCGAATGCCGTGCGCTGGTACGCGCGCTCGGCGATGGCGGCTGGCTGCGCCACGCCGTGGGCGAATCCGGCGCCGCGATCGACACGCGCACGCTTTGCCTGATCCGCGAGACGCTGGCGCGCCATTCGGGCCTGGCGGATTTCGCGTTCGCCATGCAGGGCCTGGGCAGCGGGGCGATCAGCCTGCACGGCACGCCGGAGCAGCGCGCGCGCTACCTGGAGCGCGTGGCGCGCGGCGAGGCGATCGCCGCCTTCGCGCTGTCCGAGCCCGAAGCCGGGTCCGACGTCGCGGCCATGGGCTGCACGGCCCGCGCTGAAGGCGACGGCTACGTGCTCGACGGCGAGAAGACCTGGATCTCCAACGGCGGGATCGCCGACTTCTACGTGGTGTTCGCGCGCACCGGCGAGGCACCGGCGGCGCGCGGCATCAGCGCCTTCATCGTCGATGCGGACACGCCGGGCTTTTCGATCGCCGAGCGCATCGAAGTCATCGCGCCGCACCCGCTCGCGCGGCTGCGCTTCGACGGCTGCCGCGTGCCGGCCGCGCGGCGCCTGGGCGCGCCGGGCGAGGGCTTCAAGGTGGCGATGCGCACGCTGGACGTATTCCGCACCTCGGTGGCCGCCGCGGCGCTGGGCTTCGCGCGCCGCGCGATGGACGAGGCACTGGCGCGTGCCACCACGCGCCGCATGTTCGGCGGCGTGCTGGCCGACTTCCAGCTCACGCAGGCGAAGCTCGCGCAGATGGCCACGGCCATCGACAGCGCGGCGCTGCTCACCTACCGCGCCGCTTGGCTGCGCGACCGCGGCGCCGTGGTCACGCGCGAGGCCGCCATGGCCAAGATGACGGCCACCGAGAACGCGCAGCAGGTGATCGATGCGGCCGTGCAGCTCTTCGGCGGGCTGGGCGTGGTCAGCGGCCAGCCGGTGGAACGGCTCTACCGCGAGATCCGCGCGCTGCGCATCTACGAAGGGGCGACGGAGGTGCAGCAGCTCATCATCGGCCGTGATCTGCTCAAGTCCGCGGCCGCCGCAGCGGGCCCCGACCGCCGCTGACGCGGCTCGCCCGGCACGACGACCGATCCCCTCGCTCCGCCCACCGGATTGGACAAGGAAGACGCCATGCATGCCAGCGCCCATGTCGATACCTTCGCACGCGACCGCCTGCCGCCGCCCGCGCAGCAGCCCGAGTACCTGTTCGCGCTGCCCGAACTGCAGTTCCCCGAGCGCCTCAACTGCGCCGATCCGCTGCTGGACGTGCACGTGCGCGAAGGCCGCGGCGGGCGCCCCTGCATCCGCGCACCGGGCGGCCTGTGCTGGACGTATGCCGAGCTGCAGGAGAAGGCCCACCGCATCGCCAACGTGCTGGTGCACCGCATGGGGCTGCAGCCCGGCAACCGCGTGCTGCTGCGCGCGCCCAACAACCCCATGCTTGCGGCCTGCTGGTTCGCGGTGATGAAGGCCGGCGGCATCGCCGTGGCCACCATGCCGCTGCTGCGGGCCAAGGAGCTGAAGGCGATCATCGACATCGCCCAGGTTACGCATGCGCTCTGCGACGCGTCGCTGGCCGAGGAACTGGCGCTGGCCGCGGCGGAGCCCGGCTCGCCGCTGCGCGCGGTGCGCCACTTCCACGATGCCGGACCCGAAGGCCTGGAGGCATTGATGGCCGGGGCTTCGGCCGAGTTCACCAACGTCGACACCGCCTCCGACGACTGCTGCCTGCTGGGATTCACCTCGGGCACCACGGGGGTGCCCAAGGCGACGATGCACTTCCACCGCGACGTGATGGCGATCTGCCTGTGCTGGCCGCCCCATGTGCTGCGCCCGCGCGCGGACGATGTGTTCATCGGCAGCCCCCCGCTGGCCTTCACCTTCGGGCTGGGCGGGCTGCTGCTGTTCCCCCTGCACGTGGGGGCCTGCGCGGTGCTGCTGGACAGGGCCGGGCCCCCGCAGTTGCTGCAGGCGATCCAGGAGTTCGACGCGACGGTGCTGTTCACGGCGCCCACTTCGTACCGCACGCTGGCCGCCGAGGGCGCGCTGCTGCGCGGCACGCCGCTGCGCAAGTGCGTGTCCGCCGGGGAGGCACTGCCCGCCTCGACGCGCGCGCTCTGGAAGGAAGCGACCGGCATCGAGCTGATCGACGGCATCGGTGCCACCGAGATGCTGCACATCTTCATTTCCCACGACGAGGCGGGGGCGCGGCCGGGTGCCACGGGCCGGCCCGTGCCGGGTTACCGGGCCCGCGTGGTGGACGACGCGGGCCGCGAGGTGCCGCCGGGCACCATCGGACGTCTGGCGGTGCAGGGCCCCACGGGCTGCCGCTACCTGTCGGACCCGCGCCAGCAGGCCTACGTGCAGAACGGCTGGAACCTCACCGGCGACGCCTACCGGATGGACGCCGACGGCTACTTCTTCTACCAGGCGCGCACCGACGACATGATCGTCTCGGCCGGCTACAACATCGCCGCGCCCGAGGTCGAGGAGGCGCTCATGGCCCATCCCGCCGTGGCCGAATGCGCGGTGATCGGCGTGCCGGACGACCACCGCGGCCAGATCGTCAAGGCGTTCGTGGTGCTGCGGCCCGGCACCGCGGCGGACGGGTCCACCGTGCAGCTGCTGCAGGATTTCGTCAAGCGCACGGTCGCTCCGTACAAATACCCCCGCGCCGTGGAATTCATCGAACGGCTGCCGCGCACGCCGACGGGCAAGCTGCAGCGCTTTAAGCTACACGCCCCGGCGTGATGCCGGCGCGCGACGCCTTCCCGTGTCCCGCGCGATCCATCCCCTCCATCCACTGCCTGCCGCCCACTGCCAAGGAGCCTTCGATGCCATTCCTCCCGTCCCGCGCGCACCGCCCCTCGACACGCGCCGCCGCCCTCGGCGCCGCCATCGCCCTGCTGGCCGGCGGCGCCCAGGCGGCGGACCAGGTCAAGGTCGGCCTGCTGACCACGCTGTCGGGCCCGGGATCGGGCCTGGGCATCGACATCCGCGACGGCTTCCAGCTCGCCGTGAAGCAGGGCGCCGGAAAGCTCGGCGGCCTGCCGGCCGAGGTGACGGTGGCGGACGACCAGCAGAGCCCCGACGCGGCCAAGCAGACGGCCGACCGGCTCGTGAAGCGCGAGCGCGTCGATTTCATGACCGGCATCGTGTTCTCCAACGTGATGCTGGCCGTGGGCCAGCCGGTGTTCCAGTCGCGCACCTTCTACATCAGCGCCAACGCCGGGCCGTCGCAGTACGCGGGGGCGCAGTGCAATCCCTACTTCTTCAGCGCCTCCTACCAGAACGACAACATGCACGAGGCCGTGGGCAAGACCGTGCAGGACCGCGGCTTCAAGAAGGTGGCGCTGCTCGCGCCCAACTACCCGGCGGGCAAGGATGCGCTCGCCGGATTCAAGCGCTACTACAAGGGCGAGGTGGTGATGGAGGCCTACACCCCGCTGAGCCAGCTCGACTACGGCGCGGAGCTGTCCAAGATCCGCGCCTCGGGCGCCGATGCGGTGTTCGTGTTCCTGCCGGGCGGCCTGGGCGTGAACTTCGTCAAGCAGTTCACCGGCGCCGGGCTGGGCAAGGAGATGAAGCTGTTCGCGCCGGGCTTCTCGGCCGACGAGGACGTGATCCGCGCGGTGGGCGATGCCATGGTGGGCATCTTCAACAGCTCGCAGTGGGCGCACGACATGGACAACGCCGCCAACAAGCGTTTCGTGGCCGACTTCCAGAAGGAATACGGCCGCCTGCCGACGCTCTATGCCGCGCAGGGCTATGACGCCGCCCGGCTCATCGACGGTGCCGTGCGCCGCGTGGGCGGCAAGCTGGAAGACAAGGCCGCGCTGCGCAAGGCGCTGGAGGCCGCGCCGTTCGAATCCGTGCGCGGGCCGTTCCGCTTCAACACCAACCACTACCCCGTGCAGGACTACTACCTGCGCGAGGTGGTGAAGGACGGGCAGGGCCGCATCACCAACAAGACCGTCGGCCGCGTGTTCGAGGCGCATGCCGACGCCTACGCCGGCGAATGCCGCATGCCTTCCTGAGGCCGTGAGGCGGTCGCGCGCATGACGGGGCTCCTGCTTCTCGAGCAATCGCTCAACGGCCTGCAGTTCGGGCTGATGCTGTTCCTGCTGGCCGCCGGCCTCACGCTGGTGTTCGGCATCATGGACATGATCAACCTGGCGCACGGCTCGCTCTACATGGTGGGCGCCTACCTGATCGCGTCCATCGCCACGGCGTCGGGCTCATTCTGGATCGGCCTCGCGGGCGGCACGCTCGCCACGGCGGCGATCGGCGTGCTGCTGGAGGTGTCGGTGCTGCGGCGCCTCTACCGGCGCGACCATCTTTCGCAGGTGCTGGGCACCTTCGCGATCCTGCTCATGGCCAACGAGGCCGTGCGCATGGTATGGGGTTCTCAGCCGGTGGCGCTCAATCCGCCGCCGGCGCTCGCCGGCCCGGTGGAACTGCTGCCGGGCTTCTCCTACCCGGCCTACCGTCTGTTCATCATCGGCGTCGGGCTTGCGGTGGCGCTGCTGCTCTATGTGCTGGTCACGCGCACGCGCATCGGCATGCAGGTGCGCGCCGGCGCCTCCAACCGCGAGATGGCGATGGCCATGGGCACCAACGTGCGCCGGCTGTTCACCGGCATCTTCGCGCTGGGCGCAGCGCTCTGCGCGATCGCGGGCGGCATGCTCGGGCCGCTGCTGGCCGTGCAGGTGGGCATGGGCGAGAGCATTCTCATCCTGGCCTTCGTGGTGATCGTGATCGGCGGCATCGGCTCCATCCGCGGCGCGCTGGTGGGGGCGTTGCTGGTCGGGCTGGTGGACACCGCCGGCCGCACCCTCGTGCCGCTGCTGGCCGAGCGCCTGCTGGGGCCCGCGGCCGCGGCGGGCGCGGGCCCCGCCGTGGCCTCGATCCTGATCTACGTGCTGATGGCGGCGGTGCTGTTCTGGAAGCCGCGCGGCCTGTTCCCCTCCCATGGCTGAAAGCACCATGCCGCCCACCCCATCCCATCCCCCCAGCCTGCTGGACCACGGCCTGCACCCGCGCTGGAGCATCCCGCTGCTGGTGCTGCTGGCGCTGCTGCCCACCATCGCGCAGGCGCTGGACGAGGGCTTCTACATCGGCGTCGCGAGCCGCATCCTGGTCTTCGCGCTGGCCGCCACCAGCCTGAACCTGATCCTCGGCTTCGGCGGCATGGTCAGCTTCGGGCATGCGGCCTTCGTCGGCGTGGGCGCCTATGCGGTAGGCATCCTGATGCAGGAGGGCATCGCTTCTGCGTGGATCGCCTGGCCGGCCGCCGTCGCCGCGGGCGCGCTGTTCGCCTTCGTGATCGGCCTGGTCAGCCTGCGAACGCAGGGCGTGTACTTCATCATGATCACGCTCGCGTTCGCGCAGATGCTGTTCTACCTGATGGTGTCGCTCAAGGCCTATGGCGGCGAGGACGGTCTCTCGCTCGCGTCGCGCTCGCAGGTCGGCCCCTGGCTCGATCTGACGGATGACGCGCGCTTCTACTACTGCGTGCTGGCGATCTGCGTGCTGGTCTTCATCGGCCTGGCGCGGCTGCTCAACGCCCGCTTCGGCCACGCGCTGCAGGGCATCCGCGAGAACGAGACGCGCATGGCCGCGCTCGGCGTTCCCGTCTACCGCACCAAGCTCGCGGCCTTCACGCTCGCGGGCGCCATCGCCGGGCTCGCGGGCGCGCTGCTGGCCAACCAGGCCGGCTTCGTGAGCCCCGCGGCGCTCCAGTGGAGCCAGTCGGGCATGCTGATGGTGATGGTGATCCTGGGCGGGGTGGGGCGGCTCTACGGCGGCTTCGTCGGCGCGGTGGCGTTCCTCCTGATCGAGGAGGTGCTCGCGGCCCACACCATGCACTGGCAGTTCGGCCTGGGCGCGGTGCTGCTCGCCGTGGTGCTGGTGGCGCCCAACGGGCTGCTGAGCCTCGCGCGCGCCCGGGCTGCGAAGGCGGGGCGGCCATGAGCGCGCGCGTCCTCCTGCGGACCGAGCAGCTGGTGCGCCGCTTCGGCGGGCTGCTCGCCACCGACCATGCGGACCTGTCGGTGCTCGAAGGCGAGGTGCATGCGCTCATCGGCCCCAACGGCGCCGGCAAGACGACGCTGATCCACCAGCTCTCGGGCACGCTGGCGCCCACCAGCGGGCACATCCACTTCGACGGGGCGGACATCACCGGCCTGCCGATCCATGCGCGGGTGCGGCGCGGGCTGGTGCGCTCCTACCAGATCACCAGCGTCTTTCCCCGGTTGCCGGTGCTGGACAACCTCGCGCTCGCCGTGCAGGCGCGCACCGGCGGCGCCCGCGGGTTCTGGCGCCCGGCGCGCGCGGAGGGCGAACGCTATGCCGAGGCGCGGGCCGTGGCGGAGCGCGTCGGCCTGGGCGATCGATCGTCGCAACTGGCCGGCGCGCTGTCGCACGGCCAGCAGCGGCAGCTCGAAGTGGGGCTGGCGCTGGCGCTGCGGGCCCGGCTGCTGCTGCTCGACGAACCGATGGCCGGCATGGGCCCGGAGGAATCCGAGCGCATGGTCGGCCTGCTGCAGGGGCTGCGCGGCGAGGTCACCCTGCTGCTGGTCGAGCACGACATGGACGCCGTCTTCCGCCTGGCCGACCGCATCTCGGCACTCGTTGCGGGCCGCGTGATCGCCACCGGCAGCCCGCAGGAGATCCGCAACGATCCCGGCGTGCGCCGCGCCTACCTGGGCGACGAACTGGAGGAGGCCACGCCATGAGCGCATTGCTCGAAGTCGAAGGGCTCGAAGCTGCCTACGGCAGCAGCCAGGTGCTGTTCGGCATCGCATTCGACATCCGTGCCGGCGAGGTCGCCACGCTGCTCGGCCGCAACGGCATGGGCAAGACGACCACGGTGCGTGCGCTGCTGGGGCTCACGCGCGCGAAGGCCGGATCGGTGCGCTTCCGCGGCGAGCGCATAGAGCGGCTGGCGCCGGACCGCATCGCCCGCATGGGCCTCGCGGTGGTGCCCGAGGGCCGGCAGATCTTCCCCAACCTCTCGGTGCGCGAGAACCTCGTGGCGTTCGCCGCGCGCCGCAATGCCGCCGCCGATCCGTGGACGCTCGACCGCGTGCATGCCCTGTTCCCGCGGCTGGCCGAGCGCGCCTCGCACATGGGCGGGCAGCTCTCGGGCGGCGAGCAGCAGATGCTGGCCATCGGACGCGCGCTCATGACCAACCCGCACCTGCTGGTGCTCGACGAGGCGACCGAGGGGCTGGCGCCGCTGGTCCGCGAAGAGATCTGGCGCTGCCTGGACGCCCTGCGCGCGCAGGGCCAGACCATCCTGGTCATCGACAAATACGTGCGCCGTCTCGTGCGGCTCGCCGACCGCCACACCCTCATCGAGCGTGGCCGTGTGGTGTGGCAGGGCGATTCGGGCGCGCTCGCGGCCGACCCGGCGCTGTGGGAGGGCTACGTGGGCGTGTGACCCGGCGCAAGAGCGATGACGATTTTTCGAGAAACGAACGGACAGGAGATTCGCATGCAAGTCCTTCTTCCCCCCGGATGGCCCCGGCCCAAGGGCTACTCCAACGGCGTCGCGGCGCGCGGCCGCATGGTCTTCGTGGCCGGCATGATCGGCTGGGATGCGCAGGGCGTGTTCCATACCGACACGCTGTGCGGCCAGGTGCGGCAGGCGCTGCAGAACATCGTCGAGGTGCTCGCGGAAGGCGGCGCGCGGCCCGAGCACATCGTGCGCATGACCTGGTACGTGACGGACAAGAAGGACTACGTGGCCTCTCTGCGGCAGATCGGCCAGGACTTCCGCGAGATCATCGGCAGCTTCAACGCGGCGATGACGGCGGTGGAGGTGTCGGCGCTGATCGAGGACCGCGCCAAGGTGGAGATCGAGGTCACGGCCGTGGTGCCGGATTGACGAGCAGGAGCCCCCGATGGCGATGACGCTCCCCCACGGCTTCGCGAACCAGCAGGAAATCGACGACGCCTACGACCCCTTGAAGCGCGCGCACGATGCCGCCGCGTCGAACCGGCATTTCGCCGAACGCAGCGAGGCCACGCGCCAGTCGCTGCCGTACAGGCCTGCCGTGCCCTACGGCCCCACGCGGGCGGAAACGCTGGACATCTTCCCGGCCGACCGGGCCGGCGCGCCGGTGTTCTTCTTCATCCACGGCGGCTACTGGCGCGCCCGCAGCGCACGCGACTTCAGCTGCGTGGCGCAGGGCCCGCATGCGCTGGGCTTCGCCACGGTGGTGGTGGACTACGCGCTGTGCCCTGCCGTCACGATCGACGAGATCGTGCGGCAGGTGCGCGCCGCGGCGGCCTGGGTGGTGCGCCACATCGGCGAGCATGGCGGCGACCCGGCCCGCATCGTCGTCGGCGGGCATTCGGCGGGTGGGCACCTGGGCGCGATGCTGCTGTGTACGCCCTGGGAGGAAGACTACGGCCTGCCGGCCGACCCGTTCGCGGGCGCGGTGCTGGTGAGCGGCCTCTACGACATCGCGCCGCTGCGCTACAGCTACCTGCAGCCCGCGATCCAGCTGGACGAGGGCACGGTGCGCCGCAATTCCCCCGTGCTGCATGCGCGGCCCAGCGCCACGCCGGTCACGCTCTGCTGGGGCGCGGCCGAGCAGGAGGCCTTCGCGCAGCAATCCCAGGGCTTCCACGCCGCGTGGCGCGCGGCCGGCAACGCGGCCGAGCTGCAGCCGATGCCGGGGGCCGACCACTTCGACGCCGTGCAGGCGTTCGAGGACCCGGCCAGCCTGCCGTGCCGTGCCCTGGCGCGGCTGGTGGCGGGATAGCGGCGGGATAGCGGCGGGGTAGCGGAGGAATAGCGAAGGGATAGCGAAGAGGCCGCAGGCCTCCGGTCAGAGCCGGCGCAGCCGCTGCAGCGCCTCGCGCAGCGTCTCGTCGCGCTTGGCGAAGCAGAAGCGCACCACGCGCTGGTCGAACCCGTCGCCGTAGAACGGCGACAGCGGGATGCCGGCCACGCCGATCTCGCGCGTGAGCCACTGGCAGAACTCCACGTCGCCCAGGTCGCTCACCTGCGAGATGTCCACGCACTGGAAATAGCTGCCCGTGCTCGGCAGCAGCTTCAGGCGGGAGCCTTCCAGCCCCTGGCGGAACAGGTCGCGCTTGGCCTGGTAGAAGGCCGGCAACTGCAGGTAGGGCGCCGGATCGGCGAGGTAGGCCGCCAGCCCATACTGCACGGGCGTATTCACCGTGAACACGTTGAACTGGTGCACCTTGCGGAATTCGGCCATGAGCGGCGCGGGCGCGACCACGGTGCCCACCTTCCAGCCCGTGACGTGGAAGGTCTTGCCGAAGCTCGACACGATGAAGGCCCGCGCGGCCAGCCCGGGAAAGCGGGCGGCGCTCTGGTGCTCGGCACCGTCGAACACCATGTGCTCGTAGACCTCGTCGCTGATCACCACCACGTCCGTCGGCGCGAGCAGCGCTTCGAGCGCCCGCATGTCCTCGTCCGTCCACACGGTGGCCGAGGGGTTGTGCGGCGTGTTGATGAGGATCGCGCGCGTGCGCGGCGTGAGCGCTGCGGCGATGCGGCCGAAATCCGGGCGGAAGGTGCCGGGCGTGAGCGGCACGCGCACCGCCGTGCCGCCCGCCAGCTCCACGTTGGGCACGTAGCTGTCGTAGCAGGGATCGAGCACGATCACTTCGTCGCCCGCCTGCACCACCGCCAGGATCGCCGTCAGGATGCCCTGCGTCGCGCCCGCCGTCACGGTGATCTCGGTGTCCGGCGAGTAGGCCCGGCCGTGCAGTGCCTCGATCTTGCGCGCCACCGCCTGGCGCAGCGCCGGCACGCCCGGCATCGGCGGATACTGGTTCTGCCCGGCGCGCATCGCATGCGCCACGGCATCGACCAGGGCCGGGTCGCAGTCGAAATCGGGGAAGCCCTGGCCCAGGTTCACGGCCCCGTGCTCCGCCGCCAGGGCGGACATCACGGCAAAGATCGTCGTGCCCACCTGGGGCAGCTTGCTCGGAAGGGCCGGCGTGCGCGCGGCAGCGGTGGTGGTCATGTGCTTGGCAGGAAAGGGAAGGAAAAAGTCAGCGTCTCAGAGTTCGTAGTCGTTCACGTGCCCGGTCATCGCGCGCGCGACGAGTTCGCGGCTCAGCCGGTCGCTCAGCAGCTCGGCGAAGCGGTACACGAAGTTGCGCAGGTACGCGCCGCGCTTGAACGCCACGCGCGCCACGCTCTGGCCGAACAGGTGGCCCACGGGGCGCACCACCAGATCGCCGAGCGGATCGTCGCGCATGGCCATCTCGGCCACGATGCCGACGCCCAGGCCCAGCCGCACGTAGGTCTTGATCACGTCCGAATCGATCGCCTCCAGCACGATGCGCGGCTGGAGCTTGCGCGCCGCGAACGCCTGGTCGATCTTGCCGCGGCCGGTGAAGGAGGGGTGGTAGGTGATGAGCGACTCGTGGGCGATGTCGTCCACGCTGATGCGTTCACGCTGCGCGAGCGGATGGCCCGTGGGCATCACCAGCACGTGCTGCCATTCGTAGCAGGGCAGGGTGACGAGGTCAGGATAGTCCGCGAGCGATTCGGTGGCCATGCCGATCTCGGCCACCTCGTCGATCACCATGCGCGCCACCTCGTGCGGCGTGGCCTGGTGCAGGCTCACGTTCACCTTCGGATAGGCCTCGCGCAGCTTCGCCACGGGCACCGGCAGCACGTAGCGCGCCTGCGTGTGGGTGGTGGCGATGCTCAGGGTGCCGCTGTCCTGCGCGCTGAACTGCTCGCCGATGCGCTTGAGGTTGCCCACCTCGCGCATGATGAGCTCGATGCTTTTCAGGACGTGCTGGCCCGGCTCGGTGATGCGCTTGAGCCGCTTGCCGTGGCGGGCGAAGATGTCCACGCCCAACTCCTCTTCCAGCTCGATGATGGCCTTGGACACCCCCGGCTGCGACGTATGGAGCGCCTTGGCGGCTTCCGTCAGGTTGAGGTTGCGGCGGGCGGCTTCCTGGACGAAGCGGAACTGGTGCAGGTTCATATCTGATTGCTGCTAAAGATGGTTGCAATTATGCGGCAGCCATCTAAGCCATGCCGGCCTGGCGGTGGAAAACCGTGGCATGCGCCGCTGGCGCCAGGGTCCGTGCCGCCGGAAGGATGCGGGCGGGGCGGGGTGGGCCGCCTCCGGTGGCGTGCTCAGCGGCCGGCCGCGATCTCGGCCATCAGCGCCGTCATGCGCGGGTCCTCGCCGATGGCGCCCTGCACGATGACCTCCATTTCCGGATGCTCTTCGCGCAGCGCCTGCACGAGCAGGGGCAGGTCTTCCCGCGCATGCTTGCCCGTGCCCAGGAACATCGGCACCACCGTGAGCCGCCGCACGCCCCGGCCGGCCAGCCCGCGCACCGCCGTGGGCAGGTCGGGCTCGGCCAGTTCGAGGTAGGCGCAGCACACCTGCGTGCCGGGCACCTGCTGCCGCATGCGGGCTTCCACCGCTTCGATCGGCGCGCGCCACAGCGGATCGCGCGAGCCGTGGGCGAACAGCACCACGCCGTGCCCGGGATGGGGCGCCCGCGGCTGCCCGCCGGAAGATTCCGTGCCGTCTTCGATCGCCGTTTCCGTTGCCGTTGCCGTTGCCATCGTCGTAGTCTTAGTGGTAGTCGTCATCGCCTCAGGACCAGCCAGCCGAACGCCCCGAGCGACAGCAATGAATAGATGATCCCCGGCGCCGCCGCGGTGAGCCAGGGCGACCAGTTCTGCAGGTTGCCCGCATAGCCGAACACGTTGTTGAGCAGGAAGAAGCTGATGCCCGCCATCACGCCGCCGAACACGTAGCCCGCGATGCCGCCGGAGCGGAAATGCAGGTAGGCGAACGGCAGCGACAGCACCACCATCACCAGGCAGCTCAATGGATAGAACACCTTGCGCCAGAACTCGATCTCGTACTTCTGCGCGGTCTGGCCGTTGGACTCCAGGTGGCGGATGTACTGGAAGAGGTCGATCGTCGCCATGCGGTCGGGCTTGAGCAGCGAGGCCGCCACCATGTCGCTGCTGATGTGGGTGGGCCAGAGGAACTGAGCCTCCTGCAGCCGCTCGACGCGTGCCTCGGCCGCGCCCTTGCGGTGGAAGACGCTGCGCTTCACGCCATGCAGCTTCCAGCCCTCGGCGCCGAACTCGCCCGATTCCGCCTGGATGGTGGAGGCCACCCGGCCGTCGCCGTCGAATTCGAAGATCCGCACGTTGCCCATGCCGCCGTCGTGCCGCAGCGAGCGCACGTTCACGGCCACCGATTGGTCGCCCTGCCGCTCCTTGAGCCAGGCGCCGGTGGCGCCGGTGGTGATCTGCCCCAGGTAGCGCGCCTTCACGAGCTGCGCGAGCCGGTCGGTCGCGGGCGCGAGGTAGTCCCCCACGGCGAAGGTGAGCACCACGAACCCCAGGCCCAGCACCAGCAGCGTGCGCAGCGCGCGCCACGGCCCCAGGCCGCTGGTGCGCATGATGGTGAATTCCGAACTCTGCGCGAAGCGCGCCATCACGAAGATGGTGCCGATCAGCACCGTGATCGGCAGCAGCTCGTACAGGTGGCTCGGAATGCCCAGCGCGACGTAGAGCAGCGCGTGCGACACCTCGTAGCCCAGGGCGCGGCCGACGTAGCGCAGCTCGTCCACCATGTCGAAGAACACGAACAGCGCGAGGAAGCCCAGCGTGACGAAGGCCACGGCCGAGAGGGCCTCGCGGTAGATGAGGCGGCGGATCGTCTTCATGCGCTGCCTCCGGCCGGCCGCTGCCACAGCATGCGCGGCGACCAGCGGTTGTGCCGCGCCACCAGCAGCAGCAGGCCCAGCGCCAGCGTGCCGCCGTGCAGCAGCAGCATGAACGCGCCCAGGCCCATCCGGCCCGAGCCCACCCAGCTCTGGCCGAACGTCATGAGGTTGTAGTAGACGACGAAGGCGGACAGCGCGAAGACGAGGCTCGTGCTGCGCGCCGCCCGCGGGTTGGCGCTCGCCACCGCCAGGCCGAGGACGACGAAGTTCAGCGCCGCGAGCGCCAGCCCGAAGCGCCAGCCGAGTTCCGCGCGGAAGGTGGGATCGCTGGAGGCGAACAGCTCCGGCGTGGTGCGCGTCTTCACGGCCACGTCGTCGGAGGGGTTGGCCGAGGCCGAGCCGATGCGTGTGCCGTACTCGGTGAACTCGCTCACCTTGAGCCCCGGCTTGTCGGCGGAAGTCTCCAGCCGCTGCCCGTCGCTCAGCAGCGCCATGCGCTGGCCCCCCTGCGTCTCCAGCCGCGCGCTGCGCGCGGAGGTGACGGTCTCGCGGCCGCGCTCGGTGGAGGCGATGAACACATTGGTCGCCTGCTGGTTGTCAGGCGTCTCGCGGTCGATGAAGAACACGCGGTTGCCGTTGGCGGATTCCTGGAATTCGCCCGGCGCGATCCGGTCGATGTCGCCGCGCTGCTGGTACTGCACCTTGAGCTCCTGGATCTGCTGGTTGGCCCAGGGCCAGATCAGCAGGGCCAGCGTGGCGATCGCCAGCATCACCGGCCACGCGAAGCGCAGCAGGGGCCTGAGCAGATGGAGCATGCCCCGGCCGCTGGCGAACCAGATGACCATCTCGCTGTCGCGGTACATGCGCGAGAGCGTGCCGACCACGGCCACGAACAGGCTCAGGGTGAGGATGGTGGGCAACTGGCCGAGCACGGTGAAGCCCATCACGAGCATCACGTCCGACGGGTTCACGCTGCCGCGCGACGCCTGGCCGAGCGTGCGGATCAGCATCATGGTCATGACCACGGTGACCAGCACCACCAGCGTCGCTCCGAAGCTGCGGGCCAGTTCCTTGCGAATGGATGAATCGAATAACATTGGCTCGAAGGAAAACGCCGATTATGAACTTCGATCTGAAGACCCTGTCCCTGGCCGCCGCCGCTGCCGAGAAATGCGATCTGCTCGCCGTGCTGGTGCCCGAGGGCTTCAAGCCCTCCGGCGACGCGCTGTCCGCGCTGGTGGCCCATGCCACCCGCCAGGGCGACTTCGAAACCAAGCCCGGCAAGAGCCTCGCGCTCTACCAGGCCCCGGCCGTCGCGGCCCGCCGCGTGCTGCTGCTGGGCGCGGGCGATGGCAGCCCGCGCGCGGTGCGCCAGGCGCTCACGGGCGCCGCGGCGCAGTGGAAGGCGCCGCAGGTGAAGCGCGCGGCCGTGTGCCTCGCGGCCCTGGCCGATGCCGACGCGGCCGCGTGTGCCGCCGTGCAGGCCATCGCCGACGCCAGCTACGTCTACACGGCCACCAAGTCGCAGGCCGAGCCGCGCGCGCTGTCCCGCGTGGTGGTCGGCGTCGCCGACGCCTCCGCCGCCAAGGCCGGATTCGCCCGCGGCACCGCGCTCGCCCTGGGCGTCGAATACGCCCGCGAATGGGCCAACCGGCCCGGCAACCATGCCACGCCCACGCTGCTGGCCGGCGCGGCCAAGGCGCTGGCCAAACACGGCCCGATCCAGGTCAAGGTGATGGGGCCCGCCGAGGTGCAGAAGCTCGGCATGGGCGCCTTCATCGCGGTGGCCAAGGGTTCCGAAGAGCCGCTGCGCTTCATCGAGCTGCGCTACCAGGGCGCCGGCCGCACCGAGGCGCCCGTCGCCCTGATCGGCAAGGGCATCACGTTCGACACCGGCGGCATCTCCATCAAGCCCGCCGCCGAGATGGACGAGATGAAGTTCGACATGGGCGGCGCCGCCAGCGTGCTGGGCGTGTTCCGCGCGCTGGCCGAACTGCGGCCCGCGATCAACGTGGTCGGCCTGATCCCCGCCTGCGAGAACATGCCCGACGGCCGCGCGGTGAAGCCGGGCGACGTCGTCACCAGCCTCAGCGGCCAGACGATCGAGGTGCTCAACACCGACGCGGAAGGCCGGCTGGTGCTGTGCGATGCGATCGCCTACGCCGCGCGTTTCAAGCCCTCCGCGATGGTGGACATCGCGACGCTCACGGGCGCCTGCGTGATCGCGCTCGGCGGGGTGCGCAGCGGCCTGTTCGCCAACGACGAGGCCCTGGCCACGCGCCTGCAGCAGGCGGGCGAATCCGCGATGGACCCGTGCTGGCGCATGCCGCTCGACGATGAATACGCCGAAGGCCTGAAGAGCAATTTCGCCGACATGGGCAACGTGGCCGGCCGCGCCGCGGGCGCCGTCACGGCCGCCAAGTTCCTGCAGAAGTTCGTGGGCACGCAGCCCTGGGCCCACCTGGACATCGCCGGCACCGCCTGGAAGAGCGGCGGCGGCAAGGGTGCGACGGGCCGCCCCGTCGGCCTGCTCGTGCAGTTCCTGCTCGATTCCGTGCAGGCTCCCGCGGCCCGCGCACGCTCCCGCACGGCGGCTGCAGCCGCGGCACCGGCTCCCGCACCGGCACCGGCACCGGCAGTGGTACCGGCACCGGCAGTGGTACCGGCACCCGCCGCCGGCCGTACCCGGCGTGCCGCGGCGCCTGCGCGCGCTGCCCGGTCTGCGCGCGCCGCGTGATCGCCACGGCCGCATTCCGCTTGAAGGCGCGCGAGCCCGCATGACCGAGATCGCCTTCCATTTCAATGCGCCGGACAAGCTCGCCTATGCGTGCCGCTTCGCGCGCAAGGCGGTGCGCAGCGATGCGCTGCTGGTGATCACGGGGCCTTCCGCCATGCTCGATGCGGTGGACCGCGCCCTCTGGGCATTGGGCCCGCAGGACTTCGTCGCGCATTGCCGGCAGGAGGACGAGGCCGATCTGCGCGAGGCCTCGCCCGTGCTGCTGGCGACCGATCCCCGTGCCGCTGCCCATGCGCAGGTGCTGCTGAACCTGGGCCCCGCGGTCCCCGCGGGCTTCGAGCGCTTCGGCCGGCTGGTGGAAGTGGTGAGCTCCACCGACGAGGCCGACCGCGCCGGAGCGCGCGAGCGCTGGCGGCACTACGCCCAGCGCGGCTATGCCATCGTGCGCCACGACCTGGTGCTGAAGGGGGGCTGAGCGATGCCTACGACGCCGCCCAAGGGGCCTCCCAAATTCGTGCCCACCCTCACCGATGTGGTGCAGGTCCTGGGCGATGCGGTGCCGGGTGCTGCCCGGGACGACGCGGCGACGCCCGGGGCGGAGCCACCGCCTGCCGGCGACGCCCGGCCGGCGTCCGCAACGGGAACGCCATTCCCGGCTCCACCTTCGGCTCCGGCTTCGGCTGCCACCGAGACGGCGGCGGACGGCGACCCGATCGCCGCCGTGCCCGTGCCAGCCGCCGTGCCCGCGCCCGTGCTCGCCGCGGCCCCATCGGGTCCCTCCGTTCCGCCGCTCACCGCCGCGGACTTCTCCGGCATCGAGGAGATGGTGATCCACCGCATCATCCAGCGCGTGGACGTGGTGCTCGACCAGCGCCTGCGCGAGGCCATCGCCACCGTGGTGCAGGAGCAGACCCGCTCCATGGTGCCTCGCCTGCGCGAGGAGGTCGAATCCGTGGTGCGCCATGCGGTGTACGAAGCCGTGGCGGACGAACTCGCGGCACCCGGCGCCCCGCCGCGCTGAACGCCCCGGTGGCGCGGCCCGTGGCACATGACCGATGGCTACAGGGTATTCCCCTGTGGTTTTCGATCACATTTGCTCGCAACTACCCGTGCCCTGGCCCATAAATTGCGATATGTTTCCGGCGCTGGGGGAAAAGAAGGTTCTCAGCGATCACCCTTATTGGAGATTCATATGCAATTGAAGTTGAAACTGACCGTGGTTGCCGCTATCGCGGCGTTTGCCGGTGTCGCCTCCGCACAAGAGCAGGTGGTGAAGATCGGCCACGTGGGTCCGGTTTCCGGCCCGCAGGCTCACTACGGCAAGGACAACGAAAATGGCGCCCGCATGGCCGTCGAAGAGTTGAATGCCCAGGGGATCACCATCGGCGGCAAGAAGATCAAGTTCGAACTGCAGGCCGAAGACGACGCCGCCGATCCCAAGCAGGGCACGGCCGCCGCCCAGAAGCTGTGCGACGCCAAGGTCGCCGGCGTGGTGGGCCACCTGAATTCCGGCACGACCATTCCCGCATCGAAGGTGTACAACGACTGCGGCATCCCGCACGTCACCGGCGCCGCCACCAACCCCAACCTGACCAAGCCCGGCTACAAGACGACGTTCCGCATTATCGCGAACGACAACGCCCTGGGTGCCGGCCTCGCCGCCTACGCCGCCGACACGCTGAAGCTCAAGTCGGTCGCCATCATCGACGACCGCACGGCCTACGGCCAGGGCGTGGCCGACGTCTTCAAGAAGACGGCCGCGACCAAGGGCATCAAGGTGGTGGACGAGCAGTTCACGACCGACAAGGCCACCGACTTCATGGCCATCCTGACGTCGATCAAGTCCAAGAACCCCGACGCCATCTTCTTCGGCGGCATGGATCCCCAGGCCGGCCCGATGCTGCGCCAGATGGAACAGCTCGGCCTGTCGAACGTGAAGTACTTCGGTGGCGACGGCATCTGCACGGCCGAAGTGGCCAAGCTGGCCGCCGGTGCCAAGACGCTCGCCAACGTGATCTGCGCGGAAGGCGGCGCCTCGCTGGCCAAGATGCCCGGCGGCACCGCCTGGAAGGCCAAGTACGACGCCAAGTACCCCAACCAGTTCCAGGTCTACAGCCCCTACACCTACGACGCCACCATGCTGCTGGTTGACGCCATGAAGCGTGCCAACTCGTGGGATCCGAAGGTCTACATCCCCGAGCTGCAGAAGTCGAACTACAAGGGCGTGACCGCCCAGATCGCCTTCGAGCCCAACGGCGAACTGAAGAACCCCGCCATCACCCTGTACAACTACAAGGACGGCAAGAAGACGCCTCTGAACTGAGCGGCTTCGTTCCAGTGAAAAGGCCTCCGCGTGCGGAGGCCTTTTTTCGTTGTGCCGGAGAACGCAGGCCGGAGACGCTAATCCTGCGTCGGGCTGCGGCCCCGCACCCTCAGCGCCGCACCTGCAGGGCCCCCGGGTTCACGATGTTCGTCGGCGTGCCGCGGATGTAGTTCACCACGTTGTCGAAGGCCGCGCCGAAATACAGCTCGTAGCTGTCCTGCTCTACGTAGCCGATGTGCGGCGTGCAGATGCAGTTCTCGAGCCGCAGCAGCGCATGGCCCTGCAGGATCGGCTCGCTCTCGAACACGTCCACGGCGGCCATGCCGGGACGACCGCGGTTCAGGGCGGCGATCAGGGCGTCGGGCTCGATCAGCTCGGCGCGCGAGGTGTTCACGAGCAGGGCGTTGGGTTTCATGGAGGAGAGGTCCTCCAGGCGCACGATGCCGCGGGTGTCGTCGTTGAGCCGCAGGTGCAGCGAGACCACGTCGCACTGCGAGAAGAATTCCTCGCGCGTGGTCGCCACCTGCAGGCCGTCGCTGAGCGCCTGCGCGCGCGACGCCTCGCGGCCCCAGACGCGCACGTTCATGCCGAACGCGCGGCCGTAGCCCGCGACGATCTGCCCTATGCGGCCGTAGCCCCAGATGCCGAGGGTCTTGCCGCGCAGCACGGTGCCGACGCCGAAGTTCGGCGGCATCGAGGCCGAGCGCAGGCCCGATTGCTGCCAGGCGCCGTGCTTCAGGTTGGAGATGTACTGGGGCAGGCGGCGCATGGCCGCCATGATCAGCGCCCAGGTGAGCTCGGCCGGCGCCACCGGGGAGCCCACGCCTTCGGCGACGGCGATGCCGCGCTCGGTGCAGGCGGCCACGTCGACGTGCGCGCCCACCTTGCCGGTCTGGGCGATCAGCTTGAGGCGGGGCAGCTTCTCCACGAGCTGCCGCGTGATCTGCGTGCGCTCGCGGATGAGCACGATGATGTCGGCGTCCTTGAGGCGCACGGAGAGCTGGCCGAGGCCCTTGACGGTGTTGGTGTAGACCTTGGCGGTGTAGGCGTCGAGGCGCGCGGCGCAATGGAGTTTGCGGACGGCGTCCTGGTAGTCGTCGAGGATGACAATGTTCATGGAGTCCATGGGCCGCAGGCCGTGACCGCGCGCAGCACCGCGCGGGCCGGCATGAAATAGCGATGAAGGTGCGGGAAAAAAGCTGCGGCGCCGCCGGCCCGGCGGAGGGCGGGGCACGGTGGCGCGCAGACGCAGCCCGCATTGTCGTTCATGGGGAAAGGCCCTGGCTGCCCCGCTGGCCCGGAACGGGGCCTGTGGGACAAGCGGTTACAAAAACGCCGGGTCCCGCAACGTCCCCGGGGCGCCTTGGCCAAAGCGCCGGCCGCGCGTCGCCTGGGTGACGGAGCCTAGGGGCCATCCCCAATACGGGTGCGGCGCATGCGGCCCACGATGGGGGCTTCGTTTCGATCCATGGAAACTCAGGAAATCTCCCGTCCCATGCCTGCTCCACAAGTCCACTACGCCCACTGGCCCAAGCGCCTGCCGCACTCCCTCACCCCGCCCGCCACCTCCCTGTGGAGCAACCTGGCCATCAATGCCCAGCGCTATCCGGACAAGCCTGCGCTGGTGTTCTTCGGCGCGCGGCTGGGCTACCGGGCGCTGGCGGACGCGGCGGAGCGCCTGGCCGCGCACCTGCGCGCGTCGGGCGTGCGCCGGGGCGACCGGGTGCTGCTGTGCATGCAGAACTGCCCGCAGCTGGTCATCGCGCACTTCGCCATCCTGCGTGCCGACGCCGTCGTGGTGCCCGTCAATCCGATGAACCGCGCGGAAGAGCTCAAGCACTACATCACCGATCCGGATGCGCGCGTGGCCATCACCACGGCCGACCTCGCGCCCGAGCTGGCCGCCGCGAGCAATGCGCTCCCTGCCGACCGGCGGCTGCAGCACCTGGTGGTGTCGCAGTTCGCGGATGCCTTCGATCCGGCATCGGAAGAGGCGCAGGCCATGCCGGAGGCCTGGCGCGACTGGCTCCGTACCGCCCGGCCGCTGCCGGCGCTCGACGGCGGCGCGGTGCATGCCTGGCGCGAGGCCCTGGCCTGCCGGGACGCGATCCCCGCGCCCGAGGCCGGCCCGGACGATCTCGCCGTGCTGCCCTACACCAGCGGCACCACCGGGCTGCCCAAGGGCTGCATGCATCCGCACCGCAGCATCATGCACAACGCGGTCGCCAGCGCGCTCTGGGGCACGGCCACGTCCGAGAGCGTGACCCTGGCCGTGGTGCCGATGTTCCACATCACCGGCATGGTCAGCCTGATGCATTCGTCCATCTACGCCGGTGCGACGCTGGTGATGATGCCGCGCTGGGACCGCGACCTGGCGGGCCGGCTCATCTCGCGCTACCGCGTCACCAATTGGACGAACATCCCCACCATGGTGATCGACCTGATGGCGAGCCCGCATTTCGGGGGGTACGACCTCTCCAGCCTGGTCTACATCGGCGGCGGCGGGGCGGCGATGCCGCAGGCCGTCGCGCAGCGGCTGCTGGATCAGTTCGGCCTGCGCTACTCCGAGGGCTACGGCCTGACCGAGACCGCCGCGCCGTCGCACACCAATCCGCCGGACCGGCCCAAGCAGCAGTGCCTGGGCATTCCCTTCATCAGCACGGATGCCCGGGTGATCGATCCGGACACGCTGCAGGAAGTACCCACGGGCGAGCAGGGCGAGATCGTCATCCACGGGCCCGGCGTGTTCAGCGGCTACTGGAAGCTGCCCGTGCCGACCGAGGCGGCCTTCATCGAACTCGATGGCAAGCGCTTCTTCCGTTCCGGCGACCTGGGCCGCGTGGATGAGGAGGGCTATTTCTTCATCACCGACCGTCTGAAGCGCATGATCAACGCGAGCGGCTTCAAGGTGTGGCCCGCCGAGGTCGAGGCGCTGATGTTCCGCCACCCCGCCATCCAGGAAGCCTGCGTGATCTCCGCGCGCGACAGCTACCGCGGCGAGACGGTCAAGGCCGTGGTGGTGCTGCGGCCCTCGCACCGGGGGCAGGTGTCCGAGGCCGACATCGTCGCCTGGTGCCGCGACAACATGGCCGTCTACAAGGTGCCGCGCGTGGTGCAGTTCGCCGACGCGCTGCCCAAGAGCGGCAGCGGCAAGGTGATGTGGCGGCAGCTGCAGGAGGCGGAGGCCGCGGCCCCGGCCGCCGCGGAGGCGCCGGCGCACTGACTCCCCGGCGCACGCCGGGGGCGCCGCCCCCCGCAGGCGCTCGCTCAGTGCCCCATGGCCGGCTGGGCGGGCACGCCGCGGCCCCGGTGGCCCGACACCAGCGCCTGCAGGTCGCGTTCCAGCAGGGCCGCATCCCCCAGCTGCAGTTCGATCAGCCGGCGCAGGTGGGTGACGCTGTCGAGGTCGATCGTGTCGCCCTGCAGGCCCGCGCAGCTGCCTTCCATGTGCGCCAGCTCTCCGGACATCGCGATCTGCTCCTGGCCTTCCATCAGCGGAATGGAGAGCGCGCAGGCCACGCCCTGCGGCAGGGACTGGCCCGCGGGAAGCTCCACCAGCGCGCCGCGCAGCGAGACGTCGAGCACCTGCACCTCGAAGGTGCCGTGGCCGCTCACGGCAAGGCGGGCGGGCGCCTCGAAGGCGACGCGGACATAGTTGCGGCGTTCATGGGCCATGGGAATCTCCTGGGGGCTCGGCCGGGCGGCAGCCGCGGCGGCATGCATGCTACTGCAGCCGGCACGCGCGCAGGGCGTTAAGCTTCCCGCACCATGGCGCACATCACCTTTCCCCCGCCGTACCTGCCGCCCGGGCAGGTCGCCCCGCACCTGCGCAGTACCGGTTACGCCGTGCTGCGGCCCGAAGACACCGCCGCGTGGATCGGCGTGCCGCTCGCGCAACTGCAGGCGCTGCATGCCGACTGGCCGGCCCTGCCGCCCGACGAGTTCCTGAAGGATGGCGGCCGCTACCGCCGGCGCCGGCATTCCTGCTTCGTGGCCGAGGGGCCGGGGGCGGAGGGCGTGAGGCAGGTACCGCACCGCGCGCACTGGCAGCCGATCGACTACAACGCCCTGCACGGCGGCATGCAGCGCTGGTTCGCGCCCATGCTGGACGCCACCACCGCGCAACCGGCCTGGCGCGCGCTGCTCGCCGCGCTGGCCCGCCTGTCGCAGGAGGCGCTGGCGGAGCGGCCCGAGCCGTGGTTCCTGGAGGCGCACCAGTTCCGCATCGACACCACCGACGGCATCGGCCGGCCGACACCGGAGGGCGCGCACCGCGACGGCGTCGACCTCGTGGCCGTGTTCCTCGTGGGCCGCCAGGGCGTGAAGGGCGGCGAGACCCGCATCTTCGAGGCGGCCGGCCCGAGCGGCCACCGCTTCACGCTCAGCGAGCCCTGGTCGCTGATGCTGCTGGACGACGCGCGCATGATCCACGAGACCACGCCGATCCAGCCCCTGGGCGAGGGTGCCGGCTTCCGCGACACGCTCGTGGTCACCTGCCGGCGCGGCGGCTTCCAGCAGGACGAGGCTGCAACCCCACCGGCTTGATGCGAATCAACCCTGCTGCGGCCAATTGCGGCACACTGGTGCAGTCATTTCCACAACCATCAACGAAGGAGAAGTCCATGTTCAAGCACATCCTGATTCCGGTGGACGGATCGCCCACTTCCATGACGGCCGTGGCCAAGGCCGCCGGCCTCGCCAAGGCCTTCGGCGCCCAGGTGACCGCCGTGTACGTGGTGGACCCGTACCCCTTCACCGGCGTGGGCGCGGATTTCGCCTACGGGCAGTCGCAGTACATGAACGCCGCCACCGCCGAGGCCAACACCGCGCTCGACGCCACCCGCAAGGCGATGGAAGAAGCCGGCGTGACCGTGAACACGGTGATCGGTGAAGGCCATGCCGTGCACGACGGCATCCTGCAGGCGCTGGAGAGCACGGGTGCCGACCTGATCGTGATGGGGTCGCACGGCCGCCGCGGGCTGGAGAAGCTGGTGCTGGGCAGCGTCACGCAGCGCGTGCTGGGCGCGGTGCACACGCCGGTGCTGGTGGTGCGGGACTGATCCCGCAGGCGTCCCATCAAGAACGGCTCCCGCGGGAGCCGTTTTTTCATGGCCAGGGGCCGGCCCGGGCGCAGACCCTCAGGTCGCCGCGCTGATGTTCTTGTCCTTCGCGACCTTCGTCCAGCGGGCCCGGTCGGTCGAGAGGCGCTTGCGCATGGCGTCCGCGGGCTGGTAGGCGGCGATGGCCCCGGCCTGCAGCAGTTTTTCCTGCACGTCCTTGTCGTTCGAGAGGATGTCCTTGAGTTCGCGGTTCAGGCGCGCACTCACGGCGGGCGGCGTGCCGAGCGGCGCGATGATCCCGCCCCAGGAGTCGAAGTCGAAATTCGGGAAGCCCTGCTCGGAGATCGTCTTGACGCCCGGCAGCAGCAGCCGGCCGCGCGGCGAGCTGAGCGCGATCGCCCGCAGCTTGCCGGCGCGGATGTGCGGCAGGGCCGCGACCACGTCGGCGAACATGATGCCCAGCTGCCCGCCGAGCAGGTCGGTGACGGCGGGCGCGCTGCCGCGGTAGGGCACGTGCTGCATGTCGAAGCCGCCCAGATCCTTCAGTTGCTCCATCGCCAGGTGACCGAAGCTGCCCGTGCCGGAGCTGGTGTAGTTCAACGCCGGCTTGGCCGCCTTCGCCTGCGCGATCATCGCCTGGACGGAATCCACGCCCTGCATCACCGACGGGTTCACGACGATGGCCATGGGCAGGTCGTACACCGTGGACACGCACTGGAAATCCTTCTCCACGTCGTAGGCGTTGTTGTTGTACATGAGCGGCGCCAGCAGCGCGGGCATGCCGAACATCGACAGGGTGTTGCCGTCCGGGGGCGACTTGATGAACGACCCCGTGCCCACCGAACCCGAGGCGCCGGGGCGGTTGTCCACCACGATCGCGGTACCAAGCCGGTCGGCGAGCTTCTGCGACACGATGCGCGCGGCCGTGTCGGTCGGCCCGCCGGCGGGGAAGGCCACCACCATCTTGACGATCTTGGCAGGCCAGGCCTCTTCCGCTGCCAGGACGGGCAGGCCGGTGCCCGCCAAGGCTGCGGCCGCGCCGGCCTGGAGCAGCCGTCGGCGGGTGAGGGGGGTGGTCGGATGGGCGTGCATGCTTGTCTCCTTGTTGAATGAATCGTCGTCTGCGCCGGTGCGGCCGCGGGGGCCGCGCCGGCGGGGCAGCGTCCGGCCTCAGCCGGCCGCCGCCGCGTCTTCCAGGGCCTGCAGTTCGCGCAGGATCTCGTCGGTGTGCTCGCCCAGGCGGGGCGGCGTGCGGCGCACGCGCAGGCGTTCGCCGTCCATCACGTAGGGGGGCGACAGCACCGCCTGCGCGCCCGCCTCGGTGTCCTCGTAGCGGTGCAGCAGGCCCGCGGCTTCCGTGCGCGGAGAGTTCAGCGCGGCATGCATGCCGAGCACTTCGCCGCAGGGGATGTGGGCCTGCTCCAGGCGGGCGAGCAGTTCGCGCCGGCTGAATCCCAGCAGCGCCTCGCGGACCATGGGCAGCAGCACGGCGCGGTGCGCGGAGCGGGCGGTGTTGGTGGCGAAGCGTTCGTCGGCCACCCATTCCGGCCGGCCCACCACGTCGCGGCAGAAGCGTTCGAACTGGCCGTTGTTGCCCACGGTCATGACGACCGGCCCGTCGCTCGCGTCGAACACGCCGTAGGGCACGATCGCCGGATGCGCGTTGCCGAATTTCGGGGGGTCGCCGTCCCGCAGCAGCGCCTCCATGCCGTAGTAGGAAGTGATCATCAGCCCGCAGTCGTAGAGGGCCATCTGAACGTGGCGGCCCCGCCCGGTCGCATGGCGTTCGTACAGCGCCGCGAGGATCGCCTGGCCCGCGTACATGCCGGTGAACATGTCCACCGCAGCCACGCCGAACTTGAGCGGGCCCTGTCCCTCTTCGCCGTTCATGGCCATGATCCCGGCCTCGCCCTGTACCACCAGGTCGTAGCCGGGGCGCTGCGCTTCGGCCGTGGCACGCGAATAGCCCGAGATCGAGCAATAGACCAGGCGCGGGTTCGACGCGCTCAGCTCGGCGTAGCCGAGCCCCAGCCGGTCGGCCCCGCCCGGCTTGAAGTTCTCGATCACCACGTCGGCCCGCGCGGCCAGGCGCCGTGCGACCGCGAGGCCTGCCTCGTCCTGCAGATCGAGCGCGATGGAGCGCTTGTTGCGGTTCGCGCTGTTGAAGTACGACGTATTGCGCGCGCCGATGCGCACGCCCCAGTCGCGCGTGTCGTCGCCGTGCTCGGGATGCTCCACCTTGACCACGTCGGCACCCAGGTCGGCCAGGGCCATGGCGCACATCGGGCCGGCCAGCACGCGCGACAGATCGAGGACGCGCAGGCCGGAGAGCGGGAGGGGGGCGGGGGTGCCGGGGTGCATCGTGGGCGGAGGGAGGGAAGCAACGGACGAAGAAGAGGCCGCAGCAGGCGGGCTGCCGGCGGCGTTGGACCCCGATTATTCGGACGTTCGTGAAAATTTACAATCGTGCGAAATTGGTGATGGTTATGCTAACTGGAGGTTGACAATGGATGTGCAAGCCCTGGGCCTGCTGGTGGACATCATCGAGGCCGGCAACCTGAGCCGGGCGGCGGCGGCCCTCGGCATGAGCCGTGCCAACGTCAGCCAGCGGATCAACCGGTTCGAACGCCAGCTGGGCGTGCAACTGCTGCGCAGGACCACGCGGGAGCTGGTTCCCACCGAGATCGGGCTCAAGCTCTACGAGCACGGCCTGGCGATGCGCCACGAGGTCATGGCGGCCGACGAAGTGGTGAACGACCTGGGAAAGGGGCTGCAGGGAACGGTGCGGCTGGGCGTGCCGATCGGCTATGGCCAGTTGCGCATGTCGGCGTGGCTCACGGAGTTCATGCGCACGCATCCGGACATCGCCCTGCACGCGATCTTCAACAACGATCTCGAAGACCTGGTGAAGGGATCGATCGATTTCGCCGTGCGCGTCATGGCCGAGCCCCCGGCGCAGCTCGTGGCCCGCCGGCTGGGCACGGTGCGCTACGTGGCGTGCGCGGCCCCGGCGTTCCTGGAGCGGCACGGCCGGCCGCAGGACCTGGAGGCGCTGCGGGCGCTGCCGCTGATCGCTTCGTCGCAGACCAGCGAGCGCTTGCGGACCACCTGGGTGCAGGGGACGAGCCGGCGCGTCGCGCGCATCCGGCCGCGCCTCATCTCCGCGAACTTCCACTTCCTGCTGGACGCCATATCGCAGGGGCTGGGGGTCGGGCTGATGCCCGACTACATGGTGGAGACAGCGGTCGCGCGCGGCGGTCTGCAGTTGTTGGCGCTGGAGCCGGATGCGCTCGATTTCCTGTCGACGCAGAAATTCCTGCTGCACGTGCCCGACCGCTACCAGACGCCGGCGGTGCGCGCCCTGATCGATTTCATCATCGCGCGGGAAGAGGCCGGGGTGCCGGACGCGCGGGCCCCGGCGTGAACCGCGCGCTGCCCCGCGGCTGCGCCGCGGTTGCCCTTACTCGATCTTCGCGCCCGACGCCTCCACGATGCCCTTCCACTTCGCATAGTCGGTCTTGAGCAGCGTCGAGAATTGCGCGCTGCTCATCGACTCCGGCTCGGCGCCCTGGGCCTGGATGGCGGCGCGCATGTCCGGCTGGGCGAGCAGCTTGTTGACCTCGGTGTTCACGGTGGCGACCACGCCGGCCGGCGTGCCCGCGGGCGCGAAGATGCCGTACCAGGAGCTGACGTCGAAGCCCTTGTAGCCCGATTCGGCCACGGTGGGAACGTCGGGCAGCGAGGAACTGCGCTTGATGGAGGTCACGGCCAGCGGGCGCAGCTTGCCGGACTTGATCTGGCCCATGGCCGAGGGCACGGAGGACACCAGCAGGTCCACGTTGCCGGCCATCGCGTCCATCAGGGCCGGGTTGGAACCCTTGTAGGGAATGTGGCTGAGCTTGATGCCCGCGGCCTTCTCGAACAGGTCGCCCGCGAGGTGGATCGTGGTGCCGTTGCCGGGCGAGCCATAGGTGACCTTGCCGGGTTCGGCGCGCGCGGCGGCCACCACGTCGGCCAGGGTCTTGAAGCGCGAATTGGCGCTGGTGGCGATGATCACCGGGGTGTAGGCCACGTGCGCGATGGCCACGAGGTCTCTGGTCGGGTCCCAGGGCAGGTTCTTGTAGAGGTAGGGCGCGACGACGAGGTTGTCCTTCTGGCCCATGACGAGGTCGTAGCCCGTGGGCGCGGCCTTGACGGTCTCGGTGATGCCGATGGTGCCTCCGGCGCCGGCGCGGTTGTCGGGCACCACCGTCCAGTGCAGGGTCTCGGTGAGCTTGGTCGCGACGAGGCGCGAGAGGATGTCGGTGCCGCCGCCGGGCGGGAAGGGCACGATGAGCCGCACGGGCTTGGCGGGGTAGGCATTGCCGGGGGGCGCGGCGGACGGGGCCGTCTGGGCCGTGGCGGTGCCCAGCGCGAAGGCGAGGGCGGCGAAAGAAATCGCGGTGCGGATCATGGGTGGTTTGTCTCCGGAAGGAAATACTTCGTATGCGGTGGCCGCCATTCTTGGCGTGCCGGGAGGCCGCGCGCAACCGGGCAAGCGCTAGGCGCGGCGGAATCTTCGCGATGGCCGGGCGCGGCCCGGCAGCGCGAGGGCCTCAGGGCTGCCGCACGTCGGCCACGGGGGTGTCGCCGAAGTCCGGGCGGGCGAGCCAGGCGAGCACGCGCGCGGCGGCGTCATCGGGCGAGGTCAGTGCGCCATCCGTCTTGAGGTTGGCGAAGTTCTGCTGGTCGGGAAAAGCGGCCGGGTCGGCGGCGCGCAGATGGACCTGCATGTCGGTGTCGATCACACCGGGAGCCAGCGAGCATACCCGGGCGCCGCCAGGCCGCTGCGCTTCATCGAGCGCGAGGCAGCGCGTGAAGTGGTCCATGCCGGCCTTGGCCGCGCAGTAGGCCGATTGCGACGCCATGGCGCGGCGCCCGAGGCCGGACGAGATGTTCAGCACCTTGAGCGGCACGCCCCAGCCGCGCGTGGCGGCGAGGAACGCGGCGGTGAGCTGCATCGGCGCTTCGAGCCCGACGCGCAGCGCATTCGCGAGATCGGCCGGTTCGCAGTCCGACAGCGGGGCGATGCGGGGCACCACGCCCGCGTTGTTGATGAGCGTGGCGCTCGCGTAGCTGCCGGCCGGCCGGGCCGTGAGCCACTGGCGCAGGCGCCCGGCGGCAGCGGCGCCGTCCGCGAGATCCTGCTCCCACTGTTCGAGCGGCGCGCCGGCCTGTTGCGCGATGCCGGCCAGCTCGCCGCTGGTGGCGCGGGCGAGCGTGACGAGCGCATGGCCTTGCTGCAGCAGCTGCCGGGCCATGGCCAGGCCCATGCCGCGCGAGGCGCCGGTGAGGATGACGAGCGGGCGCGGCTCCGAGGGGGAGGCCGCAGCCGCGGAGGACGAGGGGAGGGAAGTGCCTTGCATGGTGCCGCGATGGTACTGCGGCGGCCTGCTCAGAACGGCGCGGGCAGATGGAAGGACAGGGGAGCGCCGGTGCGCGGATGCGCGAACGCGATCTGCTGCGCGTGCAGCAGCAGCCGCGGCGCGCGGGCCTGGACGGACGGCGGCGCGTAGAGCGCATCGCCCAGGATCGGATGGCCGATGGCCGCCATGTGGACGCGCAGCTGGTGCGTGCGGCCAGTGACGGGCTCCAGCAGCACGCGCAGGGTGTCGGGCGCCGGTGCCGGGGCGCCTTCGGTGGCCGGCGCCGGCCGCCAGCGCGTGAGGCTCGGCTTGCCGTGCTGCGGGTCCACCACGCGCAGCGGACGGCGCTCCCAGTCGGCGGCGATGGGAAGATCGATCGCCTGCCAGGGGCCGTCCGGGACGGTGCCCTGGCTCCCGTGCACCACCGCCACGTAGCGCTTGTGCACCTCGCGCGCGGCGAAGGCGTGGCCGAGCGCGCGCTGCGCCCCGGCATGGAGCGCCATCAGCACGAGGCCCGAGGTCGCCTGGTCGAGGCGGTGCACCACGCAGGCACCGGGCCACTGGCGCGCGGCGCGGGCGCTCAGGCAGTCCTGCTTGTCCGGGCCGCGGCCGGGCACGCAGAGCAGGCCCGCGGGCTTGGCGAGCACGATGAGGTCGCCATCGGCGTAGAGGCATTCGGGCACGGGCGGCTGCGCGCCGCCGTCCGGCGCGGGACCGCTCACGGCGCTCACGTCGCGGAGCCGTGCACCAGCCGGTGCACCGTGGCGCACAGCTCGTCCACGTCGTTGGGCTTGTGGATCAGCGCATTCGCGCCCTCGGCCAGCGCATCGCGCTCGATCTCGGCCGTGACGTGGCCCGAGGCGAGCGCCACGGGCAGGTCGGCGCGGATGCGCTTGGCCTCGCGCACCAGATCCACGCCGCAGTAGCCGGGCATGTTGTAGTCGGTCACCACGAGGTCGTAGGCCTGCGGGTCGCCGGCCAGCGCCACGGCCGCCTCCCGCGGATCGGTGAAGCCGCTCACGCGGTAGCCGCGCCGGCGCAGCAGCCGCTGCACGAGGAAGACCAGCGCCTGGTCGTCGTCCACGTACATCACGTGGTGCTGGCGCTCGGGCGGGCTGGCCTGTGCGGGCGGGGGCGGGGGCGGGGGCGGGGGCGGTGCGGTGCTGGCGGCCTCCGCACCTGCACCGGTTTCCGCCTCGCGCGGGGCGGGAGCGGGCGCGGGGGCCGGCCGCGCGGCGGCGGCAGGCCGGTCCCGTTCGGGTGCCGGCGCGGCGGCGGGGGCCTGCGGCACCGCGGGGAAGTAGAGCGTGAAGCGGCTGCCTTCGCCGGGCGCGCTCTGCACGTCCACCGCGCCGCCGTGGGTGCGCATCACCCCGTGCACCACGGCCAGCCCCAGGCCGGTGCCCTGGCCGACGGGCTTGGTGGTGAAGAACGGCTCGAAGATGCGCTGCTGCGTGGCGGCGTCCATGCCCGGGCCGTTGTCGATCACGCTGATCACCACGTACTCGCCGGGGGGCAGGGCGAGCCGTTCGCACAGGCGCTGGTCGGGCTGCGTGGCCGAGGCTTCCACCCGCACCGTGCCGCGCGCATCGCCGATGGCGTGGATCGCGTTGGTGCAGAGGTTCAGCAGCGCCTGTTCGACCTGGGTGGCGTCGGCGAGCATGGCGGGCAGGGGCGCGTCGATCTGCAGGCGCAGCTCGATGGCGGGCGGCAGCGTCACGCGCAGCAGGCGCTCGGTGTCGTGCACGGCTTCCGACACGGGCACGGCGGTGCGCTGCGGCGGCTCGTTGCGGCTGAAGGTGAGGATCTGCCGCACCAGGTCGCGCGCGCGCCGGCCGGCCTTTTCGATCTCGCGCAGGCTCTCCAGCGCCGGCGCATCGGCGGCGCAGTCGGCCTTGGCCAGCTCGACGTTGCCGAGGATGGCGCTCAGGATGTTGTTGAAATCGTGGGCGATGCCGCCGGCCATGGTGCCCACGGCCTGCATCTTGTGCGACTCGCGCAGCTGCGCTTCCAGCTCGCTGCGGTGCGCCTCGGCCTTCTTGCGGCCGGTGAGGTCGCGCGCGAACACCGTGGTGGTCTCGCCCTCGGCATGCCGCTCGAACGACACGCTCACTTCCACCGCCAGTTCCTTGCCGCTGGCGGTGAGGGCCACCATCTCGCCGAGCACCGCCTGGGTGGCCAGTTGGGCGAACGCGAGCGCCTGGACGGCATCGGGCAGGAAGCGGTCGAGCGGGCTGCCGAGCGCGTCGGCGGTGGAACACTGGAACAGCGCAGCGGCCGTGGGATTGAAGACGGTGATGCGCTGGTGCTGGTCCACGCAGATGATGGCGTCCAGCGCGGAATTGATCACGGCCTCCAGGCGCCGCTCGCTGGCGTAGAGCTGCGCATTGCGCTCCTGCAGGGCCGCGGCGCTCTGCTGCAGGGCGCGCCGCTCGGCCACGAGCGGGCCCTGGTCCACCACCGCGCAGAGGTACT
Source organism: Acidovorax sp. PRC11 (assembly GCF_031844105.1). Taxonomy (NCBI): domain Bacteria; kingdom Pseudomonadati; phylum Pseudomonadota; class Betaproteobacteria; order Burkholderiales; family Comamonadaceae; genus Acidovorax; species Acidovorax sp. PRC11. The sequence goes on along the minus strand of NZ_JAUZUQ010000001.1, from coordinate 96,742 downwards.
GCAATTGGGCGGGGGCGCCGTCCGCCTGCGGGGCCTCGATGCGCGCGATGTACAGGTCGCCCGTGATGCCCGCGCCGTGCCGGCCGATCGGGAACACCACTTCGCTGGCCTCGCCGTGGCCCTGGTCGCGTGCCTGCGCGAAGGTGTCGCGCACGCGGTCGGCGTCGTCAGAGCACACGAACGGCATCAGCGAGGTGAGCGGCCGGTCGGCCTCGGTGGGCTGGAAGCAGCGGTGCGCCATCGAGTTGGCCTGCACCACCATGTCGTGCTCGTCGAGCACCATGAGGGCCAGCGGCACGCTGGCGAAGAGCGTCTCGAAACGTTCGGAAGCGCTTTCGGCCGCGGCCTGGCTGTAGCGCAGGACCTTGTTCTGCACTTCCAGTTCGGCCTGGTAGGCGCGCAGCTCCGCGATGAGGGCGGCCACGGGCCCTTCGGGTCGGCCTGGGCTGCGCCGGTTGGCACCGGCCTCGCCGACGGCCGGCGCCGGCGCAGCAGGCGCGGCGTCCGGGGGCGGGCTTGCCGGCCCGCCGTCCGGGGGAGCGCCGCGATCACCCTCCGGATCGGGGGGCAGCAGGAAGGACAGATGGGGACGGCTCATGGGCGGCGGGGGCGGCTCGGGAACGGTTGCGCTACCCGGCGCGTGAAACGGCGGCACGGTGGTGGGTAGCCTGCCAGTGTACGCCGCGGGCCGGCAGCCATGCGCCAAGGCCCGCGGCCCTGCGCGGTCAAGGCAGCGGCCGGCGCACATCCTCCATCCGGCGCATCGGCGTGACCACGGCTGCGATGGCCGCGGCCAGCACCAGGGTGCCGCCGCACACCAAGAACAGCCGGTCCGCCGGCAAGACCCGCAGCAGCCAGCCGGTGGCCGCCGCCGCCACAGGCTGCAGTCCCATGAAGATGAACATGAACAGTGCCATGGTGCGACCGAGCAGGCGGGAAGGCACGCGCTGCTGGATCCAGGTGAACAGTCCCACCTGGATGAAACCGCCGAGCAGGCCCACGCCACCCATCAACAGCGCGCCCTGCCAGACCGCCGAGATGCCGCCGAGAGGCGCGATCAGCAGGCCCACGACGGCGTCCACCACCAACAGGGTGGTGCCGAGGTTCACGAGCCGCAGTCGGGGCAGCGCGCCCGCCAGGGCCATGCCCGCAAGCGTGCCGGCCCCGTGCACGCCCACCAGGATGCCGAAGGCGGCGGCGCCGAGTTGCGGGTGGTCGTGCGCGAGCACCGGCAGGGCGATCTGCGTCGGTCCCATCACCAGCACCGACAGCAGCCCCCAGTAGAGGAAGCAGGTGCGCAGCGGCCGGTCGTGCCAGGCATGGGCCAGGCCCTCGCCGATGGAGCGCGCCACGGCGCCGGCCGGTGGCGTCTGCCCGGCCGCTGGCCGCGTCCGCACCCGGCCGAGCATCCAGCCGGAGACGGCGAAGCTCAGCGCATCCAGCGCGAAGGCCACCCCGGTGCCGGTCGCGTCCGCCGGCTGGCGCGCACCCGCTCCGCCGAGCCCGGCGATCAGCAGACCTGCGAACAGCGGACCGACGGACATGCCCAACTGCCGCAATCCCATGCCGACGCCGTTGGCCGCGTGCAGCTGAGCTGCCTCGACTACCCGCGGCGTGATGGAGGTCGCGGCCGGGATGCTGAAGGCGGTGGAGATGCCGATGGCCAGCGACAGTGCGTACAGCGCCCAGAGCGGGCACGGGCCGGCCAGGACCAGCAGGGCCAGCAGGCCGGTCAGCCCGGCGTTCAGCCAGCGCGTGGTGCGCAGGATGCGCAGCGGGGAGTGCCTGTCCACGATGGCGCCGCCTGCAAGTATGAACAGGGCCCGGGGCACGCTGGTGAGGGCCAGTACGGTACCCAGCACACGCGTGTCGTCCGTGTTCTGCAGCACCAGCCAGGGCAGGGCTATCAGCGAGAACTGGTCACCGAGCAGCGACAGGGCCGAGCTGGCCGTGAGCCAGCGGAAATCCCGGTTGCGCGACAGGGGCGCCGGGGCACCGGAAGGGGAGGAGGTCGGAGCGGATGTCATGGGCCCCGAATATCGAGCCTCACGTTGCGTGAGGGTCAAGCGGTGCCGGGTGCCGTTGCGCAGACGCCAGGGCGGCGGTCTCCAGATAGGCCCGTACGGCCGGGCCGAGCGGCGCGCCCGCGCGCAGCAGCGGCTCGGCGGCCGAGGCCGCGAGCAGCTTGCGCCGCAGGTCCGGGTCGTGGCCGCACAGCGTGTCGAACAGAGCACTCCAGCGCCGGACCGCCGCCGCGGCTTCGTCGCAGGACGGGGGCCGCCGCCGGTCCATCAGCGCCTGCACGTCGGCTTCGAGGGCCGCCCATTCGGTGTAGGGAACATGGCCCATGCGGCGCAGGTCCGCCATGTCGACGTGCCGCAGCAGACGCTCCATGCGCAGGTCGATCGCCGCCTCGATGTACGCGATCATGTCGCCCGGCGGTGCGTGATTGCGGCCCTGCGCGCCCGGTTCGGTGCGGAACATGTGCCCCCAGCGCTCCAGCAGGTCCATGTCGCCCTCCATCCAGTGGAGCATGAGGTCCATCCAGCGGTGGGCGAGCTGCTGCACATGTGGGTCATCGGCCGGCAGCCTGCGGTCCATCGCGCCGCGCACGAGATCGCGCACCACGAGCCAGTCGGCCTCGATGCGCTTCCAGTTGCGGAAGATCCACTGCAGTTCGGCCGCGCTGAAATGTTTGCCGTAGGTGGCCATCAGCGCCAGCGAATCGAGCCAATCGCCCATGCTGGGCGCAGATCCGGTCATCAGGCCGTCGCGCAGCAGGGACAGCCGCGCACGCAGTTCGGCGGCCTGGGCGATCTGCCGGTCCAGCGACTCGATCTGTTGCGCGATGAGGTGCCCGGGGTCCGGACCGCCGTCCTCCAGCAGTCCGGCGATGTCGCCGAGCGGCAGCCCGAGGTGGCGCAGCGTCTGGATGGCATGCAGCCGCCGCACGTCTGCCTCGCTGTAGAGGCGATAGCCGGAGCCCGAGCGTCCGGAAGGCGCCAGCAGGCCGATTTCGTCGTAGTGGTGCAGCGCCCGCACCGTCAGGCCGGTGCGGCGCGCCAGTTCGCCCACGCGGAGCCACTGCACGCCCGGGACCTTGCTTCAGCGGCGCACGGACACGAGTTCGACCTCGAAGCGCAGCGTGGCGTTCGGCGGGATCACGCCGCCCGCGCCGGCCGCGCCGTAGGCGATGGCGGGCGGGCAGGTCAGCAGGGCCTTGCCGCCCGGCTTCATGCGCTGCACGCCCTCGGTCCAGCAGGGAATCACGCGGTTGAGCGGGAACTCGGTGGGCTCGCCGCGCTTGTAGGAACTGTCGAACTCCTTGCCGTCCAGGAACGTGCCGCGGTAGTGCACCTTCACCACGTCGGTGGCCTTGGGCGATTCGCCCGTGCCTTCCTTGATCGACTCATACACCAGGCCACTCGCGGTGGTCACGGGCGCCTTCGCGGCGGACTCCGCCGGGGCGCCCGCCGGTTTCTGGGCGCAGGCGGTACCGGCCAGCAGGACGGCGGCGAGGACGGGCAGCAGGGACTTCTTCACGGTTCGGGTCTCCGGTCAAAAGATGCGATGGTAGCCCGCGCGCGTTCTCACGCGAAGTCGGACACCGGCACGCAGCTGCAGAACAGGTTGCGGTCGCCGTAGACGTTGTCCACCCGGCCCACGGGCGACCAGTACTTGGCCTGGCGCAGCGCCGCGACCGGATAGGCCGCGGCCTCGCGCGGGTAGGGGTGCGTCCACTCGCCGCCCAGCAGGCTGTGCGCGGTGTGGGGCGCGTTCTTGAGCGGGTTGTCGTCCTGGGGCCACTCGCCCTGCTCGATCCGGCGGATCTCGCCGCGGATGGCGATCATCGCGTTGATGAAGCGGTCCAGCTCGGCCAGCGTCTCGCTCTCGGTGGGCTCCACCATGAGCGTGTTGGGCACGGGGAAGGACAGCGTGGGCGCATGGAAGCCGTAGTCGATCAGCCGCTTGGCGACGTCCTCGGCCATCACGCCGCTGGTCTCCTTGAAGCCGCGCAGGTCCAGGATGCACTCGTGCGCCACGTGGCCGTTGGCGCTCGCGTACAGCGTGGGGTAGTGGTCCTTCAGGCGCGCGCTGATGTAGTTGGCCGAGAGGATGGCCGTCTCGGTGGCGGCGCGCAGGCCGTCCGGGCCCATCATGCGGATGTACATCCAGCTGATCGGCAGCACGGCGGCATTGCCGAGAGGAGCCGCACTGACGGCCCCCGTGCCGCCCGCCACGCCGGCCGTGGCATGGCCCGGCAGATAGGGCACGAGGTCTTCCACCACGCAGACGGGGCCGACGCCGGGGCCGCCGCCGCCGTGCGGGATGCAGAAGGTCTTGTGCAGGTTCAGGTGGCTCACGTCGCCGCCGAAGGCGCCGGGCGCGGCCACGCCCACCATGGCGTTCATGTTGGCGCCGTCCACGTACACGCGGCCGCCGTGGCGGTGCACGAGCTGGCAGAGTTCCTTCACCTGCGTCTCGAACACGCCGTGCGTGCTGGGGTAGGTGATCATCACGCAGGCGAGCTTCTGGGCGTGCTGCTCGCACTTGGCGCGCAGGTCGTCCATGTCGACGTTGCCGTTCGCGTCGCAGGCCGTCACCACCACCTGCATGCCCACCATCTGGGCGCTGGCCGGGTTGGTGCCGTGGGCGCTGCTCGGGATCAGGCAGATGTTGCGGTGGCCCTGGCCCTGCGCCGCATGGTAGGCGCGGATCGCCAGCAGGCCCGCGTATTCGCCCTGCGATCCGGCATTGGGCTGCAGGCTGATGCCGGCGTAGCCCGTGGCCTGGCAGAGCCAGGCGCGCAGCTGTTCGTCGAGCTGGCGGTAGCCCTCCAGCTGGTCGGCGGGCGCGAACGGATGCACCTGCGCGAATTCCGGCCAGGTGATCGGGATCATCTCGCTCGTGGCGTTCAGCTTCATGGTGCAGCTGCCCAGCGGGATCATGCTGCGGTCGAGCGCCAGGTCCTTGTCCGAGAGCTGGCGGATGTAGCGCAGCATGCCGGTCTCGGAATGGTGGGTGTTGAACACCGGGTGCGTGAGGAAGGCGCTCGTGCGCAGCAGTTCGGCCGGGATCAGCGGGCTCACCCCGTCCGCGAAATCCTCGATGCGCGGCAGGGCCTGCCCGTCGGCGGCGAAGACCGACCACAGCAGTTCGATGTCGGCCCGCGTCGTGGTTTCGTCGAGCGAGATGCAGAGGTAGTCGTTCCAGGCCACGCGCAGGTTGGCGCCGCGTTCCACGGCACGGGCCAGCAGCGCGCCGGTCTGCTCCTTCGTGTGCAGGCACAGGGTGTCGAATGCCGACTCGTGATGGTGCGCGGTATGGCCGAGCGCCACGAGCCCCTTGGCCAGGATGGCCGTGAAGCTCGCCACGCGCTGGGCGATGCGCTTGAGCCCCTCGGGGCCGTGGTAGACCGCATACATGCTGGCGATCACCGCCGGCAGCACCTGCGCCGTGCAGATGTTGGAGGTTGCCTTCTCGCGGCGGATGTGCTGCTCGCGCGTCTGCAGCGCGAGGCGGTAGGCCGGCTGGCCGTGCACGTCCACGCTCACGCCCACCAGGCGGCCGGGCAGCGAGCGCTTGAAGTCGTCGCGGCAGGCCATGAAGGCGGCGTGCGGGCCGCCCGCGCCCATCGGCATGCCGAAGCGCTGCGTGCTGCCCACGACGATGTCGGCACCCCATTCGCCGGGCGGCACCAGCAGCGTGAGCGCCAGCAGGTCGGCGCAGACGATGGCGGCAGCCTGCTTCGCGTGGATCTTCTCCACGTCGGCGCTCCAGTCGGCGAGCCAGCCGCTGCTGGCGGGGTACTGGATGACGGCGGCGAAGAAGTCGCCCTCGAGCGCGGCGTTCCACTCGGCTTCCGAGTTCGCGGTCACCACGCTGATGCCCAGCGGTTCGGCGCGCGTGCGGATCACCTCGATGGTCTGCGGATGCGTGTCGCCCGAGACGACGAGCGTCTGGCTCTTCGACTTCACGGAGCGCTTGGCGAGCGTCATGGCCTCGGCCGCGGCCGTGGCCTCGTCGAGCATCGAGGCGTTGGCGATCGGCATGCCCGTGAGGTCGCACACCATCGTCTGGAAGTTGACCAGGGCCTCCATGCGGCCCTGCGAGATCTCGGCCTGGTAGGGCGTGTAGGCGGTGTACCAGGCGGGGTTCTCGAGGATGTTGCGCAGGATCACGCCCGGCGTGTGCGTGCCGTAGTAGCCCTGGCCGATGAAGCTGCGCAGCACGCGGTTCTTCGAAGCGATCGCCTTCAGTTCCGCGAGCGCGGCCGCTTCGGTCGCGGCGGGCGGAAGCTCCATCGGCTCGGTGCGGGCGATGGAGGCCGGAACGATGCCGCCCACCAGCGCCGCGCGCGATGCCTCGCCGATGACCGAGAGCATGCGCTCCTCGTCCGCGGCATCGATGCCGATGTGGCGGGGCTGGAATTCGGCGGCGTTTTCGAGCGCGGAGAGCGGCGGCAGGGTGGACGTGGGCATGGGAGGGATCCCGGTCAGCGGAAGGAGGGGGGAAAAAGGAAAAGGGGTGCGGTGCACCGGCAGGTGCGCACCGCGGCGGGCGGGGGGCAGCGCCGCCCGCCGCGAGAGCCGGTCAGGCGTTCTTGGAGAACTCGGTGTAGGCCGTCTCGTCCATGAGCGCGTCGAGCTGCGACGCATCGGACAGGCGCACCTTGAAGAACCAGCCATCGCCCAGCGGCGCGCTGTTGGCGAGCGACGGATCGGCGCGCAGCGCCTCGTTCACCTCGACGATTTCGCCGGACACGGGCATGTACACGTCGGCGGCTGCCTTCACGGACTCGACCACACCGGCCACTTCGCCCTGGGCGAAGGTCTTGCCCACTTCGGGCAGATCGACGAACACCACGTCGCCGAGCGCGTCCTGCGCATGGACGGTGATGCCGACGACGGCGGCGCCCGTGTCGGCGCTGTTGATCCACTCGTGGTCGCGGGAGAATTTGACGGTCATGGGGGGCTCCTGGAAGAAAGGGTCCGCGGAAAAAGGCGGCGGGGAAAACGAAAAAAGGGTGGTGCGGCCCTGGAAGGGGCACGCGATGGCGACTGTAGCCGCGGCCGGCAGGCCTCGGGCGCGGACTGCGGCGCGCCGCGGTCAGCCGCGGTGGTAGCGGGCCGGCAGGAAGGGCATGGGGCTGACTTCCATCGGCACCGCCTTGCCGCGCACGATCGCGTGGACCACCGTGCCGGCGGCTGCGAACCCGGGCGCCACATAGCCCATGGCGACGGGCTGGTTCACGCTCGGGCCCAGCAGGCCACTGGTCACTTCGCCGATGGCCACGCCGTCAATGCTCTGCAGGGGCGTGTGCTCGCGCACGGGCACGCGCTCGCGCGCCACCAGGCCCACGCGGCGGCGCTTCAGCAGCGCCGGGTCGTCGATCTGCGCGAGCACCTTGTCGGCGCCCGGGAAGCCGCCCGCGCGCGCGCCGCCGGTGCGCCGCACCTTCTGGATCGCCCAGTTCAGCGCGGCCTCGGGAGGCGTGGTGGTGGTGTCGATGTCGTTGCCGTAGAGGCACAGGCCGGCTTCGAGCCGCAGCGAATTGCGCGCGCCGAGACCGATCGGCTTCACCTCGGGCTGCGCGAGCAGTGCGCGCGCCAGCGCCTCGGCCTGGGCGGCCGGGACGGAGATCTCGAAGCCGTCCTCACCCGTGTAGCCGCTGCGTGTCACGTAGCAGTCGCAGCCGGCGATCTCGAAGCGCCCGCCGGTCATGAACACCAGCGATGCCGTGCCCGGCGCGAGCCGCGCGAGCGCCGCGGCGGCCTGCGGGCCCTGCAGGGCGAGCAGGGCCTGGTCGGGCAGGGGAATGACTTCGCAGCGTCCGCCGATGCGCTCCTGGATGTGGGCGATGTCGCCGGCCTTGCAGGCACCGTTCACGATCACGAACAGGTCGTCGCCGCGGTTCACGAACATCAGGTCGTCGATGATGCCGCCCTCGTCGTTCAGCAGCAAGCCGTAGCGCTGCTTGTGGAGGCCGAGGCCGATCACGTCCACGGGGATCAGCGTCTCGAAGGCCGCGGCGGCATCGGGGCCGACGAGGCGCAGCTGGCCCATGTGGGAGACGTCGAACAGGCCGGCCGCCTGCCGCGTGTGCAGGTGCTCGGCCATCAGTCCGGCGGGGTACTGCACGGGCATGGAATAGCCGGCGAAGGGCACCATGCGGGCCCCGAGTTCGAGGTGCAGCGCGTGCAGCGGCGTGGTGTGCAGGGGGGCGGATTCGGCGGACATGGGCGGAGCGGCCTTTCGGGCGAGCGGGGACGGACGACGCGCGTGCCGCCATCGAAGCGCCACGCCTGTGCCCGCTGTCCGCTTTACCTGAGAGATTCACCACGCCGTGCGCGCGGCCTGGGGGCGGCGCGTGGCGGGCTTGCTCCTTCGGTGGGCCTGCCGTGCAGGGCAGGCCTCTCTCCAGCCGGGGAAACGCCCGCATCCCTGCGGGCGCCTTGCCAGTCCTTTTGCCTGAGCGTTCGGGATTCCCTGCGCCTTCGGCGGCGCCGGCCACCCGTTGCGGGCGCGGCGCTCTCTCCTGACCCGGCGGATTCTAACGGCTGTGCGGCGGCCCTGCGGCGAAGTTCGTCCGTGCCCGGGTTCTGGCGCCACGTGCCTGTCTCGGCGCCGCGTGGAGGAGCACCGTGTGATGGGGTGCCAAGCGCCCCGGGCCGGCGGTAACCGGCCGGGGCCTTGCCATTCGCCTGGCGCCCCGGTGGAGGCGCCCTGTGGGAACGATTGTGCCGGTGGAGTGGCCGACGAATTTTTCGAATTTCTGCAGGTCCGCATGTTCCGCAGAAAAATCTTCTGCCTAACCGGCTTTGCCGGCAGAATGCATCCATGGATCGCATCGACCGAAAAATTCTGGCCGTGCTGCAGGACGACGCCCGCGCGAGCCTGCAGGAGATCGGCCAGGCCGTGGGCCTGAGCCCCTCGCCGTGCTGGGGCCGCATCCGCAAGATGGAAGAGGCCGGGGTGATCGAGGGCTACACCGTGCGCCTCAACGCCCAGGCGCTCGACCTCGCCGACACCGTGCTCGTGCAGGTCACGCTCGACAGCCATTCCGACAATACGCTGGAGAAGTTCGGCGAAACGCTCGCGAGCATTCCCGAGGTGATCGAGGCGCACCTCGTCTCCGGCGATTACGACTACCTGCTGCGCGTGGTCGTGAAGGACACGCGCGACTACGAGCGCCTGCTGCGCGAGAAGCTCTACAAGATCAAGGGCATCCGCCACAGCCGGTCGAGCTTCGTGCTGCGCACGCTCAAGAAGGCGGACCTGCCGCTGCGCGCGGACTGAGCGGCGCTGCCGCTGCCGCTGCCGCCTGGCGCGGAATGCCGGTGACCGTGGCCGGCATGGGTGTGCGCACGGCGCGCCGGAAGATCGAGGGCGGCACGCCCGTGTGCTCCTTGAAGAACCGCGAGAAGTTGCTGGGTGCGGAGAAGCCGAGGTCGAGCGCCACGTCGGTCAGCGGCGCGCCCAGGCCCACACGGCGCATCGCTTCCTCGACCCGCACTGCGCTCCAGAAGACCTGTGGCGTGGTGTTGAGCTGGTCGCGGAACAGCGCGAAGAAGTGCGCGCGGGAAAGCCCCACCCGGGCCGCGATCTCGTCCACCGTCGCCTTGCTGGAGACGTGCTCGCGCATGTGGGCGATGGCGTTGCGCAAGCGGGCGTCGAGCGACGCGCCCACGCCGATGCAGGGCCGGCGCTCCGCCTCCCCCGCGGCGCTCGTGGCCGCCACCAGCAATTCCTCCACCCGGTCGTCGATGTCCGCAGGGGCCGCCTGCGCGGAGAGGATGAGGTCCAGCACCTGCCAGCAGGCCCTGCGCAGCGCGCCGTCGATGTGCAGCCGTGGCGATGCGAAGCGGAAGCCCCGCCCCGCGGCGGCAGCGCGCTCCTGCAGCCAGTCGTGGCGCACCATGAACGCCAGAAACACCGCGGATTCGCCATCGCCGTGCAGCGCCAGGTCGTGCGACTCGAACGCGTTCACACCGAGGGCGGTGTCCTCGCCGTAGTCCACCTGCTGCGTTCCTACGCGCGCGGTGGCGCGCGTTCCGCCCAGCCAGAAGGCGAGCTGTGCCTCGGAGTGTGCATGCGGCACGAGGTCCGCGCGCAGCTCCAGCACGACGGCCGTGCCGAATGCCCCTTCGTGTAACGCATATGCCTCCGCCATGTGCTGCTCCGACCATCGATGGCGGGATTCTCCGGCCGCGCAGCGGCCGGGTTGGCCCCCACCCGGGTATCTCCTTAGGACGCGATCAGACTGTTTGATATGTCGCGCGACGGCGCGATAAGCGCGCGCGGGGGCGAACCCATAAATTGGGAACCGGGCGCGCACTGCACCGGCAACCGCCGCGGTGCAGGCGCACCGATACGCAACCCTCTCTGGAGCAAGAAACCATGCGCCTTGCCGCTTTCATCGTGGACGGGCTTCCCGCGGTCGGACTGGCCGATCCATCCGGGCAGACTCTCTCCGCACTCGACGTCTCCGCTGCCGATGCCGCCCTGGGCGTGCTGCCGCTCATCCAGGCCCTGGCGCGGGGCAAGCCCCTGCCTCCGGCTACCGGCCGCACCCATGCGGTAGCCGACGTGCACTTGCGTGCACCATTGCCCAGGCCGCTGCGCAATGTCTGGTGCGTGGGCCGCAACTACCACGCGCATGCCAAGGAGCTGTCGGCATCCGTGTTCAAGGGCAACGACGCCAATCCCGAGTCGTGGCCGATCGTGTTCACCAAAGTGCCCGAATGCGTGGTCGGCCCGCACGATCCCGTGCAGTTGCCGGCCGGCGTGTCCGAGCAGATCGACTACGAGGCCGAACTGGCCGTGGTGATCGGCCGCGGCGGCAAGAACATCGCCCGCGCCGACGCGCTGCAGCATGTCTTCGGCTACACGATCGTCAACGACGTGACCGCGCGCGACGTGCAGATGCGCCACCAGCAGTGGGACATGGGCAAGTCGTTCGACACCTTCTGCCCCATGGGCCCATGGATCGTGACGGCCGACGCACTGGACGGCACGCGCACCCGCGTGCGCTGCCGGGTCAACGGCGAATTGCGCCAGGACGGCCCCACGGAGCAGATGATCTTCGACATCCCGACACTGATCGAAACCGTCTCCCGCGGCATCACGCTGTACCCGGGTGACGTGATCGCCACGGGCACGCCGGCCGGTGTGGGCATGGGCCTCTCGCCACCGCGCTATCTGCGTCCGGGCGATCGCGTCCGCGTCGAGATCGACGGCATCGGCTTCATCGAGAACGCATTTGTCTGACCGGAGGACCCATGGCGACACACATCATCGAAGGCATGGCCGTGGAGATGGCCGGTGACGGCGAGGCGGTGCTCTGCATCCACGGCTTGGGCGGCTCCTCCAACGTCTGGACGCCCATCGCGCAGGCGCTGCAGCCGTTCCGTCGCGTCGCGCCGGACCTGCCGGGCAGCGCGCGGTCCGGACTGCCGGACGGCGCGCTGTGCGTCGAGGCGCTGGCCGATCGCATGGCCGCGCTGCTGGCTGCACTGGAGGTGGATGCCGTGCACGTCGTGGCCCATTCGCTGGGCACCATCGTCGCGCAGCACCTGGCCACCGCCCACCCGGAGCGCGTGCGCTCGCTGGCGCTGTTCGGCCCCCTGGTGGCGCCGCCCGACGCGGGCCGGCCCGGCATACGCGCGCGCGCCGAACTCGCGCGGCAGGGCGCCGCGGCCATGCAGGACATCGCGGACGCGATCGTGCAGGGTGCGACCAGCGTGGAAACCAAGGCCGGCAACCCGGCGGCGCTGGCTGCCATCCGCGAACTCGTCATGCGCCAGCCGCCCGAGGGCTACGCCCGCAGCTGCGAGGCGCTGGCCGGAGCGCAGTCCGCGCCCATCGAGCAGTTGCGTGTGCCCGTGCTGCTGGTGACGGGCGACCAGGATGGCGTGGCGCCGCCAGCGCGCGTCGATGAGATGGCGCAGCGCATCGCGGGAGCCGAAGTGACCGTGCTGCCCGGCTGCGGCCATTGGACGACGCTGGAGCAGCCCGCGCGCTGCATCCAGGAACTGCAGCGCTTCCACGCACGGTTGCCGCGCTGAACGGCTTCCAGACCGACTGCATTCCCTTTCCGGAACGGGTGCGCCGCCGCGCGCATTCCGCCGGGCATTCCCCACAAAGCAGAAGGAGAGAGACATGACCCGATATGCATTCACGAACGTCCGCATCTTCGACGGCACCGGTGCCGATCCCTATCCCGGCGACGTGCTGGTCGATGGCGGCAGGATCGTGCGGGTGGCGCGCGCTCCCGCGACGGTGGACACCGCGGGTGCGCGCGTGTTCGAAGGGCGCGGCCGTTTCCTCATGCCCGGCATGACCGAGGCCCACACCCATTTCTCGTGGAACGACCAGCCCTCGCTCGCGGCCATCCAGTTCATGCCGCCCGAGGAGCACATGCTCTGGTGCGTACGCGTCGCCAAGCGCTACCTGGAGATGGGCTGGACCTCGGCCATCGGCGCGGCCGCCGCCAAGCCCCGACTCGACGTGGTGCTGCGCAACGCCATCGATGCGGGCGAATTCCCCGGACCGCGCTACCTGGCCGGCTCCCAGGAAATCACCACCATCGGCGCACTGGGCGACAACACCTTGCCCCACATGCCGTTCGAGGAACTGAGCTTCGGCAGCGTCTGCAGCGGCCCCGAGGAGATCCGCCGCTCCGCGCGCACCTTCGTCAAGTACGGGGTCGATCACCTGAAGATCAATCTGTCGGGCGAATACATTGCGGGCCTGCCGGCGGAGATGTCGCCTTTCTCCGAGGAGGAGGTGGCGATGCTGGCGACAGAGGCCCACCGCTACGGCAAACGCGTCGCGGCGCACGCGCGATCCAGCGAATCGGTGAAGCTCTGCGTGCGCCACGGCATCGAGATGGTCTACCACGCGAGCTTCGCGGACGAAGAAGCGCTGGACATGCTGGAAGCCGCCAAGGACCGGCATTTCGTCGCGCCCGGCATCGGCTGGCTGGTGCGCACCACCTACCATGCCGCCGAGTACGGCATCACCGAAGCCGTGGCCACGCAGATGGGCTACAGGCGCGAACTGGAGGTGGCATCGGACACCCTGCGCAAGATGCACCGGCGCGGCATCCGCATCCTGCCCGGCGGGGACTACGGGTTCGCCTGGATGCCGCACGGGACGAACGCTAACGACCTGCAGTACTTCGTGGACTACATCGGCATGACCCCCAAGGAGGCGCTGCTGGCGGCCACTGCCCTGGGCGGCGAGATCATGATGCGCCCCCACGAGCTGGGCAAGCTGCAGGAGGGCTACATCGCCGACATCGTACTGGTGGACGGCGACCCGCTGGCGGACCTGTCGGTACTCACCGAACCGGCCCGCATCCAGCTGGTGATGAAGGAAGGCGCGATTTTCAAGGAGTGCTCCACGCCTGCGCCTGCGGAAGCCGCCCTGCACCTGGAAGGCGGCGACCATCCGCTGCGCGAGGAAGGCGTGAAGGAGGCGCTGGCCGAGATGTCCTGAGCCGCTGGCGGATTCCGCGCCGGCTCCGGCGGCGGCGCTGGCATCCGCGCGCATCAGCCCAGCAGCAGCGCGTCGTCCGCCAGCTTCTCGCCGCGCACCTTCTCGAACATCTGCAGCAGGTCGGGCACGTCCAGGCGGCTGCGTTCCTCGCCCGACACGTCCAGCACCACCTGGCCCTGGTGCAGCATCACGGTGCGCTGGCCCACGTCCAGGGCCTGGCGCATGCTGTGCGTGACCATCATGGTGGTGAGCCGGTTCTCGGCCACGATGCGGGCCGTGAGCCGCAGCACGAAATCGGCCGTGCGCGGGTCGAGCGCGGCGGTGTGTTCGTCCAGCAGCAGGATGCGCGAGGGCTGCAGCGCCGCCATCAGCAGGCTCACGGCCTGGCGCTGGCCGCCCGAGAGCAGGCCGATGCGGTCGGTGAGGCGGTTCTCCAGCCCCAGGCCCAGCGTGGCGAGCCTTTCGCGGAAGGTGCCCCGCTGCTGCGCCTTCACCGCGCCGCGCAGGCCGCGCAGCGTGCCCCGCTGCTGGGCGAGCGCCATGTTCTCTTCGATGGTCAGGTCTTCGCAGGTGCCGGCCATCGGGTCCTGGAAGACGCGCGCCACGCGTTTCGCCCGCGCCCAGACGGGCTGGCGGGTGACGTCGTCCCCATCGATCGCGATGCGGCCCGTGTCCACCGAGAGGTCGCCCGAGATGGCGTTCAGGAAGGTGGATTTGCCGGCCCCGTTGGAGCCGATCACGGTGACGAACTGGCCGGCCGGAATGTCCAGCGACATGCCGCGCAGCGCGCGCGTCTCGATGGGCGTGCCGGGGTTGAAGGTGATGTGCAGGTCTTGTGCGCTCAGCATGGTGCGGTCCCTTTCAACGCTGCTTCGACGCGAGCTTGCGCTTGATTTGCGGAATCACGAGCGCCACGGTGACCAGCACGGCCGTCACCAGGTTCAGGTCCTGCGCCTTCAGCCCGATGAAGTCGCTGTTGAGCGCCAGCGCGATGAAGAAGCGGTAGACGATGGCGCCGATGACGACGGCGAGCGTCGCCAGCACGAGGCGGCGCGAGGGCAGGATGCTCTCGCCCACGATCACGGCGGCCAGGCCGATCACGATGGTGCCGATGCCCATGGAGATGTCCGAGCCGCCCTGCGTCTGCGCGAACAGGGCGCCGGCCAGCGCCACCAGCGCGTTCGACACCGCCATGCCCAGCAGCACCATGGCGCCGGTGTTCACGCCCTGGGCGCGGGCCATGCGGGCGTTGGAGCCGGTGGCGCGGATGGCCAGGCCCCGCTCGGTGGCGAAGAACCAGTCCATGGCCAGCTTGGCGGCGACGACGATCACCAGCAGCAGGGCGGGGCGGGCGATGTAATCGGCCAGGCCCTCGGGCTGCAGCAGCGTGAACAGCGTGGGGTCGTTGATCAGCGGCACGTTGGGGCCGCCCATGATGCGCAGGTTGATGGAGTACAGCGCGATCATCATCAGGATGCTGGCCAGCAAGTCCATGATCTTCAGCTTGACGTTGAGCCAGCCGGTGATGAGCCCGGCCACCGCGCCCGCCGCCGTGGCCGCGAGCGTCGCCACATAGGGGTTGGTGCCGGTGGAGATGAGCACGGCGCAGACCGCGCCGCCCAGCGGGAAGCTGCCGTCCACCGTCAGGTCGGGAAAGCGCAGCAGCCGGAACGAGATGAAGACGCCCAGCGCGACCAGGCTGAAGATCAGCCCGATCTCGACGGCGCCGAGCAGGGAGAAGAGGGACATGGCGGGAGGCCTTGCGAAAGCAAAGCAGGAGCCGAAGCTCCTGCGGGCTGGGGAAGAAGAGAGGCTGCGTGCGGCCCGGCACGGGTGCCGGACCGGGGCAGGCTCTTATTTCACCACGTGCGCGGCGGACTGGATGAAGGCGTCGGAGAGCTTCACGCCCTGCTTCTCGGCCGCACCGGGGTTCACCGTCAGCTCCAGCTTGGTGCTGATCTCCGGCTTGATGTCGCCGGGCTTCTCGCCCTTGAGCACGCGCACCACCATGCGGCCGGTCTGCTCGCCCAGGTCGCGGTAGTTGATGCCGAAGGAGGCGATCGCGCCGCGCTTGACGCTGTCGGCATCGGCCGCCACCAGGGGCAGCTTGGCTTCCTGGCCGACCTTGACCAGCGATTCGTAGGCCGACACCACGTTGTTGTCGGTGCTGGTGTAGATCACGTCGGCCTTGCCGATCAGGCTGCGCGCGGCGCTGCCCACATCGACCGAGCGGGGCGCGGCGGCCTCGACCAGGGTCATGCCCATCTTGGGCAGCAGGGCCTTGAGTTCCTTGACCACGACGGCGGAGTTGGCCTCGCCGGGGTTGTAGACCACGCCGACGCGCTTGGCGCCCGGCACGACCTGCTTGACCAGTTCCATCTGCTTGTCGAGGGCCAGCAGGTCGGAGACGCCGGTCACGTTGTTCTTGCTCGGCTCCCAGTTCTTCACCAGCTTGGCGGCGACCGGATCGGTCACGGCGGAGAAGATCACCGGCACCGTCTTGGTGGCGGCCACCACGGCCTGGGCCGACGGGGTGGCGATGGCGACGATCGCATCCGGCTGGTCGCCCACGAACTTGCGCGCGATCTGCGCGGCCGTGCCGGTGTTGCCCTGGGCGCTCTGGTACTGCCATTTGAGCGTCTTGCCGTCTTCGTAGCCGGCGGCCTGCAGGCTCGCCTTCACGCCGTCGCGGATCGCATCCAGCGCGGGGTGCTCGACGATGGCCGTCACGGCCACGGACTTGGGCGCGGCGGCCTGCTGGGCCACGGCGGGGACGGAGACGGCGGCCAGGGTGGCCGCGGCGGCCAGCGCGAGGGCGCCGAACGGATGCTGATTCATGCTCGAACTTTCTGCCTGCCCGGCCACGCACGGGGCGGGGCGCGGGGGCGTGACTGCGGATGCCCGCCGGAGGCGGGCGCGGTTTCGCCGGAACGGAACCGGGCCCGATGGACGGCAACGCCCGCGGGGCCCGGGGTGGGGAGTCTACTGCGCACGCCGCGGCAGGGCCCGCAACGGCCGCGATGCCGCAGCGCCGCGCTGCGGATCGGCGGAAAGCCGCTGGAGAGGGGGCGTCGGTGCGGGAAGGGCCGCTCAGCGCCGCTTCGGCACCGGCGCGGAGGCATCCTCCTGCGGCACCCACAGGATGCGAGCCACGTCCACGCCCAGCGAACGCGCGCGGGCCAGCAGGCGTTCACGCACCACCGCATGCAGCGTGGGGGTGCGCGACAGGATCCAGAAAGCGTCCCGGCGCGGCCCGATCACCATCGCCCAGCGGTAGTCCTCGTCGAGCGCCGCAACGAAGTAGCCGGCATAGAACGGGCCGAAGAAGGACACCTTGAGCGCGCCCGTGCCGGTGTCGCCCAGGAATTCCGCCCGGCCCACGGCTTCGCGCCAGCGGCCGCGCTCGGGGTCGTAGCCGCGGTTCACCACGCGCACGCTGCCGTCGCCGCGGCGGCTGTAGTGCGCGCTGGTGCGCACCAGGCCGCGCTCGAAGCGCTGGTCGATGCGCGCGACCTCGTACCAGTGGCCGGCGTACCGGTCGATGTTGAAGCCCCGCACCGGCTGTACGCCGGCCGGTGGCCGCACGTTGGCCCGCAGGTACAGCGCCGCCGCCGCTCCGGCCGCTGCCGCCGCGGCACCCAGTACGAGCGGCGTGGCGATGGGCGTGCGGCGGTGGGTGGTGTAGCGCTGTAGGTCTGGACGGGGCATCTCTCGGGGCTCCTGCAAAGGGACGGGCAAATGCCACGAGTCTCGCGAGGTGCCATGCGGCGCCCTGTAGGCGCGGGGCGCACCTGGTCGTGGGAATGCGCCGCCGCCGAATTCTTTTCGCAAAGCTGAATCCGGCCGGCGCCGCGCGGCGTATCCGCATGCAGGGACGTGCTGCGGGAGGCGAGGGCCGCGAACAGGGCCGCGCCGCCCGTGCCCGGCCCTTCCCACGGCAACGGCGTATCCGCCGCTGGACCGACATGTGCCATTCCGTGCGCCGTGCGCACCCCACAGGAGCCACCATGATCGACCTTCCCGCATCGCCCCAGGAAATTCTGCAGCGCCGTTCCGACAAGCTCAAAGAGCGCCGGATGTTCTTCCGCAAGACCGGCGGGTTCGCCGCCGGGATGGCCGGCGGGGCCATCCTGACGGCCTGCGGCGGAGGTTCGGGCGACGCCATCGGCGCGGACGCGCCCACCGACGCCGAAATCCTCAACTTCGCGCTGAACCTCGAATACCTCGAAGCGCAGTTCTATCTCTACGCGACGACCGGCGCAGGCCTGCCCGATGCGCTCACCACCGGCACGGGCACGCGGGGCACAGCGCGCGGCGGCAGCCGGGTGCCGTTCTCGGACCCGGTCGTGGCGGCCTACGCCAAGGAGATCGCCGCGGACGAACTGGCGCACGTCGCCTTCCTGCGCAACGCCCTGGGCTCCTCGGCCGTGGCCATGCCGTCGATCGACGTGGGCGGCACCGATCCCAACGGCGCCTTCTCCAAGGCCGCGCAGGCCGCGGGCCTGGTGCCGGTGGGCACCGCCTTCAACCCCTACAAGGACGACCTCAGCTTCCTGCTGGGCGCCTTCATCTTCGAGGACGTGGGCGTGACCGCCTACAAGGGCGCCTCGCCGCTGATCCAGAACAAGACGTACCTGGAAGCAGCCGCCGGCATCCTCGCCGCGGAGGCCTACCACGCCGGGCTGGTGCGCACCGTGCTGTACGCGAAGGGGGTCGATGCGCAGGCGGCGGCCGGCAAGATCTCCGACGCCCGCGATTCGCTCGACAACTCCAAGGACGTCGACCAGGGCATCGCGCCCGATGCCGCCGGTGCCGCCAACATCGTGCCGCTGGACGCCAACGGCATCGCCTACAGCCGCTCGCCCGACGACGTGCTGAACATCGTCTACCTGACGCGGGATGCGGCGAGCCAGGGCGGCTTCTTCCCGGCGGGCGTCAATGGCAACCTGCGCCTGAGCAGCGCCTACATGTAAGGCGAGTCCGGCCGGTCCCGGCGGGCGTTCGCTTTCGCCTGCCGGCCGGCGTTCCCATCCAGAGAACGCAGCAGAGGAGGAGTCACCATGCCCACGATCCACAGCGGTCCGCCCCCGGCCGCCACGGCACCGCCACCCTCATCCGTTCCGAGGCCGCTCACCTGGCGGCAATGGCTGGGGCTCGCCATCGCCGCGGTGGGGGCGGCGGTCCTGGCTTCGCAGGCGCTCCAGGGCGTCTGGTCCAACGACGAACGCATGCGGGGCGCGCTCGTCGGCGGGCTGATGGCCGCGGCCGCCACGGCACTGGGTGCGCTGCCGGTGCTGCTGTCGCAGAAATTCTCGCAGCGCACGCACGACACCATGCTGGGCTTCGGGGCGGGCGTGATGCTGGCGGCGAGCGCGTTCTCGCTCGTGATCCCGGCCATCGCGGCGGCGCGGGCCCAGGGCGCGGGCCCCTGGGGGGCCGGCGGGACGGTGGGCGCGGGCATCCTCCTGGGCGCCTTCCTGCTGCTCTGGATCGACCGCGCGGTGCCGCACGAGCATTTCGTGAAGGGCCTCGAAGGCCCGCAGGCGAGGGCGTTCAAGAGGGCCTGGCTGTTCGTGCTGGCGATCACGCTGCACAACCTGCCCGAAGGCCTGGCGATCGGCGTCGCCTTCGCCGGGCCGGACGGCGTGGGCGCCCAGGCCCTGGCCGCCGGCATCTCGATCCAGGACGTGCCCGAAGGCATGGTGGTCGCCCTCGCGCTGCGCGGCGTCGGCTACGGCCGCTGGGCGTCGGCCGGGCTGGGGCTGGTGTCGGGCCTGATCGAGCCGGTCGCGGCGGTGGCCGGTGTCGCGCTGATCGGCCTGTCGGCGGGGCTGCTGCCCTGGGGCCTGGCGGCCGCCGCCGGTGCGATGCTGTACGTCATCAGCCACGAGATCATTCCGGAATCGCACCGGCAGGGCCACGAGACCTCGGCCACGGCCGGGCTCATGCTGGGCTTCGTGGCGATGATGCTGCTGGACACGGCGCTCGGCTAGGCCGGCCGCCGGCCGGGCGCCCGCCGCGCCCCTGGGTCACATCCCCGAATAGTTCGGTCCGCCGCCGCCTTCCGGCGTCACCCACACGATGTTCTGCGTCGGGTCCTTGATGTCGCATGTCTTGCAGTGCACGCAGTTCTGCGCGTTGATCTGCAGGCGCTGCGCGTTGCCGCCCTGCGATTCGTCGGGCACGAATTCATACACTGCCGCTGGGCAGTAGCGCGCTTCGGGCCCGGCGTACTTTGCCAGGTTGATGTTCACCGGCACGCTCGCGTCCTTCAGCGTCAGGTGGGCGGGCTGGTGCTCGGCGTGGTTGGTGTTGCTGATGAACACGCTGGAGAGCCGGTCGAAGGTGAGCTTGCCGTCCGGTTTCGGGTAGACGATGGGCTTGCATTCGGCCGCGGGCTTCAGGTAGGCGTAGTCCGGCTTGTCGCGGTGCAGCGTCCAGGGGATGTTGCCCTTGAGCACGAACTGCTCGATGCCGTTCATCAGCGTGGCCGTGGCCAGGCCCTTCTTGAACCAGGCCTTGAAGTTGCGCGCCTTGTTCAGCTCCTCGTGCAGCCAGCTGTTCTCGAAGGCCTGCGGGAAGGCGGTGAGCTCGTCGTGCTGGCGGCCGGCGCGGACCGCGTCGTAGGCGGCCTCGGCCGCGAGCATGCCGGTCTTGATGGCGGCGTGGCTGCCCTTGATGCGGCTCACGTTCAGGAAGCCCGCCTCGCAGCCCACGAGCGCGCCGCCCGGGAACACGAACTTCGGCAGCGACAGCAGGCCGCCGGCCGTGATCGCGCGCGCGCCATAGCCGATGCGTTTGGCAGGCTTGATGCCCTTGGCTTCGTCGCCTTCCAGGTAGTAGCGGATGTTCGGGTGGGTCTTCCAGCGCTGGAACTCCTCGAACGGGCTCAGGTAGGGGTTGGAATAATCCAGCCCGGTGATGAAGCCGAGCGTGACCTTGTTGTCTTCCGCGTGGTAGAGGAAGGAGCCGCCGTAGGTGTCGCTCTTCATCGGCCAGCCGGCCGTGTGCATCACGAAGCCGGGCTGGTGGCGCTGCGGGTCGATCTCCCACAGCTCCTTGATGCCGATGCCGTAGCTCTGCGGATCGCGGCCCTCGTCGAGCTTGTAGCGCGCGATGAGCTGGCGGCCCAGGTGGCCGCGCGAGCCTTCGGCGAAGATGGTGTACTTGGCGTGCAGCTCCATGCCGAGCTGGAAATCGCCCGTGGGCTGGCCATCCTTGCCGACGCCCATGTTGCCGGTGGCCACGCCCTTGACCGAGCCGTCCTCGTTGTAGAGCACCTCGGCCGCGGGGAAGCCCGGGAAGATCTCCACGCCGAGTTCCTCGGCCTGCGCGGCCAGCCAGCGCACCACGTTGCCCAGGCTCACGATGTAGTTGCCGTGGTTCTGGAAGCAGCCGGGCAGCAGGAAGTTGGGCGTGCGGAAGGAAGACTTCTCGCCCAGGAAGATCATGGCGTCTTCCGTCACGGGCTGGTTCAGGGGCGCGCCGCGCTCCTTCCAGTCGGGGAACAGTTCGGTGAGCGCGCGCGGGTCCATGATGGCGCCCGAGAGGATGTGCGCGCCGGGCTCGGAGCCTTTTTCCAGCACCACGACCGAGACGTCCTGGCCGTTCTCGGCGGCCATCTGCTTGAGCCGGATGGCGGTGGACAGCCCGGCCGGGCCGCCGCCGACCACCACCACGTCGTATTCCATGGCCTCTCGCGGGCCGTATTGGGCAAGGATTTCGTCTTTCGTCATGGGTTGTCTCGTCTCGGCATTTGATAATCGAACGATGTCGCGTGCTGGGCGTGGGGCCCCGCGCGGGCGCTGTGCGGTCCATTGTATGCACCTGCGGCGCAACAATCGAACGATCGTTCTTTTTTTGTCCCTCCGGAGGCGGTTTTCCATGGCATACACCATCGATTTGTCGGGCCGCGTGGCCCTGGTGACGGGCGCGTCCAGCGGCCTGGGCGAGCAGTTCGCGCGCACCCTGGCCCGGGCGGGGGCGGGCGTGGTGCTGGCGAGTCGGCGCGTCGAACGGCTGAAGGCGCTGCGCGCGCGCATCGAGGGCGAGGGCGGCGACGCCCACGTGGTGGAGCTGGACGTGACCGACCACGATTCCATCAAGGCGGCCGTGGCCCATGCCGAGACCGAGATGGGCTCGATCGACATCCTCGTGAACAACTCGGGCGTCTCCACCACGCAGCGCATCCAGGATGTCACGCCGGACGATTTCGATTTCGTATTCGACACGAACGTACGCGGCGCCTTCTTCGTCGCGCAGGAGGTGGGCAAGCGCATGCTGGCGCGCTCCCGCGGCGCGGCGCCGGGCAGCTTCACGGGCGGGCGGATCATCAACATCGCCTCGATGGCGGGCCTCAAGGTGCTGCCGCAGATCGCCGCCTACAGCATGAGCAAGGCGGCCGTGGTGCACATGACCCGCGCCATGGCGCTGGAGTGGGGGCGCTTCGGGATCAACGTGAATGCGATCTGCCCGGGCTACATCGACACCGAGATCAACCACCACCACTGGCAGACCGAGCAGGGCCGCAAGCTGGTGGACATGCTGCCGCGCAAGCGCGTGGGCCAGCCGCGCGATCTGGACGCGCTCATCGTCACGCTGGCGAGCGACCAGAGCCATTTCGTGAACGGCGCGGTGATCGCGGCGGACGACGGATTCGGGGCCTGAGCCCGGCCGCGTGCCCCCCGGCCGTGGGGGCGGGCTCAGCCCGCGGCGGCCGCGCCGCCGCCCACCACGCGCAGGCGGTCGGCATTGGCCGCCAGCCAGTCGCCCGCGAGCACCGCGGCCGCGGGCTGGGCGTGTTCCTCGTCGGGATGGAAATCCCGCCGCAGGTAGCGCAAGAGCGCCGGCAGGCTGCGCCAGGCGACGCCGTCGCGGCCCCAGAACATCCGCACCGCGCTGATCCAGGTGCCCGGGCGCCAGAGCGTGCCGTCGCGCCGCAGGTTGAGCACGGTCTGGCGCATCGCATCCACCATGAAGACGATGCCCACGTAGAGGTACCAGCGCACGCGCCACGTATTGCTGCCGCCGAGCGCGCGGTAGAGATCGAATGCCACCGCGCGGTGCTCGGTTTCCTCGGCCGCATGCCAGCGCCACACGGTCTGCATCTGCGCGTCGGCGCCGTCCAGCCAGCGCGCATAGCGCAGCGTGCCGTCGGCCAGCAGGGCGGTGAAATGCTCGTAGGCGCAGGTAATGGCGAGTGCATGCAGGGGATTCGACGTGCGCTGGTGCAGCCGCTTCAGGCGGGCCAGCGCCCAGTGCTGCCAGCGGTTGTCGAGGCCCTGCCGCTCCAGCTCGGCGTTGTAGAGCCCGTGGATGTGGCGGTGGGTGGCTTCCTGGCCGACGAAGCCGCGCACCAGTGCGCGCAGCGCGGCATGGTCCGGCCTGCCTGCGTCGAGCTGCTCGGCCGCGGCGCGCACCGAATCGATGAAGAACTGCTCGCCCACGGGAAAGCTCATCGACAGGGCATTGAAGAACTGCGTGCGGAAGGCATCGCCGCCGTGCCAGTGGCGCGGAAAGCCCCGGGCCAGGTCGACGGCGAGCTTGCGCACCGGGAGGGTGGCGGCGGAGGGCACTGCAGGAGTGCGGGGAGCGGTGGCGGTCATCGGCGGTTCTCCTGGCGGGACGGCGGAGCGCGGCGCGCTTGCGGTTCCGGCGTTTTCTGAGCATTATTCAGTTTTCAACGCCCACCGCTACTCGCCTGGGGCTCACATTCCATCCGCCATGCCCATGAAGAAGCCCCCCGCCTCCGCAGGCCCCGCCGGCATGCGCCGCCAGCCCACGCAGGAGCGCGCGCTGCAAACCATCGAGGCGATTTTCGGCGCCACTGCTCAGATTGTGGAAAACGACGGCGAGGCGGCGCTCACCACCAACCGCGTGGCGCAGGTGGCGGGCGTATCCATCGGCACGCTCTACCAGTACTTTCCCTCCAAGGAGGCCGTGCTGCTGGCGATGGTGGAGCGCGAGCGGGGCCGCGTGCAGCAGGAAATGCAGCGGTTGCTCGACGATGCGCTGGAGCGCCAGCGCGCGGTACGCGAGGTGCTGCAGGACGTGGTGCGGCTGCTGGTGTCGGCTTTCGGCACGGGCGGGCATTCGCGGGTGCGGCGCGCGATGGTGCGCCTGGGCTGGCGCGTGGACCAGCACGAACGCTTCACCGCCGCGCTGCGCGAGGGCGCGGAGCGCAACGCCGTGGCACTCGCGCGGCTGGTGGACGGGGGCGACGGCTCCATCCGCCCGCCCACGCCCGCGATGATGTTCGTCGCCACCCGCGCGGTGATGGGCGCGATCCGCAGCGCGTCGCTCGAGGACTCCCCGCTGCTCGGGCAGCCGGCCTTCGAGGACGAACTGGTGCGCATGCTCTGGGGCGTGCTGCGCGCCGACGGCTGAGGGGCCTATGTTCGCTCAGCGCTGCCGCGGCACCCGGCCCATCAGGTAGAACTCCGGATTGGGCTGCATGCCCGCGAAGCTCGCCATGCGGTTGGAGAGGCCGAAGAACGCCGTGATGGCGGCGATGTCCCAGATGTCCTCGTCGTCGAAGCCGTGGGCGTGCAGCGCCGCGAAGTCGTCGTCGCCGATCGCCTGCGACTCCTGGCAGACCTTCATCGCGAAGTCCAGCATCGCGCGCTGGCGCGGGGTGATGTCGGCCTTGCGGTGGTTCACGGCCACCTGGTCGGCCACGAAGGGCTTCTTCTCGTAGATGCGCAGCAGGGCGCCGTGCGCCACCACGCAGTACAGGCACTGGTTGGCGGCGCTGGTGGCGGTGACGATCATCTCGCGGTCGCCCTTGGTGAGCGAGCCTTCCTCCTTGAGCATCAGTGCGTCGTGGTAGGCGAAGAAGGCGCGCCATTCGGCGGGGCGGCGCGCGAACGCCAGGAACACGTTGGGCACGAAGCCGGCCTTTTCCTGCACCTCGAGGATGCGGGCCTGGATGTCTTCGGGCAGCGTCTGCAGATCGGGAAGGGGATAGCGGCTCACGGGGGTTGTCTCCTGTCGTCGTTGGAATGCGTCGCGCGGCGAAAACGGTATCACGGATGCCAGTGGCTGGCGCGCACGCCCGGGACGCCCGGGGCCGAAGCGCTGCCGGCCAGCGCGTACGACAGCTGGTTGGCCGCCGCGACCACGGTCTGCGCCAGCGCTTCGAGCTTTTCCGCCTGCAGGCGCGACGCGGGCCCCGAGATGCACACCGAGCCCAGCAGCCGCCAGTGCATCCCGAACACCGGCGCCGAGACCGTGGCGACGCCCTGTTCCCGCTCGCCGATGGACCAGTAGTAGCCGCGCTGGCGGATGCGCTCGTACTCCGCGCCGGGCGCGCCCGAGAAGGCCAGGATCACGCGGCCCGGCGAGCCCTTGTCCAGCGGCAGGCCTTCCCCCATGCGCGCGTGGTGCCGCAGGGCCTGGGGGCCCTCCACGCGCACCAGGCAGGTGCGCACCTCTCCCTCGCGCACGTAGAAGGCCGCGCTCTCCCCGGTCGCCTGGGTGAGCGCGCGCAGGGCCGGCTCCAGCACGTTCTGCACGTCGAACCCGGCCTGGTAGCGCGCCCCCAGCCAGCCGGCGGCCGGCCCGAGGCGCCAGTCGCCGTCTTCGCGCTGCACCAGGTAACCGGACTGCGCCAGCGTGCGCGCGAGCCGCAGCACCGTGGTCTTGTGCAGCACGCAGCGCCGGCTCAGTTCGGCGAGCGACAGATGCGATTCGCCCACGCCGAATGCCGCGAGCACCTGCAGCGCGCGCGTGACGGCGGTGACCCCGCCGTCGCGCGCGGTGGCGGGCGATTGCGCATCGCCCGCGGCGGGCGCAGGGGAGGAGGGGCCGGCGGGGTTGCGTGAAGGGTTGCTCATGGCAGTACGCGTTGCATTGTGCGAAACGTCATTGTATGCAGCGAAACGTTTTTCTACAGTGGCGCCACGCCGGGCGTCGACCGCCACGGCGCCGGGCCGACAAACACAACGGAGACAACCGACATGCCATTCCTTCCGGCTTCCCGCCTTGCCCTGCCGCGCCGCGGCGCCTTGCTGCTGGCCCTGGCCGCCACCGCCCTGTGCGCCGGAGGCGTCCATGCCCAGGCCGCCTATCCGAACAAGCCCATCCGCCTCATCGTGCCGTTCCCGCCGGGCGGCGGCACGGACATGATCGCGCGCACCGTCGCGCAGAAGCTCACCGACCAGCACAAGTGGAACGTGGTGGTGGACAACCGCCCCGGTGCCGGCGGCAACCTGGGCGTGGACGCCGCGGCCAAGGCCGCGCCGGACGGCTACACCCTGGTCATGGGCCAGACGAGCAACCTGGCCATCAACCCGTCGCTCTATGCCAAGCTGCCGTACGACCCGGTCAAGGACCTGGTGCCCGTGGCGCTGGTGTCGTCCGCGCCGATCGTGATGGCCGCGCCCGCCAACTCGCCCTACAAGACCTTCGCCGACATCGTGGCGGCCGCCAAGGCACGGCCCGACGGCATCACGCTGGGCTATTCCGGCAACGGCACCGTGGCCCACCTGGCCGGCGAGCTGGCCGAGAACGCCGCCGGCATCAAGCTGCGCCATGTGCCCTACAAAGGCGCCTCGCAAGCCATGACCGACCTGGTGGGCGGCCAGATCGACCTCTATATGTCCGCCGTGCCCACGCTGCTCGGCCAGGTGCGCAACGGCAAGCTCAAGGCGATCGCCATCACCTCGCTCAAGCGCTCGGCGCAACTGCCCGACACGCCGACGCTGGCGGAATCCGGCTACAAGGATTTCGAGGCCGCATCGTGGTACGGCGTGCTGGCGCCCGCGGGCACCCCCGCGCCGATCGTGCAGACCCTCAACAAGGCCATCAACCAGGCCCTGGCCCAGCCGGACGTGGCCGACAAGCTCAAGTCCGAGGGCGGCGACGTGCTGGGCGGCACGCCCGAGAAGTTCAGCGTGCTGCTCAAGGCCGAAGTGCCGCGCTGGGCCAAGATCGTCAAGGACTCCGGCGCGAGCCTGGACTGACCGCCCGCGCCCGCCGCCGACGTTTTCCGCGTTTCCGCATGACGCTCGCCATGGACCGCGACGACCGCCCCGCCACGCCCGTACGCTTCTCGGCCGGCACCGCCGCGCCGCGCACGCCGGTGCCCGTGGGCGCCTGCGATTGCCACGTGCACCTCTACGACAGCCGCTTCCCGGCCGATCCCGCGGCCCGGCTGCGGCCACCCGATGCGCAGGTGTCCGACCTGCGCGCACTGCAGCGGCGCATCGGCACGACGCGTGCCGTACTGGTCACGCCGTCCACCTACGGCACCGACAACCGCTGCATGCTGCAGGGGCTGGCGGCCCTGGGTGACGGCGCGCGCGGAGTGGCGGTGATCGGCGGCGGAGAGAGCGACGCCGAACTGCAGCGGCTGCACGCCGCGGGAGTGCGCGGCGTGCGGCTGAACCTGTCGCTCGGGGTGGCCGGCACGGTGGAGTCGCTGCTGCCGCTCGCGCAGCGCATCGCTCCGCTCGGCTGGCATCTGCAACTGCTGATGGCCCCCGGTCTGCTGGCGGAACAGGCCGACGTGCTGCGCCGGCTGCCGGTGCCGCTGGTCTTCGATCACTTCGGGCGTATCGCGCCCGCGCTGGCCGGTCGGCATCCCGCCCATGCGCTGCTGCTGGAGCTGCTGCAGGCCGGGCGCGCGTGGATCAAGCTCTCCGGCGGCTACATCGTGAGCGAGCGCCATGCGGTGGACGACCCCGCGCTGGACGCCCTGGCCGCCACCTACCTGCGCGCCGCCCCCGGCCGCGTGCTCTGGGGCAGCGACTGGCCCCATGCCACCGCGACGGCCGGCCTGCAGCCGCTTGCCGACGACGCGCAGCAGCTGGACTGCCTGGCACGCTGGGCCCGGCAGACGGGCGATGGCCTGGCGCTGCACCGCGTGCTGGTGGACAACCCGGCCGCCCTCTACGGCTTCGCGCCCGCCGCGGCCGTGCCCTGAAACCCTCCACAAGAACACCGAGAGACATTCCATGAACGACTTCCTCCCTCCATCGGCATCCCGCCCCGCTGGCGCGCGCGCCGGCATCGGCCGCCGCGGCCTGATCGCCTCCGCAGGCGCGCTGCTGCTGGGATCGCTGGCCACGGCCCCGGCGCTGGCGCAATCCGACTGGCCCGCCGGAAAGATCATCACCTGGGTCGTACCCTATCCCCCGGGCGGCAGCACCGACGTGCTGGGCCGCAACATCGCACAGCGGGTGGGCACCGCCCTCGGCACCAACGTGATCGTGGACAACAAGGCGGGGGCCACCGGCACCATCGGCGCCGCCTTCGTGGCCAAGGCCGCGCCCGATGGATACACGCTGCTCGGCACCTCGATCGGCCCGCAGGCCATCGCGCCGCACCTGATGGGCAAGCTGCCCTACGACCCGATCGCCGGCTTCGAGCCGGTGGTGACCATCGGCACGATTCCGCACATCCTGGTGGTGGGCGCCGACCAGCCCTTCAAGACCGTGGCCGATCTCGTGGCGGCGGCCAAGGCCCAGCCCGGCCAGCTGGCGTTCGCCTCCGGCGGCAACGGCACGATCCTGCAGATGCAGGGCGAACTGCTGCAGCAGCAGACGGGCGCGCGCTTCATCCACGTGCCCTACAAGGGCGACACACCCGCCCTGCAGGACACGCTGGCCGGCCAGGTGCAGTTCATGTTCGCCCCGGTGGCCGCGGCGCTGCCGCACGTGCAGGCCGGCAAGCTGCGCGCGCTGGCCGTCACCTCCGCGCAGCGGCTCAAGGCGCTGCCGGCCGTGCCCACCATGGGCGAGGTCGGCATGAAGGACTTCGTGGTCGAGCAGTGGCAGGCCGTGTTCGCGCCCGCCAGGACGCCCGCCGCCGTGGTGCAGCGCCTGAACCTCGAGATCAACAACGCCCTGAAGGACCCGGCCGTCGTGGCCCTGGCCGACAAGCTCGGCGTGACGCTGGTCGGCGGCACGCCCCGGCAGCTCGGCGACCTGCAAAAGGCCGATTCGGCCAAGTGGGCCCAGGTCATCCGGGACGGAAACATCAAGGCCGAGTGACGGGCCCGGTCCCTTTTCTTTTTCCATCCAACCCCAGCAACGGACTCCACCATGAGCCAACTTCCTGAAGTCATCCGCGACATCGAACGCGTGGGCGCCGACGTCGTCGCCAAGGCCGCGACCTTCCAGGCCGCCATCCTGGCCGACGTGGCCGGCCGCCGCGGCACCATGCATGCCCGCGTCTCCCCCGTGCACCAGTCCATGAAGGTGGCCGGCCCGGCCTTCACCGTCGAGGTGCGCCCCGGCGACAACCTCATGATCCACGCGGCCATCGCGCTGGCGAAACCCGGCGACGTGCTGGTGATCGACGGCAAGGGCGACCAGACCGCCGCGCTGATGGGCACCCTGATGCTCAGTGCCTGCAAGAAGATCGGCCTCGCCGGCGTGATCGTGGACGGCGCGATCCGCGACAAGCTGGAGATCCTGGAACTGGACTTCCCCGTGTTCAGCGCCGGCTTCAACCCCGCGGGCCCCACCAAGTACGTGCCCGGCCGCATCAACCACCCCATCTCGGCCGGCGGCGCCGTGGTGAACCCCGGGGACCTGGTGGTGGGCGACGCCGACGGCGTGGTGGTGATCGAGCGCGCGAAGGCCCCGGCCATGATGGCCCTGGCCGACAAGAAGGTGGCCGACGAGGCCGCCCGCATCGAGGCCATCGCACGGGGCGACACGGCGTCGAAGTGGCTGCCCGCCGCGTTGCGCGCCGCCGGCGTGCTGAAGGAAGGGGAGTCGCTGTGAGCGCCGGCACCATCATCGTCACGGGTGCCGACCTGGCGCCGCAGGCGCTCGACCTGCTGAAGAATTTCGAGGTCGTGTATGCCGGCAAGACGCCGACGGAGGAAGACCTCATCGCCCTGGCCAAGCAGCATGATCCCGTCGCCATCATCGTGCGCTACGGCAAAGTGGGCGCGGCCATCATGGACGCGGCGCCGTCCCTGAAGGTGATCTCCAAGCACGGCAGCGGCACCGACACCATCGACAAGGTGGCGGCGAAGGCGCGCGGCATCGAGGTGGTGGCCGCCGTGGGCGCCAACGCCGCGGCCGTGGCCGAGCAGGCGCTGGCGCTGCTGCTGGCCTGCGCCAAGTCGGTGGTCGAACTCGATGCGCGCATGCATGCCGGCCACTGGGACAAGGCCACGCACAAGAGCCTGGAGCTGGGCGGCCGCACGGTGGGCCTGGTGGGCCTGGGCGCCATCGGCCTGCGCTTCGCGAAGATGGCCGATGCGCTCGGCATGCGCGTGATCGGCTTCGATCCGTTCGCGAAGAACCTGCCGGACTATGTGCAGAGCGTTGCGCTCGACGCCATCTGGCGCGAGTCGGACGCGATCTCGCTGCACTGCCCGCTGACCGACGAGAACCGCGGCATGCTGAACGCCGCCACGCTGGCGCAGTGCAAGCGCGGCGTGATCGTGGTCAACACCGCGCGTGGCGGCCTGATCGACGAGTCGGCACTGCTGGAGGCCGTGCGCTCCCGCCAGGTGATGGCGGCGGGCCTGGACAGCTTCGCCGTGGAGCCGATGGCGCCCGGCCACCCGTTCCAGGGTGAGAAGCATTTCATCCTCTCCCCGCACATCGGCGGCGTGACGAGCGATGCCTACGTGAACATGGGCGTGGGCGCGGCGAAGAACCTGCTGGCCGTGCTGGAGCGCGCTTCCGCTGCGGCGTGACCGACGGGAAGGGCAGGGCGGGGCCGTGTCCTCACCCTTGCCCTCGATCTCGAACTCGACTCCGCGCACCGCCGGCTTCCGCCGCCGCCAGGCCAAGCCGGGCCCCCGCGCGGACACGATTCAACATACGAGGCCGCGCGCGACGCGGCCCACGACAGGAGACATGCGCATGCATTCCATTTCTGCCCTTTCCGGGCGCGCCCCGTCCGCCCGCTTCGCCGTGCCCGCCGCGAAGGTGCTGGCCGCCACGGTCCTCTTCGCCGCATCGGCCGCCTGCTTCGCCCAGGCAGGGACCTACCCCGCCAAGCCGGTCAAGCTGGTCGTCGGCTTCGCGGCCGGCGGACCCACCGACGTGGTGGCGCGCGCCTTCGCCGACCATGCCAGCCGCGCGCTGGGCCAGCCGTTCATCATCGACAACAAGCCCGGCGCCAACACCATCCTGGCCGCGCAGGCCGTGGCCAGCGCGCCGGCGGATGGCTACACGCTGCTGTTCGGCGCCACCAACCACACGATGATCCCGGGCCTCTACAGCGGCCGCGTGAAGTTCGACGCCGTGAAGTCGTTCCAGCCACTGTGTACCGTGGCCACCAGCCCCACGGTGCTGGTGGTGGGGCACGGCCTGCCGGTGAAGACGCTGGCCGACTACATGGCGCGGGCCCGCCAGGAGCCGGGCCGCGTCACCGCGGGCACCGCGGGCGTGGGCAGCTCCGGGCACTTCGCCACCGAGATGTTCGCGCGCGCCAACGGCCTGAAGCTGAACCACGTGCCCTACAAGGGCGCCGCGCCCGTGGTCACCGACCTGATGGGCGGCCAGCTCGACAGCTCCTTCGCCACCCTGGGCTCGGTGCTTCCGCAGATCAAGAGCGGCAAGCTGGCGGCGCTGGCCGTGGCGTCGCCGAAGCGCTCGTCGCTGCTGCCTGACGTGCCCACGTTCGCCGAGGCCGGCGGCGGCAACTATTCCGCCGATGCCTGGTACGGCGTGCTGGCACCGGCCGGCCTGCCCGGGCCCGTCGCGCAGCAACTGGAGAAGGTGGCGCGCGAGTTCGCCGGCAGCGCCGGGGCGGCCGAGAAGCTGCGCGGCCTCGGACTCGATGCGGACTCCACCTGCGGCAAGGCCTTCACCGCGCAGGTGGAGCGCGAAGTCGCGACCTACACGCAGATCGCCAAGGACCTCGACCTGAAAGCGGAGTGAGCGCAGTCCGCAGAAACCACCACCGCAAGGAGACACCATGCACCGTTTCATCAAACCCCTCGTCGCCGCCGTGGCCCTGGCTGCCGGACTCGCCCACGCAGCCTTCCCGGAGCGCCCCATCACCATCGTCGTGCCGTACGCCCCCGGCGGCGCCGCCGATGCGGTGGCGCGCGTGATCGCCACCCGCATGGGGGCCAAACTGGGCGGCAGCGTGATCGTGGACAACAAGCCCGGCGCCAGCGGCACCATCGGCGCGAGCTTCGTGGCCAAGGCGCCGGCCGACGGCTACACCATGCTCTACGACGCCACGCCGTACTCGATCAATCCGCACCTGTTCCCCAAGATGCCCTATGCGGGCACCGCGCTGCAGCCGCTGTCGCTGGTGCTGCTGGCCCCCAACGTGCTCATCGTGAAGGCCGATTCCCCGCTCAAGAACGTGAACGACCTGATCGCCCGGGCCAAGGCGCAACCGGGCAAGCTCAACTTCGCCTCGGGCGGCAGCGGCACGGTGCAGCGGCTGGCCGCGGAGCTGTTCCGGCAGCAGCTGGGCCTGGACATGGTGCATGTGCCCTACAAGAGCGGCGGCCCCGCCATCGCCGACGTGATGGGCGGGCAGGTCGACTTCATGTTCGGCACCGTGGCGGCCACCTACCCGCTGGTGTCCGGCGGCAAGCTGCGCGCGCTGGCCGTGTCCGCGCCCGAACGCTCCAGGCGCCTGCCCGACGTGCCCACCGTGGCCGAAGCCGCCATCCCGGGCTACGAAGCCTACGAATGGAATGGCGTGTTCCTGCCCGCCGGCACGCCCGCGCCGATCGCCGCGCAGCTCCAGCAGGCCGTGGCGGACGTGCTCAAGGACGAGGACGTGCGCCAGCGCCTGACCGACCTGGGCGCCCAGCCGATCGGCTCCACGCCGGCCGAGTTCGCCACCTTCCTGAAGAAGGAAGATGCGAAATGGGGCGAAGTGGTGCGCAAGGGCCACATCCAGCTCGACTAGAACGCGATGCATCCGCCCGACCTGGCCGAACCCGTGCCGCACTCCGTGGGGTTGGCGCGGCCGTCGCGCGTGCTGCCTGCGCTGGCCTGCGACAGCCACATGCACATCTTCGATGCGCGTTTCGCGCCGTCGCCGCACTGGCCGCGCACGCCGCCCGATGCGCCGGTGGCGGCCTACCGACGGCTGCAGCAGCGGCTGGGCACGTCGCGCGCGGTCGTGGTCACCCCGTCCACCTACGGCACCGACAACGCCTGCACGCTCGACGCGCTGGACCAGCTGGGCGACAGCGCGCGCGGTGTGGCCGTGGTCGGGCAGGACGTATCGGATGCCGAACTGGCGCGCCTCGCGGCGCGGCGGGTGCGGGGGTTGCGCGTCAACTTCGTCTCGCCGCAGTCCTGGGGCGAAACCACGCCCGACATGCTTTCCCGCCTGGCGCGGCAGGTGGCCGGCCACCCGGACTGCGGCGGCTGGCACATCCAGCTGTTCGCACAACCGGAGCAGATCGAGGCGCTGGCCCCCTTGCTGCGGGCATTGCCGCTGCCGCTGGTGATCGACCACCTGGGACGCATCGACCCGGCCGATGGCACCGCGGCCCCGGCCTATGGGGTGCTGCGCGGACTGCTGGACGGCGGCAACACCTGGGTCAAGCTCTCGGGCGCCTACATGCGCTCCGCGATGCACGGCCCCGGCTATGCGGATACGCTGCCCCTCGGCCGCGCGCTGGTACAGGCCGCGCCGGAGCGGCTGGTGTGGGGCAGCGACTGGCCGCACACCACCGAGGCGCCCGGCACCGTGGACGATGCCGCGCTGGTCGATCTGCTGCGGGCCTGGGCGGGCCCGGACTGGGCCATGGATGCCATCCTGGTGGACAACCCCGCACGGCTCTACGGCTTCGGCGGGGCGGCCTGAACGCCGCGCACCCGTCCGACCGCACGCACGACCCCTGCCACCGACGAATTCCAAGGAAAGCGACTCCCATGTTCCTGCTGCAGCCTCCCCAGATCCGTGAGCTGGAAATCTTCACGGCCATGCCGGCCGGACTGCGCCGCCCCGAGCGCAGCGACTGGGCCGACGCCAACCGCGGCGGCACGGTCACCGACTCGTTCCTTGAAGGACCGGTGTTCGACGAGGCCGGCCACCTCTACGTCAGCGACATCCCCTGGGGCCGCATCTTCCGCATCGATCCCGAGGGCGCCTGGAGTCTCGTGGCCGAATACGACGGCGAGCCGAACGGCATGAAGTTCCTCGATGCCGGTTCGCTGCTCATCACCGACTACAAGAACGGCCTGATGCGGCTGGACATCGCCACCGGCCAGGTATCGCCCTACCTGCAGCGCCGCAACAGCGAACGCTTCAAAGGGGTGAACGACCTCGTCTTCGATGCCGAAGGCAACCTGTACTTCACCGACCAGGGGCAGAGCGGCCTGCACGATCCGTCCGGGCGCCTGTACCGCCTGCGGCCCAATGGCCAGCTCGATCTGCTGCTGCACAACGTGCCCAGTCCCAACGGCGTGGCGCTCTCGCCCGACGGCCGCGTGCTGTACCTCGCCGTCACGCGCGGCAACTGCGTCTGGCGCGTGCCGCTGCTGCCCGACGGCAGCGTGGCCAAGGTGAGCCAGTTTTTCACGTCCTACGGCCCGAGCGGCCCGGACGGACTGGCCGTGGATGCCGAGGGGCGCGTGCTGGTCGCCAACCCGGGCCTCGGGGTGGTCTGGGTGCTCAACGCCCGGGCCGAGCCGGTGCAGGTGCTGCGCGGCGTGCCCGGCAGCTCCACCACCAACCTCACCTTCGGCGGGGAAGGGCGGCGCACGCTCTACGTGACCGACTCCACGCACGGCCGCGTGCTGCGCACCACGCTGGACGCGGCGGGGCTGCCGTTGCACCGGTTGCGGGTTTGGTAAACCCTATGACAGGGATTTGATCATTTGATTTCTGCTTTCTTCCACTGTTGCGTAGCATTCCTTTCATTCACCAGCCACTTCAGGAGTGCCCCATGACGCAAGAAGCCACCAAGTGCCCGTTCCACGCCGCCGCTGCCAACGGCGGGACCATCAACAAGGACTGGTGGCCCAACCAGTTGCGCCTCGACCTTCTCAACCAGCACTCCTCCAAATCGACGCCGTTGAACGGCGGCTTCGACTACGCCGAGGAGTTCAAGAAGCTCGATTATGAAGGCCTCAAGCGCGACCTGCGCGCGCTCATGACCGATTCCCAGGACTGGTGGCCCGCCGACTTCGGCCACTATGGCCCGCAGTTCGTGCGCATGGCCTGGCATGCCGCCGGCACCTACCGCACCGGTGACGGCCGGGGCGGTGCCGGCCGGGGCCAGCAGCGCTTCGCACCCCTCAACAGCTGGCCCGACAACGTCAACATCGACAAATCCCGCCGCCTGCTCTGGCCCATCAAGCAGAAGTACGGCCAGAAGATCTCCTGGGCCGACCTGCTGGTGCTGACCGGCAACGTGGCGCTCGAAACCATGGGCTTCCGCACGTTCGGCTTCGCCGGCGGCCGTGAAGACACCTGGGAACCCGACCAGGACGTGTACTGGGGCCGCGAGAAGACCTGGCTCGGCGGCGACGCGCGCTACGGCAAGGGCACGCCCGGCGACGGCACGCTGGTGGCCGACCCCGCCATGCACGGCCACGAGCAGGACCGCACCGACAGCCAGGGCCGCCACCTCGAGAACCCGCTCGCCGCGGTGCAGATGGGCCTCATCTACGTGAACCCGGAAGGCCCCGAAGGCAACCCCGACCCGGTCGCCGCCGCGCACGACATCCGCGAGACCTTCGGCCGCATGGCCATGGACGACGAAGAGACCGTGGCGCTGATCGCCGGCGGCCACACCTTCGGCAAGACCCATGGCGCCGGTGCGGCCGACCATGTCGGCCCCGAGCCGGAAGCCGCGGGCCTGGAACAGCAGGGCCTCGGCTGGGCCAGCAGCTTCGGCTCCGGCAAGGCCGGCGACGCCATCACCAGCGGCCTCGAAGTCACCTGGACCAGCACCCCCGCGCAGTGGGGCAACGAGTTCTTCGAGAACCTGTTCAAGTTCGAATGGGAACTCACCAAGAGCCCGGCCGGCGCCCACCAGTGGCAGGCGAAGAACGCGCCCGCGACCATTCCCGACGCGCACGACCCGTCGAAGAAGCGCGTGCCCACCATGCTGACCACCGACCTGTCGCTGCGCTTCGATCCGGCCTACGAGAAGATCTCGCGCCGCTTCCTGGAGAATCCGCAGGCCTTCGCCGAAGCCTTCGCCCGCGCCTGGTTCAAGCTGACCCACCGCGACATGGGCCCGCGCGCCCGCTACCTCGGCCCCGAGGTGCCGAAGGAAGAGCTGATCTGGCAGGACCCGGTGCCCGCCGTGAACCATCATCTGGTCGATGCCGCCGACGTGGCCGCCCTGAAGGAACGCGTGCTCGCCTCCGGCCTCACGGTGCAGGAGCTGGTCGGCACGGCCTGGGCGTCCGCCTCCACCTTCCGCGGCTCCGACAAGCGCGGCGGCGCCAATGGCGCGCGCATCCGCCTGGCGCCCCAGAAGGACTGGGCCGTGAACCAGCCCGAGCAGCTGGCCCGTGTGCTGCAGGTGCTGGAAGGCATCCAGCGCGACTTCAACAAGTCCGCCGACGGCGACAAGCGCATCTCGCTGGCGGACCTGATCGTGCTGGCCGGCGCGGCCGGCGTGGAGCAGGCCGCCCGCAACGCCGGCACCAGCGCCACGGTGCCGTTCACCCCGGGCCGCACCGACGCCCGCCAGGACCAGACCGACGTGGAATCGTTCTCGGTGCTCGAACCCGTGGCCGACGGCTTCCGCAACTTCACCAAGGCCCGCTACAGCGTGCCGGCCGAAGTGCTGCTGGTGGACAAGGCGCAACTGCTGACGCTCACGGCGCCCGAGATGACGGTGCTGGTCGGCGGCCTGCGCGCCATCAACATCAACGTGGGCGGCTCTACGCACGGCGTGTTCACCACCACGCCGGGCGCGCTGACGAACGACTTCTTCGCCCACCTGCTGGACATGTCCACCGAATGGAAGCCCGCCGGCGACGTGTTCGAGGGCCGCGACCGCAAGACCGGCGAGAAGAAGTGGACCGGCACGCGCGTGGATCTGGTCTTCGGCTCCAACGCCGTGCTGCGCTCCCTGGCCGAGGTGTACGCCAGCGCCGACGCGAAGGCGAAGTTCGTGCAGGACTTCGTCGCGGCCTGGGCCAAGGTGATGGACCTGGACCGTTTCGACCTGCGCTGACCGCCCGGAGCGGCCCCGCCGCATGCCGCCGAGCCCGCTGCCCTGGAAAGGGGCGGCGGGCTTTTTTTTCGTCGCGGGCGCGTCTGCCGGCATACTCCCGGCCGGTGCACGGGGCACCCGATTTTTCACGGAACGGAACCGGCAATGAACAACAAGAGAGTGGGAGCCGTGGCGGCAGCGGTCGCGGTGGTCGTGGCGGCCTACGGCGGCGCGACCTGGTATCTGGGCCAGCGCGTGCAGGCGGGCTACCAGGATGCCGTGGCCGAGCTGCGCAAGGCGCTCGGCGACGGGGCCGTGGTGTCCAGCGATTACGACAAGGGGTTCTTCTCGTCCAGGGCCCGCCTGGTGCTGCAGTGGGCGCCGCCCGCCGCGGAGGAGGGCGCTCCCGCCCCCACGCCGCTGCGGATGATCGTGGACACCGTGGTGCGGCACGGCCCGCTGGCCGGTGCCCGGGTGGCCGCCGCGGTGGCGGACTACCGGTTCACGCTGGAAGGGCTGGACGACCAGGCCCGGGCCAGCCTGGCGAAGGCGCCCGCCCCCGAGCTGAAGAGCGTGCACCACCTCACGGGCAGCCACGACGTGCACCTGCGGCTGCCCGCGGGCGAGGCGGCGGGCGGAGATGGCGTGGTCCTGCGGTGGCAGGAGATGGTGACCGATATGGCCATCGGCCGTGACGGCCGGCACCTGCAAGGGCGCTTTCGCTGGCCCGAATTCAGCATGACGGGCCTCCCGGACTCCGCCGCGCAGGCGGCAGCAGAAGAAGAGGAAGAGGAAGAGAACGATGCCGACGAGACGGCCTCCGCCGGGCCGGTGGACCGCACCTCGATCACGGTGGAGGGCATGGAAGGCCGCTTCGATTACGTCCCGATCGACGGACTCTGGGGCATCGGGCCCGGCAAAACCGACATGCGCTTCGCGCGGGTGCTCGCAAGTGTCCATCCGGCGGAGGGCGGCGACCCCCGCCCCAGGCTGGATGTCAAAAACGCCGCGGCGGTCTACGCCATCGACGCGACCGGCAGCACGCTGGGCATGACGACGACGATGAACGCGACGGGACGCATCGGCCCGCTGGACTTCGAGTCGATCGGCCTGGAGGAGAAAATCCAGCGCATCGACATCGAAGCCCTGCGCAACTTGCAGCGCACGATGCTCGACGGCTACCGCGCGGGCGGCATCGCCCAGGCGATGGCCTCGATGGAAGAGCGCGGCGCGGCCGTGCTCACCGAGAATGCGCCCCGCCTGGTCGCGGTCCTGCCGGCGTATTCGATGAAGATGAAGGCCACCTACCAGGGGCGCACCGGCGCGCTGGAATACGGCGCCGAAGTGAAGCGCGCGCCCTCCGATGCCGAAGTGGCGAAGTCGGGCTGGGTGCCGGCACTGATGCAGACCTCCGAGCTGCAGGCCTCGGCGCGCGTTCCCAGGGCCTGGGCGCAGCCGCTGGTGCAGTCCATGGGCCGGCCGGACGCCCGGCCGCAGGACGTGGATGCCATGGTGGCCATGGCCCAGTCGTCGGGCTACCTGCTTGAGGATGGCGAGTTCCTGACCAGCGCGATCCAGTGGCGGCCGGGCCAGCTGACGCTGAACGGCAAGCCCCTGCCGGTGCCCTTCGGCGCCGCGCGCTGACCGCCGCCCCGTGGCGGCGTTGACCTTCTCCGCGGGCCGGCCATGGCCCCCGGGGATGGCGGATCAGGGTTTGCCGCAATAGACTGGGCCATTGCATCACTGGGAGAGCCATTTCATGCACTCGGACATCGTGATCGTGGGCGGCGGGGCCGGCGGGCTGGAACTGGCGGCCCGCCTCGGGCGCAGCCTGGGGGCGCGGCAGGGGCGCGAGCGCGTGCTGCTGGTCGACCGTTCGCCCTTCCACATCTGGAAACCCACCCTCCACGAGGTGGCCGCGGGCACGCTCGATGCGCACCAGGAAGGCCTGTCGTACCCCGTGCTCGCCCGGCGCAACCATTTCGGCTTCGCCATCGGCGACCTCACCGGGCTCGATACCGCGCGCAAGACCATCGAGCTCGCCGAGATCCGCAATGCCGAAGGCGACCTGCTGGTGCCCCGCCGCACGGTGAGCTACACCCGGCTGGTCCTGGCCATCGGCAGCGGCTCCAACGCCTTCGGCACGCCGGGCATCGAGCATGCCTACCTGCTCGAGAACGTGCGCGATGCGCAGCGCTTCCATGCCGACTGGCTCGGCGCCTGCGCGCGGGCCTCGTTCTCCGAGAGCCGGGCACTGTCGATCGCCATCGTCGGCGCGGGCGCGACCGGGGTGGAACTCTCCGCCGAGCTGCTGGAGGCCTATGCCGAGCTGCTGGAAAGCCTCGGCACCAGCCAGCGCTTCCGCCTGGACATCACCCTGGTCGAGGGCGGCAGCCGGATCCTGGGCGGTCTGCCGGAGAAGATCTCCGGGCAGGCCGAAGTGGCGCTGCGCCGCAAGCAGGTGCAGGTGCTCACCGGCACGCGCGTGACCGAGATCCGCCGCGGCGCGCTCGTCACCCCCGCCGGCGAGATTCCCGCCGATATGGTGGTCTGGGCGGCCGGCATCAAGGCTGCCGAGGGCAACGCCCGCCTGGGGCTGGAAGTCAACCGCCTCAACCAGTTCATCGTGGACGACCGCCTGCGCACCTCGGCGCCCGACGTGCTGGCCATGGGCGACTGCGCCGCCTGCCCCTGGGGCGAGGGCAAGATCGTGCCCGCCCGCGCTCAGGCCGCCCACCAGCAGGCGGACTACCTCGCGAAGGTGCTCGGAGCGCTGCTGCGCGAGCGGGAGGTGACGAAGCCCTTCGTCTACAAGGATTTCGGCTCGCTCGTGTCGCTGGGCGACAACAAGGGCGTGGGCAACCTCATGGGCGGCCTCGGCGGGCGCAACTTCTTCGTCGAGGGCCTGATCGCCAAGTGGATGTACATCTCGCTGCACCTGAACCACCACCGCGCCATCCTGGGCACGGGCAAGACGGTGGTGCTCG
Organism: Acidovorax sp. PRC11; assembly: GCF_031844105.1. Classification (NCBI taxonomy): domain Bacteria; kingdom Pseudomonadati; phylum Pseudomonadota; class Betaproteobacteria; order Burkholderiales; family Comamonadaceae; genus Acidovorax; species Acidovorax sp. PRC11. The sequence continues at coordinate 57,184 of NZ_JAUZUQ010000001.1, read as the reverse complement.
CGCTGGCACGGCTGCTGCAGCAGCGCGTGTCCGGCCGGCTCAAGCTGCACTGAGCGGGCGTGGGCCGGCGGGGGAGGGGGCGCCGCCGCCGGGGGGACTCAACCCGCCATCAGCTTCTGCACGAGATCGGCCGCGGTCGATGCCGCGTACTTGCGCATCAGCCGCGCGCGGTAGATCTCCACCGTGCGGTGGCTGATCTCCAGCGCCCGGCCGATCTCCTTGGAGGTCATGCCGTCCAGCAGCCGCGCGGCCACCTCGCGCTCGCGGCCCGTCAGTTCGGCCTTCACCGGGCGCTGCGCGCTCAGGTCCTCGAAGCTCCAGATGCCCGACTCGTGCGGCGTCTCGCGGTTGAGCGCGCGGCCCGAAACGTGGCACCAGAACACCTCGCCGCTCGCCCGCTTCATGATGCGGTTGTCGGCATAGTGGCCCTTCGCGTTCAGGATCGGCTCCATGCGCTTGCCCAGGCGCTCGTATTCGTCGGCGCTGGGGTAGAGAATGCGGAAGGATTGGCCGATCAGCACCTCGCGCGAGGCACCGAACATTTCGCAGACATGGCGGTTGCAATCCACCATCGTGCGGTGGCGCGATATGACCAGACCCACCGGGGCCATGTCGAACGCGAGGCGGTAGTCGGCGACATCCATGGAAGTATTTAGGGAAAACTACGTAATAGGGTACGTAGTATCGTAGCGGCCATCCACCTTGATGTTGAGGAGTCTCCAGTGAACAAGCTTTTTCCTTCCGCGGCCGAGGCGCTCAAGGGCGTCGTGGCCGACGGCCAGATGCTCGCCGTCGGCGGCTTCGGGCTCTGCGGCATCCCCGAGGCGCTGATCGACGCCCTGCGCGACAGCGGCGTGAAGGGCCTCACCGTCATCTCCAACAACGCCGGCGTGGACGGATTCGGCCTCGGCAAGCTGCTGGAGACGCGGCAGATCACGAAGATGATTTCCTCCTACGTGGGCGAGAACAAGGAATTCGAGCGGCAGTACCTGGCCGGCGAACTGGAGCTGGAGTTCACTCCCCAGGGCACGCTGGCCGAAAAGCTGCGCGCCGGCGGCGCGGGCATCCCGGCCTTCTTCACGAAGACCGGCGTGGGCACCATGGTGGCCGAGGGCAAGGAACTGCGTGAGTTCGACGGCGAGACCTACGTCATGGAGCGCTCGCTGGTACCCGACGTGGCGCTGGTCAAGGCGCACCGCGCCGACAAGTCCGGCAACCTGCAGTTCCGCCTCACCGCGCGCAACTTCAACCCGGCGGCGGCCACGGCCGGCAGGGTCTGCATCGTGGAGGTGGAGGAGATCGTCGAGACCGGCGCCATCGCACCGGACGATGTCCACCTGCCCGGCATCTACGTGCACCGCATCGTGCACAACCCCACGCCGGAAAAACGCATCGAGAAGCGCACCGTGAGCGCCGCGGCGCCGGTCGATCCGGTCGCCGCCAAGGTCGAGGCCCAGACCGCCATCGCCCAGGCCGCCGCTGCCGCCGAAGCCGAACTGCCCGTCGTCCCCACCGTGCCCGCCAACAAGAAAGAAGGAGCCTGACATGCCCTGGACCCAAGACCAGATGGCCGCGCGCGCGGCGCAAGAGCTGGAAGACGGCTTCTACGTGAACCTCGGCATCGGCATTCCCACGCTGGTGGCCAACCACACGGGCGACAAGGAAGTGTGGCTGCAGTCCGAGAACGGCATGCTCGGCATCGGCGCGTTCCCGACCGAAGACCAGGTGGACGCCGACCTCATCAACGCCGGCAAGCAGACCGTGACCACCATTCCCGGTTCGTCCATCTTCGGCAGCGACCAGTCGTTCGCCATGATCCGCGGCGGCAAGATCAACCTCTCGATCCTGGGCGCCATGCAGGTGAGCGAGAAAGGCGACCTCGCCAACTGGATGATCCCCGGCAAGATGGTCAAGGGCATGGGCGGCGCCATGGACCTGGTGGCCGGCGTGAAGCGCGTGATCGTGCTGATGGAGCACGTCGCGAAGAAGAAGGACGGCACCGAGGACCTGAAGATCCTGCCGGCCTGCACGCTGCCGCTCACCGGCGTCGGCGTGGTGGACCGCATCATCACCGACCTGGCCGTGATGGACGTCACGCCCGAAGGCCTGCGCGTGGTCGAACTCGCGCCGGGCGTGGAGTTCGACGCGCTGCAGGCCAGGACCGGCGTGAAGCTGCTGGCGTCCTGAAAGCGCCGGCCCCGGCCCCCCCCGGGCTGCGCGGCCCGGCAGTGGCCGGTCGGCGTGGGGCCGTGGGGCCGGGCAGGGCGGTGGATACCTGCAGGTGCCGTGAGGACGAGATCCCCGCCGACAGCGCGCAATGATAGAAAATGCGTAAATGTCACCACAAGTAACCACGGGGCTGCTATGCTGCCCCATACCTGGGGTGGCTGCGCCGGCGTGAAGTTGCCCGGTCGCGCACCGCCCCCGCTTCATCAAAGGATCCGACATGCTGTCCACCCCCTCGTCCTCGCACCACCGCTCGGGAGGCCAGGCCGCTGCCACCCCACCCGCCGAGTACCTGACTTTCCGCCTGGGCCAGGAGGAATACGGCATCGACATCCTGCGCGTGCAGGAAATCCGCTCCTACGAGCAGCCCACGCGCATGGCGCACGCACCCGAGTTCATCAAGGGTGTGATCGACCTGCGCGGCGTGATCGTTCCGATCGTCGACCTGCGCCTGAAGCTCAACTGCTCCAAGGCCGAGTACACCGACTTCACCGTCGTCATCATCCTGAACGTGGGTGGCACGGTGCTGGGTGCGGTGGTGGACGCCGTCGCCGACGTGGTCGAGCTCTCGAAAGAGGCCATCCGTCCCGCGCCCCAGTTCCAGGGCCAGGTGGATTCCGCCTTCGTCACCGGCATCGCCACGCTCGGCGAGCGCATGCTGATCGTGATGGACATCGAATCGCTGCTCAGCAGCGCCGAGATGGGCCTGGTGCGCTCGGTCGCCACCAACTGACGGGCGGGCGCCTTGGCGCCCTTGCCGGTTTCCATCGGGCCGGAGCGCGTGCGCGGCGGCGCAAGGGGGCTCTCCTTGCGCCTCAGCCCGCGCCTTCGCCAGCCTCCGCCTTGAAGGGGCTGTGCTCCTGCAGCTCTTGCAGGTAGCCGTCCACGCCCCGGCCCTCGCGGCGCAGAAAGTCCTCCACCGCCGATGCAAAACCCGGGTGGGCGAGCCAGTGCGCGCTGGTGGTCGCCACCGGCATCAGCGCGCGCGCCATCTTGTGCTCCCCCTGGGCCCCGCCTTCGAAGCGCTGCACGCCGTGTGCGATGCACCAGGCCAGCGGCTGGTAGTAGCACGCCTCGAAGTGCAGGCAGTCCACGCGTTCCAGCGCACCCCAGTAGCGGCCATAGGCCACCGCGCCGCCCGGCGCGTCGGGCGCCCCCAGGGCGATCAGGCTGCAGGCGATGGGCTCGCCCCCGCGCTCGGCCACGAACAGCAGCCAGGCCTCGGGCATGTCCTGCGCCATGCGCTGGAAGAAATCGCGCGTCAGGTAGGGCGCGTTGCCGTGTTCCCAGTAGGTGCGTTCGTAGCACTGGTAGAAGAAATCCCAGTCCGACGGCGTGATCGCGCGCCCCTGCGCCCAGCGGAACGACACGCCCGCCTCGGCCACGCGGCGGCGCTCCTGCCGGATCTTCTTGCGCTTGTCCTGCGACAGCGTGGCGAGGAATTCATCGAAGCTTCCGAAGGCCGCACCCGTTCCCGGCGCGGCGTTCTGCCAATGGAACTGCACGGTCTGCCGCAGCATGAGCCCGTTCGCGCGGGCCGCCTCCACGTCTTCACTGGCGGCGAACAGCAGGTGCAGCGACGACAGCCCTGTCTCCGTGCACCACTGCACCAGCCCCTGCACGAGCATCGCGCGGGCCGCAGCATCCACCGCGAGCAGCCGCGCTCCCGGAACGGGCGTGAACGGCACCGCGACCACCGCCTTGGGGTAGTACTCCACGCCGTGGCGCGCGTACGCATGCGCCCAGGCATGGTCGAACACATACTCGCCGTACGAATGCGATTTGGCATACACCGCACAGGCCGCCACGAGCGTACCGGCGCGCCGCAGCGTGCAGAAGACCGGCGTCCAGCCCGTGTCCGGCACGGCACTGCCGCTGTCGTGCAGCGCCGCGAGGTAGGCATGCCGCATGAAGGGTGTGGGGTGCGCCTGCGCCTCCAGCAGCGCGTCCCATTCGTGGGGCTGCACCCCGTCGGGCGAGGGATGGCATTGCAGGGTGTAGTCGCCGGGGGAATCCGTGGGGGCGTCGTCGTGCAGGCTCAAGGCGCGGTCCGTAGCGTGGGTGGTGGTCGGTGCGGGCTCCATGATGGCGCAAAAGGCGTGACCCGCGGCGCCGCGCAGGTACGTCCATCCACTGCCTAAAAAATCAGCATTGCAACAAATCTGTAATGAATCCAAGGGTTTACCCGCGCCCTACAGCGCAAGCCACGGCTTATCCACAGAGTTGTCCAGTGCGTGCGGGGATAACGCGCCGCCCTGCCGGGCCGGAAGGCGGATGACATAATCGACGGAGTCTCCTTCCGTACCTTCTCCATGCCATTCGTCATCAGCATCGCGCAATTCAACTTCATCGTCGGCGATGTCGAAGGCAATGCCCGCAGGATCGTCGATGCCGCGCGCGATGCCCATGCCCAGGGTGCGGCCCTGCTGCTGACACCTGAACTGGCGCTGTGCGGTTACGCGGCCGAAGACCTGTTCCTGCGCCCCGCGTTCCAGGCCGCCTGCGAGCGGGCGCTGGACGGCATCGCACGCGCGACGGCCGACCTCGGCGACCTCGCCGTGGTGGTCGGCCACCCCTGGCGGCGCACGGTGGACGGCGTGGAGTGGTGCCACAACGCGGCCAGCGTGCTGCGCGCCGGCCGCATCGAGCACACCTACGCCAAGCAGGAGCTGCCCAACTACGCCGTCTTCGACGAGCGCCGGTACTTCGACGCCGGCACCGAACCCTGCGTGTTCGACGTGCGGGGCGTGCGCATCGGCCTGCTGATCTGCGAGGACGCATGGTTCCCGGGCCCCGCGCGGCAGGCCGCCGATGCGGGCGCGCAGTTGCTGGCCACGCTGAACGCCTCGCCGTTCCACCTCGGCAAGAGCGCCGAGCGCGAGCAGATCATGCGCGAGCGCGTCGCCGAAACCGGCCTGCCGCTCGTCTACGCGCACCTCGTGGGCGGACAGGACGAGGTCGTCTTCGAAGGGCGTTCGTTCGCGCTGGACGCCACCGGTTTCGTCACCGTCCGCGCGCCGGGCTTCCAAGAGGCGCTGGTCCACGTCACCGTGGAGGCCGCTCAAGACGGCGGGGAGGGCGGGCTCCGGTTCGTGCCCGACGTGGCGCCGATTCCCGCGCCCGAGGCGGATCTGTGGAGCGCACTGGTGCTGGGCGTGCGCGACTACGTGGGCAAGAACGGTTTCCCCGGCGCGCTGCTGGGGCTGTCCGGCGGCATCGATTCCGCGCTGGTGCTCGCCATCGCCGTGGATGCGCTCGGCGCCGACAAGGTGCGGGCGGTGATGATGCCGTCGCCCTACACCGCGGACATCAGCTGGATCGACGCGCGCGGCATGGCCGAGCGCCTGGGCGTGCGCTACGACGAGATCGCGATCGCGCCGGCGTTCGAATCCTTCAAAAGTGCGTTGGCGGAGGAGTTCGCCGGCCGGGCCGAGGACGCCACCGAGGAGAACCTGCAGGCGCGCATCCGCGGCACGCTGCTCATGGCGCTCTCCAACAAGTTCGGCGCGGTGGTGCTCACCACCGGCAACAAGAGCGAGATGGCCACGGGCTATTGCACGCTCTACGGCGACATGGCCGGCGGATTCGCGGTCATCAAGGACGTCGCCAAGACGGCGGTCTACGGGCTCGCCCGCTGGCGCAATGCGCACGACCCCTTCGGCACCGGCGCCGCCCCCATCCCCGAGCGCATCATCACGCGCCCGCCGAGCGCCGAGCTGCGCCCGGACCAGAAGGACCAGGACAGCCTGCCACCCTACGACGTGCTCGACGCCATCGTCGCGCGCTACATGGAGAACGACGAACCCATCGAATCCATCGTCGCCGCCGGCTACGAGCGGGCGGACGTCGAGCGGGTGACGCGGCTCATCCAGATCAACGAATACAAGCGCCGCCAGGCCCCCGTCGGCATCCGTGTCACGCGCCGCAGCTTCGGCAAGGACTGGCGCTATCCCATCACCAACCGCTTCCGGGCCTGAGGTACTGCTCGCTCCCGCGCGCCGTCCGCCCGATCCACTTTTTGCCCAGGAGTCTGTCCCCCATGAAAATGATCACCGCCGTCATCAAGCCCTTCAAGCTCGAGGAGGTCCGGGAGGCCCTGGCCGAATGCGGCGTCACCGGCCTGACCGTGACGGAGGTCAAGGGCTTCGGCCGCCAGAAGGGCCACACGGAGCTCTACCGCGGCGCCGAGTACGTGGTGGACTTCCTGCCGAAGGTGAAGGTGGAGGTGGTCGTCAAGACCGACGACGTGGACCGCTGCGTCGACGCGATCGTCGGCGCCGCGCGCACCGGCAAGATCGGCGACGGCAAGATCTTCGTGACCGAAGTGGAGCGCGTGGTGCGCATCCGCACGGGCGACCTCGACGACGCGGCGGTCTGACCGCAGGGGGCGGGCGGCGTCGGGCCCGTCCAGGTCGCGGCCCGGCCTCGGGACGAGGTGCCGGGCCCGGTGCTCAGATCACCGACCGCAGCGGCACCGTGTCCATCCGGGTGCCGGCGGCCTCCACCAGCCCGCGCAGCAGCGCGTCCGGCTCCGTGCCCACGGCCAGCAGGCCCATCTGCCATTCGCTCATCAGGCCGCTGCGCACGCTGTGCCGCAGGAAATCGAGCAGGCCGGCGTAGTAGCCGTCCACGTCCAGGAGGCCCAGCGGCTTGTCGTGGTAGCCCAGCTGGCGCCACGTCCACACCTCGAACAGTTCCTCGAACGTGCCGATGCCGCCCGGCAGCGCCAGGAACGCGTCGCAGCGCTCGGCCATCATCGCCTTGCGCTCGTGCATCGTCTGCACGATGTGCAGCTCGTCGCAGTCCTGGTTGGCGAGTTCCTTGTCCACCAGGGCCTGCGGGATGATGCCGACCACGCGGCCGCCGGCGCGCCGCGTGGCTTCCGCCACCGTGCCCATCAGGCCGCTGCGGCCGCCGCCATACACCAGCTGGCCGCCATGGCGGCCGATCCATTCGCCCACGGCGATCGCCGCATCGGCGAACGCCGGATTCTCCCCAGGACGCGAGCCCAGGTACACGCAGATCGAAAAAGCAGGAACGGTCATCCGAAAAACCTCTGGAACAACGCCGCGGCCCACACCGCGGCACAGAACAGCAGACTCAGCAGCACCGCGGCACTGCCCATGTCCTTGGCGCGCTTGGACAGCGCATGCCACTCGGGCCCGATGCGGTCGATCGCGGCCTCCACGGCGGAATTCAGCAGTTCGGTGACGAGCACCAGCACCACCGCGCCGCACAGCACGGCCGCTTCCACCCAGCCCCTCGCCACCCAGAAGGCCAGCGGCAGCAGCACGCAGGCCAGCATCGCCTCCAGCCGGAACGCCTTCTCGGTCCAGCCGGCCCGCAGGCCGTTGCAGGAATGGAGGCCCGCATGCCAGATGCGGTGGATGCCGCGCCGGGCCTTTTGGGGATTGTCGAAGATCGGTGTGTTCATACGAAGACAAAAGCAGGGACAAGAGGGAGCCATGGCGCTTGGCATCAAACATTGCCTGCGCGCTGGAATCTGACGCGGCCTCACCCGTCAGAAGGCCGCGGAGCAGGCCAGGCCAGCAGGCGCAGGGACGCTGGCGCCGTCCCTCTTCCCGCCCGCGCAGCACGGCGAGCGCGGGGAGAAACGGCGCAGCCGCTCAGGGGGGTGTTCCCTCCGTGCCCACCAGCCGTGTCCCTGCCCACGCATCGTGCCAGAACTGCCGCTCCGGATGGAACCGGCTCAGCAGCGCCCAGATGGCGACCCATCCCAGCGTGAGGACAGTGATCTCTCCGGCGCCCAGGCCCAGCGGGCCGAGCACGGCCAGGGGCGGCAGCAGCCAGAGCCAGCTCAATACATAGCGCCACAGGGCCCGGGCCTGCGTCACCGGCGCACCGCGGCGGTCCACGAGCCGGATGTGCCACGTCTTCATGGCCAGCGTCTGGCCCTTGGCCCAGAACCACGTGAAATAGATGCCGAAGATGACGAACAGGAACGCCATCCGCAGTGCGCGGTGGTCCAGCGCATGGCGCGACTGGCTGAGCGCGTCGAACAGGTAGCCCGAAATGAACACCACGCCGAACATCAGGATGCCCTCGTACAGCCAGCATGCCATGCGCCGGCGCAGCGACGGCGTGCGGACGGGGAGGGCGGCCGTGCCGCCAGCGCCAGGCGCATTGCCGGCGGCCGCGGGAACGGAGGAAAGACCAGGATCCTGGGGGCGGGTGGTGGAAGGCATCCCGCGATTATTGCGGCGCGTACTGCGATTCGGTATCGCGCGACTCCTGCTGGGAGGCGGGAGACGGCGAAGAAGAGGGCGACTGTGATTCGGACCCGGGTACGAGGGGAGGCAGCGGCGCGGGCACGGCGCTCGGAACGGCCACCGGCTGGGTCGCGACACCCGCGGCCGAGGCGGGAGCGGCGGGTGCCGAGGCCGGCGACGGCGCCAGCAGCACGGGCAGGGCCTGCATCGGGTGCGAAGCCGGCGGCGTGGGGATCTTCGGCGCATTGGCCCGGTTGGCCGCTGCAGTCGCCGCGGGCACCCGGGCGAGCTTGCGCGGCGACACGGGCCGGATCGCGGTCGCCGCTCCGGCCGGCCGGGGCGCGGCGCGCGCGGCGAGCTGCCGCTTCTCTTCCTCGCTCAGTGCGAGATAGGCCTCCCACTGCGCGCGCTTGTCGTCGGCGGCCAGCCGGTTGGTCAGCGCATAGTTGAGACGCGCCTGGCTCCGCTGCTGGCCGCTCAGATTGGCCCAGTCGGTGATGCGGTCCTGCAGTTTCTCGCGCTCGCGCGGCGACAGGCCGGGGAACGACGCGGCCAGGGTCAGCCAGTGGCGCTTCTGCGCTTCGCTCATCGTGGCCCAGCGGTCGCTCAGGGGCGCCAGCGCCTGCTTCTGCACCACCGTCAGCTCGGACCATGCGGGCCCCGTGCCGGCACCGTCCGGATCGGGCAGGGCCAGCCGCACCTCGGGCCCGCGGGCCGTGTGCTTGCCGGCCAGGGCCTCGGCCGGCACGGGCGCGCCCGGCGCCATGCCCGCCTGGCGCCATGCCTGCCACCCGGCGGCGGAGAGCACGCCCAGCAACGCGAAAGCCAGCACGGCGGCTGGCATCAATCGGGGGGCGGCGAGCGAGTCAATGGGCATGCAGGGCAGGGGTGTCAGCGGTTCGGTGTCTGTGCGGAAGTCTTGAGGAACTGCACGAAGCCCGGGTCGGAGTAGGCGGACGGCGGCAGGTCGTCGGTGAGCAGTGCGGCATCCACCTCCGCCACTTCGTGGAGACCCTTCTCGTCCTGCGACATGTTGATGACGACGAGGCCCACCGCCAGTGCCGTGAGGGGAATGGCGGACACCAGCGCCCGCCACCAGTTCCCGCGCTCTCCGCCCCGGCCCAGCATGGCCGCGCCGCCCTTGCCTCCGAGCACGGCGGCAGCACCGGCCGCCTGGCGGACGGGCACCGCCACCACACGCTTGCGCCGCGCGAGCGCCTGAACGCGCGAGGCGCGCAGCCGCTCGGTGATGTCGTAGGGCATGTCCGCGGTGCCTTCCGACAGGCGCGCGGTGACGCGGCGCGCGAACCGTTCGGCGGCGTCCTCATGGGGGGAGAGGTGCGGGGTGGTGGAGTTCATAGTTCGATTCCTCTTGCCTTCAGTGCCTTGCTGAGGGTCTGGATGGCGCGGAAACAGTGGGTCTTGACGCTGCCTTCCGAGCAGCCCATGGCCGCGGCCGTCTCCGCAACATCCATCTCCTCCCAGTAACGCATCAAAAAGGCCTCCCGTTGACGGGCGGGCAGCTCCTGTATCTCGGATTCGATGTCCCGGAAGACCTGGGCGCGGCGTGCCAGATCTTCCGCGCTCTGCGCCGTCTGCGTCTCTTCGAGGCCCGAATAGGCTTCCAGCAGATCGAAATCGTCGCCGTCGTCGCCCGGGCCCTCGAAGTCGCTCATGTTGGAAAAGAGCGCATTGCGCGTCTTCTGCCGGCGGAACCAGTCGAGCGTGCAGTTCGACAGGATGCGCTGGAACAGCATCGGCAGTTCCGCCGCGGGCTTGTCGCCGTAGTGTTCGGCCAGCTTGAGCATGCTGTCCTGCACGATGTCCAGGGCGGCTTCCTCGTTGCGCACGTGGTAGACCGAGCGCTTGAAGGCTCGTTTTTCGACGCTTTTGAGGAAGTCGGACAGTTCTTGTTCGGTCGCCAAGTGAAATCGGGGCCCGTGGGGGCTGGCAGGGGGAGCCGTGCGGCGGGGGGGCACCAGGGCACGGCGGTTTATGCGCTGCATTATCGCATCGGCCCGATGTTTTTTGGATCCCGGGCCCCGTCGGCAGGGCGACAGTGCCATAATCCACGCTGCAATTCAAAAAGGCAAACGGGTCCCGGTCCGGCGCATCCATCATTTCGCCCATGTCCGGGGCCTCAAGTTCCACGCCGCCTCCACAAGAGACGTGCAAGGGGCACCCTAGGTTTTTCGTCAGAGAAATTCACAAAGGTTGATCATGGAAATCTCCAGGGCCGAACTCTCCTCGGCATCCACCGCTGCGCAGGCGGCCGGCTCCCCGTCTTCTTCCGCCCCCCAGGACCTCATGGGGTCCGAGATCCTCATCAAGTCGCTGCAGGCCGAGGGCGTGCAGTACATCTGGGGCTATCCGGGCGGCGCCGTCCTCTACATCTACGACGCGCTCTACAAGCAGGACACCATCCAGCACGTGCTGGTGCGGCACGAGCAGGCCGCGGTGCACGCGGCCGACGGCTATGCGCGGGCGACCGGCGAAGTCGGCGTCGCGCTGGTGACCTCCGGCCCCGGGCTGACGAACGCCGTGACCGGCATCGCCACCGCCTACATGGATTCCATCCCCATGGTGATCGTCTCCGGCCAGGTGCCCACGCCGGCGATCGGCCTGGATGCCTTCCAGGAATGCGACACCGTGGGCATCACCCGCCCGATCGTCAAGCACAACTTCCTGGTGAAGGATCCGCGCGACCTCGCGGCCACCATGAAGAAGGCCTTCCACATCGCGCGCACGGGCCGTCCCGGTCCGGTGGTGGTCGACATCCCGAAGGACGTCTCCTTCAAGAAGGTGCCCTACCACGGCTACCCGCAGAGCGTCGAAATGCGCTCCTACAACCCGGTGCGCAAGGGCCACGGCGGCCAGATCCGCAAGGCGCTGCAGCTGCTGCTCACCGCCAAGCGACCCTACATCTACACCGGCGGCGGCGTGCTGCTCGGCAACGCCACGCAGGAACTGCGCACCCTGGTGGACATGCTGGGCTATCCGGTCACCAACACCCTCATGGGCCTGGGGGCCTATCCCGCGAGCTCGCCGAAGTTCCTGGGCATGCTGGGCATGCACGGCACGATCGAAGCCAACAACGCGATGCAGAACTGCGACGTGCTGCTGGCCGTGGGCGCGCGCTTCGACGACCGCGTGATCGGCAATCCCAAGCACTTCGCGCAGAACGACCGCAAGATCATCCACATCGACATCGATCCGTCGAGCATCTCCAAGCGCGTGAAGGTCGACGTGCCGATCGTCGGCGACGTGAAGGACGTGCTCACCGAGCTGATCTCGATGATCCGCGAATCCACGGTGCGGCCCGACGCGGGCGCGCTGTCCTCGTGGTGGGACACGATCGAAGGCTGGCGCCGCCGCGACTGCCTCAGGTACGACCGGGGCAACCAGGACGTCATCAAGCCGCAGTTCGTCGTCGAGACGCTGTGGAACATGACCAAGGACGCGGACACCTACGTCACTTCCGACGTCGGCCAGCACCAGATGTGGGCGGCGCAGTACTACCGCTTCGACGAGCCGCGGCGCTGGATCAATTCCGGCGGGCTGGGCACCATGGGCGTGGGCATTCCCTACGCCATGGGCATCAAGCTCGCCAAGCCGCAGAGCGAGGTGTTCTGCATCACGGGCGAAGGCTCGGTGCAGATGAACATCCAGGAGCTCTCGACCTGCCTGCAGTACAACACGCCGATCAAGATCTGCTCGCTCAACAACCGCTACCTGGGCATGGTGCGCCAGTGGCAGGAGATCGAGTACTCCGGCCGCTACAGCCACAGCTACATGGACGCGCTGCCCAACTTCGTGAAGCTCGCCGAGGCCTATGGGCACGTCGGCCTGCTGATCGAGCGGCCGCAGGACGTGGAGCCCGCGCTGCGCGAGGCCCGCAGGCTGAAGGACCGCACGGTGTTCCTCGACTTCCGCACCGACCCCACCGAGAACGTGTTCCCGATGGTGCAGGCCGGCAAGGGCATCACGGAGATGCTGCTGGGCTCGGAGGATCTCTGATCCGCTGAAGGTCCGGTCTGGCCTCGCAGGCCGCGCCCGGCGCCCCGCGCTCCCCCATCCTGCTTCACGCTTCCCCGCCGCCTCTTCGGGCGGCACCCTTCGACGAATCTATTGCCTGCCGAGCCTGGGTCTTACCGGTCCCAGGGGAGGGCAGCGAAAAGAGGAATCCTCAGTCATGAAACACATCATCGCCGTTCTGCTGGAGAACGAGCCGGGCGCGCTGTCGCGCGTGGTGGGCCTGTTCTCGGCCCGCGGCTACAACATCGAATCGCTCACCGTGGCGCCCACCGAGGATGCATCGCTCTCGCGGATGACCATCCAGACCACGGGCTCCGACGACGTCATCGAGCAGATCACCAAGCACCTGAACCGCCTCATCGAGGTCGTGAAGGTGGTCGACCTCACCGAGGGCTCCTACACCGAGCGCGAACTCATGATGGTGAAGGTGCGCGCCGTGGGCAAGGAGCGCGAGGAGATGAAGCGCATGGCGGACATCTTCCGCGGCCGCATCATCGACGTGACCGAGAAAAGCTACACGGTCGAACTCACCGGCGACCAGTCCAAGAACGACGCCTTCCTGCAGGCGATCGACCGCACCGCCATCCTCGAGACCGTGCGCACCGGTGCCTGCGGCATCGGCCGCGGCGAGCGCATCCTCCGCGTCTAGCCCGGCCCGGTCCGGTCCGGCAACCCCTATTCCTTCTTCTATTTACCGATTCAACCTGGAGCCCACAACATGAAAGTTTTCTACGACAAGGACTGTGACCTGAGCCTGATCAAGGGCAAGACCGTGGCCATCATCGGCTACGGCAGCCAAGGCCATGCACACGCCCAGAACCTCAACGACAGCGGCGTGAAGGTCGTGGTCGGCCTGCGCAAGGGCGGCGCGTCCTGGGACAAGGTCGGCAAGGCCGGCCTGACGGTGCTCGAAGTGAACGAGGCCGTGAAGGCTGCCGACGTCGTCATGATCCTGCTGCCCGACGAGCAGATCGCCGAGGTCTACAAGAACAACGTCGAGCCGAACATCAAGCAGGGCGCCTCGCTGGCGTTCGCCCACGGCTTCAACGTGCACTACAACCAGGTCGTGCCCCGCGCCGATCTGGACGTCTGGATGGTGGCTCCGAAGGCCCCCGGCCACACGGTGCGCAACACCTACACCCAGGGCGGCGGCGTGCCCCATCTGGTGGCCGTGCACCAGGACCAGTCCGGCAAGGCCCGTGACCTGGCCCTCTCCTACGCCATGGCCAACGGCGGCGGCAAGGCCGGCATCATCGAGACCAACTTCAAGGAAGAGACCGAGACCGACCTGTTCGGCGAGCAGGCCGTGCTGTGCGGCGGCGCGGTCGAGCTGATCAAGATGGGCTACGAGACCCTGGTCGAAGCCGGCTACGCTCCGGAAATGGCCTACTTCGAATGCCTGCACGAGCTCAAGCTCATCGTGGACCTGATCTACGAAGGCGGCATCGCCAACATGAACTACTCGATCTCGAACAACGCCGAGTTCGGCGAATACGTGACGGGCCCCGAAGTCATCAACGAAGAGTCGCGCAAGGCCATGCGCAATGCGCTCAAGCGCATCCAGAACGGCGACTACGCCAAGATGTTCATCCAGGAAGGCCGCCTGAACTACCCGAGCATGACGGCCCGCCGCCGCAACACGGCCGACCACAGCATCGAAGTGGTGGGCAACAAGCTGCGCGCCATGATGCCCTGGATCGCCAAGAACAAGCTCGTGGACCAGACCCGCAACTGATTTCCTCAGTGCTTCCCGCCGCGGCGCCCGTGCGCCGCGTGCTCCGAAGAAGGCCACCCTCGGGTGGCCTTCCTGCTTTTCTTTTGCGAAGAGAGCGGCGGAGCGCTCTACACTGCGGGGTTTTCCGCCTACGCCACTGGACCTTATGCCTATGAAGCCACTCACTGAATGCGCCGCTGCGGCCTCCGCCGCCGCACCGTGCCGGGGGCGCGAATGATGCAGGGCGGCAAGGACCTGCACGACACGCCGGGCGTGATGACGCGCAAGCGCCGCAAGGGCATCTACATCCTTCCCAACCTGTTCACGCTCGCGGCGCTGTTCGGTGGCTTCTACGCCATCGTGATGGCGATGAACGGCCGCTTCGACCTCGCGGCGGTCGGCGTGTTCTGCGCCATGGTGCTCGACAGCCTGGACGGGCGCGTCGCACGCATGACCAACACCCAGAGCGCCTTCGGCGAGCAGATGGATTCGCTCTCCGACATGGTGTCCTTCGGCGCCGCGCCGGCGCTGATCGCCTATGAATGGGCGCTCAAGGGCCTGGGTCGCTGGGGCTGGATCGCCGCCTTCGTCTACTGCGCCTGCGCGGCGCTCCGGCTCGCGCGGTTCAACGTCAACACCACCGTGGTGGACAAGCGGTACTTCCAGGGGCTGCCCTCGCCGGCGGCGGCGGCCCTGGTGGCCGGGTTCATCTGGCTGATGACAGAGCTGGGCATCGTGCGCGGCATGGATGCCTGGATGGAATGGCGGCACATCTGCTGGCTGATGTTCGCGGTCACCCTGTACGCGGGCCTGACGATGGTCACCAACGTGCCGTTCTACAGCTTCAAGGACATCCAGATGAAGCGCAGCGTGCCGTTCGCCACGATCGTGCTGATCGCCCTGGGCATCGCCGTGGTCAACATCCATCCGCCCACGGTGCTCTTCAGCGTGTTCGTGCTGTATGGCCTGAGCGGCTACGGCGTCTATGCCTGGCGCAAGGCCAAGGGCCAGTACAGCAGCGTCATCAGCATCTCCACGGACGAGCCGGACGAGCGCGGCCTGCACAAGTGAGGGCCGGGCCGGCGCGCCGGACGGCTGTGCTACATTGCCGCGGATATGCCCGCCGCCCCGGATGCCGGGCGTCCCTGCAGGTCCGGCGCTTCGGCGCCTGCGGCGCCGGCCGCTATACGAACCACAGGAGCACACGATGGCAGACAAGCTGATCATTTTCGACACCACCCTGCGCGACGGCGAACAGTCGCCCGGCGCCTCGATGACGCGGGACGAGAAACTGCGCATCGCCCGCCAGCTCGAGCGGCTGAAGGTGGATGTGATCGAGGCGGGCTTCGCGGCCAGCTCGAACGGCGACTTCGAGGCCGTGCAGTCGATCGCCCAGGCGATCAAGGATTCGACGGTCTGCTCGCTCTCGCGCGCCAACGACCGCGACATCGCGCGCGCCGCCGAGGCGCTGAAGGACGCGCAGAGCGCGCGCATCCACACGTTCATCGCCACCAGCCCGCTGCACATGGAGAAGAAGCTCCGCATGACGCCGGAGCAGGTGCTGGAGCAGGCGAAGCAGTCCGTGCGCTTCGCGCGCAACCTGGTGGGCGACATCGAGTTCAGCCCCGAGGATGGTTACCGCAGCGAGCCCGACTTCCTCTGCCGCGTGCTGGAGGCGGTGATCGCCGAGGGCGCGACCACGATCAACGTGCCCGACACCGTGGGCTATGCCGTGCCCGAGCTGTACGGCCACTTCATCAAGACGCTGCGCGAGCGCATTCCTAACAGCGACAAGGCGGTGTGGTCGGTGCACTGCCACAACGACCTGGGCATGGCCGTGGCCAACTCGCTGGCCGGCGTGAAAATCGGCGGCGCGCGCCAGGTGGAATGCACCATCAACGGCCTGGGCGAGCGCGCGGGCAACTGCTCGCTCGAAGAAATCGTCATGGCCGTGAAGACGCGCCGCGACTATTTCGGGCTGGAGCTGGGCATCGACACCCAGCACATCGTCGCCGCCAGCCGCATGGTCAGCCAGACCACCGGCTTCGTGGTGCAGCCCAACAAGGCGGTGGTGGGCGCCAACGCGTTCGCCCACGCGAGCGGCATCCACCAGGACGGCGTGCTCAAGGCGCGCGACACCTACGAGATCATGCGCGCCGAGGACGTGGGCTGGACGGCCAACAAGATCGTGCTCGGCAAGCTGAGCGGCCGCAATGCCTTCAAGCAGCGCCTGCAGGACCTGGGCGTGCAGCTGGAGAGCGAGGCGGAGGTGAACGCAGCGTTCCTGCGTTTCAAGGAGCTGGCCGACCGCAAGAGCGAGATCTTCGACGAGGACATCCTCGCGCTGGTGAGCGGCGAATCGGCGGCCGGGGAGGATGAGCGCTACGGTTTCGTGTCGCTCGCGCAGCGCAGCGAGACGGGCGAGCGTCCGCACGCCACGGTCGTGTTCACGGTGGACGGCAAGGAAGTGCATGGCAATTCCGATGGCAACGGCCCGGTCGATGCCTCGCTCAAGGCCATCGAATCGCATGTGCGCAGCGGGGCGGAGATGGTGCTCTATTCGGTGAACGCGATCAGCGGGTCGACCGAGAGCCAGGGCGAGGTGACGGTGCGCCTGCAGAACAGCGGCCGCGTGGTGAACGGCGTGGGCGCCGATCCGGACATCGTCGTCGCGTCAGCCAAAGCCTACCTCAGCGCGTTGAACAAGCTGCAAAGCAAGGCCGACCGCGTGGCCGCCCAGGGTTGAATGCAGGTACGGCACGGAAAACCCCGCGCGGGTTCCGGTAATTCCCCTGTGATCGTGTCGGCAGACGCCGGCACGCTGGCAGTGCGCGAAGTGCTTACTTATAATTGAGTCTCTTCATTGAGAAGGTCGCGCAAGATATTGATCTTGCGCGACTTTTTTTGTGTAAGTACACTCTCTCACACATTTTTTGCCGCTTGGAGCACCCGATGCTAGAACGCCGCCGTCCCGTCCCCCGGCTCATCCATGCACTGGCTTTCTGTGCGTTGGGCATTGCGCTGGCGGCGCCCGGGGCGCATGCGGCCGAGCGCAAAAGCGCAGGGGCGAAGAAGCCGGCCGCGGCCAGCGCGAAGCAGCAGCGCAGCGCGGCACGCTCGACCAAGGCCGTGCCGCGCAAGGCGGTGGCGCGGGTCAAGGCGACGCGGTCCGTGGCCGCGAGCGCCAGGCTCGCTCCGCGCGTGGCGGCCATCGTCCCGGAGCGCCAGTCGTTCGGGCAGGTCGCCGGCCTGCACACGGCCACCGATCCGCTCGACCTGAAATCCAGCGTGGCGCTCGTCATCGACCAGGACACCCACGAGGTGCTGCTCAGCAAGAACGACCATGCGGTGCTGCCGATCGCCTCGCTGACCAAGCTCATGACGGGCCTGCTCATCTCCCAGGCCAAGCTGCCGATGGACGAGGCCATCACCATCACGCAGGACGACGTCGATACCGAGAAATTCAGCAGCTCGCGCCTGGCCGTGGGCACGACGCTCACGCGCGGCGAGATGCTGCACCTGGCGCTCATGTCCAGCGAGAACCGGGCGGCGCATGCGCTCGGCCGCACCTTCCCCGGCGGGCTCGCCGTGTTCGTGGAGCACATGAACGCCAAGGCCAAGCTGCTCGGCATGACGGATACGCGCTACGTGGAGCCCACGGGCCTGTCCAGCCGCAACCAGTCGAGCGCGCGCGATCTCGCGACGCTGGTCAACGTGGCGCATTCCGATCCGCTGCTGCGCGAGCTCACCACCTCGCCCGGCTATGAAGTGGCCGTCGGCCGCCGCACGCTGCACTACAACAACACCAACCGCCTGGTGAAGAACCCCGCCTGGGAGATCGGCCTGCAGAAGACGGGCTACATCTCCGAAGCCGGCCGCTGCCTCGTGATGCAGGCGCACGTCGCCGGCCGCAAGCTCATCATGGTGTTCCTGGATTCGGCCGGCAAGTTCAGCCGCCTGGGCGACGCCGAGCGGGTGCGCAACTGGGTCGAGAAGCTGCCGTCGCTGGGCGCGCCCGGCACCCTGCACGCCGGTGGCGGCGGCGTGGCCAAGCTCGACTGAGCTGCCGACCCCCGCGAGAATCCGATGGGCCATGTACCGCGAGGTGCATGGCCCGAATCGTTTGGGGCGGCTTGCCGGACCCGTGTGCAGTGAAGCGCTGGCGCAGAGCCACCGCGCCGTCACGCAGCCGCGCGTGCGAGGGGGCGAGCTGCCTCCGTCGCCTACCGGTGCGGATGCCCGGCTTCGGCATCCTTGGCCGCCCTGGCGCGGTGGTAGCCGAGGGCCATGGAAATTTCTTCCGCGGTGGCCTGCAGCTTGGGCAGCCAGCTTTCGTCGAGCCGGTCTGCCGGGGCGGAGATGGAAAGACCCGCCACGAGCTGGGCCTGGTCGTCGTACACGCCGGCGGCCATGCAGCGCACGCCGAGTTCGAGTTCCTCGTTGTCGCGCGCGATGCCGTACTGCCGGGCCTTGCCCAGTTCACGCTCCAGCACGGGCAGCTGGGTGATGCTGTTGCGGGTGTGCCCCGCCAGCCCCGTGCGCATCGCGTAGGCGCGCACGCGCTGCGGGTCGTCGGCCGCGAGGAACAGCTTGCCGGTGGAGGTCAGGTGCAGCGGGGCCCGGCCGCCGATGGCGCGCACCACCTGCATGCCCGAGCGCTCGCTGTAGGCGCGCTCCACATAGACGATCTCGTCGCCCTGGCGCATGCTGAGGTTGACGGGCTGTTGCGTGAGCTTGTGCAGGCCGCGCATCGGGAGCAGGGCCGCGTCGCGCACGCTCAGCCGGGCCTTGACGAGGTTGCCGAGTTCCAGCAGCCGCATGCCGAGCCGGTAGCTGCCCGACTCGGGCCGGTCCACGAACCGGCCGAGGGTGAGGTCGTTGAGGATGCGGTGGGCCGTGGAGGGATGCAGTCCCGTCTTCTCGCTGATCTCCTTCAGCGGGATGGCTTCCTCCCGCGAGGCGAGTACGTCGATGAGGGTGAACATGCGCTCCAGCACCTGCACGCTGGGTTTGGAAGCGGCGCCTGCGTCGTCTTTTTTCATGGTTTTCCGCCAAGGCAATATTCCATAATTTTATCTTATGAAACGCCAGGCCGCCGGCGCAGGTGTCAGGGGGCGGTACGCTGCCACTCGCCATCGATGCGCAGTTCATGCGGATGGAAGCGCGACTTGTAGTTCATCTTCGGGCTCTGCGCGATCCAGTAGCCCAGGTAGACGTGCGGCAGGCCGAGGCTGCGGGCCTGCTCGATCTGCCAGAGGACGTTGTAGGTGCCGTAGCTGGCGGCCGGGTCCGGGTCGTAGAAGGTGTAGACGGCGGAGAGGCCGTCGTCGAGCACGTCCAGGATGGAGACCATGCGCAGGGTGCCGGTCTCGCCTTCCGGGGCGGGGTCGCGGAACTCCACGAGGCGCGAGTTGACCCGGCTCTGCAGCAGGAACTGCGTGTACTGGTCGATGCTGTCGTGGTCCATGCCGCCGCCGGAGTGGCGCTCGCGCTGGTAGTGCAGGTAGAGCTGGTAGTGTTCCGGTTCGTAGCCCAGGCGCAGTATGCGGGTCTGCAGATGGGCATGCCGCTTCCAGGCACGGCGCTGGCTGCGGTCGGGCTTGAACGACTGGGCGAGCACGCGCAGCGGCGTGCAGGCCTGGCAGCCGTCGCAATAGGGCCGGTAGGTGAACATGCCGCTGCGGCGGAAGCCCCGTGCCACGAGGTCGGAGTAGACATCGCTGCGGATCAGGTGGCTGGGCGTGGCGACCTGGGAGCGCGCTTGCCGCTCCGGCAGGTAGCTGCACGGATACGGCGCGGTGGCATAGAACTGCAGCGTCTGCAGTGGGAGGTCGTTGAGCTGCGTCATTCCGTTCGGGAGGAGGGGGCCAGCAACGCATCCCAGTATACGGATTCGAACCGCCAGGCGATCGGCGGCAGGTCGCGCGCGGCCTCCAGCCCGTGCAGGAAGTCGGCGCGCGGGATTTCGCGCGCGCCGAGCGACGCCAGGTGCGCGGTGTTCTGCTGGCAGTCGATCCAGCCGGCGCCCTGGCTGCGGCAGAGGCAGACCAGGGCCGCCAGCGCGATCTTCGAGGCGTCGGTGGCGCGGGCGAACATCGATTCGCCGAAGACCGCCCGGCCGATGCCGATGCAGTAGAGGCCGCCGAGCCGCTGCCCGTCCTTCCAGGTCTCGATGCTGTGGGCGTAGCCCGCCTCGTGGAAGGCCTCGTAGGCGGCGATCATCTCCGGCAGGATCCAGGTGCCGTGCTGGCCGTTGCGCGGTGCGCGGGCACAGGCGCGGATGACCGCGGAAAAGTCGTGGTCCACGCGGATCTCGCAGTCCGGGGCCTCGCGGAATTTCTGCAGGGTGCGGCGCAGCGAGCGGTGCAGGCGGAAATCCTCCACCGGGAGCACCATGCGCGGGTCGGGGCTCCACCAGAGGGTGGGCTGGCCGTCGCTGTACCAGGGGAAGATTCCGCTGCCGTAGGCGCGCCGCAGCGTCTCGACGTTCAACGCACCGCCCGCGGCGAGCAGTCCGGGGGCGGGGTCGTGCGCACCCCAGGCCCGTTCGGCGGGCGGGAACGGATCGGCGGGTTCGAGCCAGGTGAGCGGCGCGGGCTGGTGCATGGGGCGAGGCGGATCGGGTGACGGGGGCGGCATGCCCGGAAACGGCCCGGCAGCCGGTCGGGAGCGTGCAGGCACGCGACAGCGCGCCATTGTGCGCTGCGCGGAAAACAAAAAGGCCACCCTTGTGGGGTGGCCTTTGATTTTGGCTCCTCGACCTGGGCTCGAACCAGGGACCTACGGATTAACAGTCCGGCGCTCTACCGACTGAGCTATCGAGGAATATCTTCGAATTGTGCTGCGCAGGCGTCGTTCGGTTGCAATGCCTGCTGGAAAAACTTCTGGCTCCTCGACCTGGGCTCGAACCAGGGACCTACGGATTAACAGTCCGGCGCTCTACCGACTGAGCTATCGAGGAACAAGACTTAGATTATATACACAAAAAAACGGCCCTCAGGCGAATTGGCAAGAACGCGTCCGAAAGACGTCATTCCGGCCGGCACCAGAGCCACAGGAGCACGCACGCCATGCAGGCCGAGGCGCCCAGCGCCACCCACCGCGGGGCGGAACTGATGGCCAGCACCGCGCCGCACAGCGCCATCATGGCGGTGGCGCTCCACTTCGCGCGGCGGCTGACGCGGCCGCCGTCGGCCCAGTTGCGCAGCATCGATCCGAACAGCGGATGCCGCCACAGCCAGGCGTGCAGGCGCGGGGAGCTGCGCGCGGCGGCCCAGCCGGCCATCAGCACGAAGACGGTGGTGGGCAGGCCGGGCACGAAGATGCCGACGATCCCCAGGCCCAGGCTGCATGCCGCGAACACCAGCAGCAGCCAGCGCACGGGGGCCGGCAGCGGCGCGTGCGCAGGGGGCGGGGGGATTCGGTCCGGAAGCGGCTCGGGCATCGTCCGATTGTGCCTGCGGCGCGCCATGGCGATATGCTGCGCATCCCCCATGCGGCGGGCGGCCCGGTGCGCCGCCCGCCATTCCCACCTTCTTTCCATGACCATCCATTCCATCCTGAAGATGGGCGACGAGCGCCTGCTGCGCACCGCCCGGCCTGTCGATACGTTCGGCACCCCCGAGTTGCTGCAACTGGTGGAGGACCTGCGGGACACCATGCGCGCCGTGAACGGCGCCGGGCTCGCCGCGCCGCAGATCGGCGTGGACCTGCAGGTGGTGCTGTTCGGTTCCACCGAGCGCAATCCCCGCTACCCGGACCGGCCGCTGGTGCCGCCCACGGTGCTCGTCAACCCGTGCATCACCCCGCTGGGCGACGAGGAAGAAGAGGACTGGGAGGGATGCCTCTCCGTGCCGGGGCTGCGCGGCGTGGTGCCGCGCTGGTCGCGCATCCGCTACACGGGATTCGACGAGCAGGGCCTGCCGATCGACCGCACGGTGGAGGGCTTCCATGCCCGCGTGGTGCAGCACGAGTGCGACCACCTGATCGGCAAGCTCTACCCGATGCGCATCCGCGACTTCTCCCGCTTCGGCTACACCGAGGTGCTGTTCCCGGACATCGCCGACCAGGAAGACGACTGAAGCGCGGCCGCAGCCGGAACCGCGATCGCGGCCGCCATCACGGCCGCAGCCGAGGGCCCGGCCAGGGCCGCGGCACGCCTCATTCCGAGAGCGCTTCCAGCAGTTCCGTCTCGATCTGGATCTGCCGCGCGTTGTGCTGCAGCTCCGGACCCTGCACGAGGAAGGTGTCTTCCACGCGTTCGCCGAGCGTGCTCACCTTGGCGAGCTGCACGCTGAGGTGGTGGCGCGAGAGCACGCGCGCCACCAGGTAGAGCAGGCCGGCGCGGTCGCTGGCGGAGATGTGCAGGATCCAGCGCTGCGCCTTCTCGTCCGGCCGCAGGGCGATGCGCGGCGTGATCGGGAAGCTCTTGACGCGGCGCGACACGCGCTTGCGGCCGGGCTCGGGGAGCGCGCCGCCTTCCTCGATGGTGCGCGTGAGCTCGCTCTCCACCATGTGGGTGAGTTCGCGGTAGTGGCCCGCCTGCTCGGAGGCGACGATCTGGAAGGTGTCGAGCGCGTAGCCGTTGCTGGCCGTGTGCACGCGCGCATCGAGGATGCTGAAGCCCGCCCGGTCGAAATAGCCGCAGATGCGCGCGAACAGGTCGGGCTGGTCCGGCGCGTAGACGGCCACCTGCAGGCCTTCACCGGCCAGCGACTGGCGCGCGCGCACCACGGAGCGCCCGCCGCCGACGTGGCGCGCGAGGTGGCGCGCATGCCAGGCGATGTCCGCGGCCTCGTGGCGCATGAAGTAGCCGACGTCCAGCGTGTCCCAGAGCTTCTTGTGGCCTTCGAAGGGCTGGGCGCTCAGGGCTAGCAGCACGAGCGCCTCGCGCTTGCGCGCCTCCACTTCGGCCGCTGCATCGGGCGCGCGGCCGCCGAGCGTGCGCAGGGTGGCGCGGTAGAGGTCTTCCAGCAGCTTGCCCTTCCAGGCGTTCCAGACCTTCGGGCTGGTGCCGCGGATGTCGGCCACCGTGAGCAGGTAGAGGGCGGTGAGCCGGCGTTCGCTGCCCACGCGCCGGGCGAACGCGGCGATGACGTCCGGGTCCGACAGGTCCTGCTTCTGCGCCACCTGGCTCATGGCGAGGTGCTCGGCGACGAGGAATTCGACGAGCGCGGCGTCTTCCGCGCCCACGCCGTGCTGGCGGCAGAAGTGGCGGACTTCTTCGGCGCCGATCCTGGAGTGGTCGCCGCCGCGCCCCTTGCCGATGTCGTGGAACAGCGCCGCGAGGTACAGCAGCCAGGGCTTGTCCCAGCCGCCCGCGAGCTGCGAGCAGAACGGGTATTCGTGCGCATGCTCGGGCATGAAGAACCGGCGCACGTTGCGCAGCACCATGAGGATGTGCTGGTCCACGGTGTAGACGTGGAAGAGGTCGTGCTGCATCTGGCCTACGATGCGGCGGAAGGACCAGAGGTAGCGGCCCAGCACCGAGGTCTGGTTCATGAGCCGCATCGCGTGCGTGATGCCCACGGGCTGCTGCAGGATGCGCAGGAACTGCTGGCGGTTGACGGGGTCGCGCCGGAAGGCGGAATCCATCACGCCGCGGGCGTTGTAGAGCGCGCGCAGCGTGCGCACCGACAGGCCCTTCAGGCCTTCCTCGGTCTCGTAGAGCAGGAAGGTTTCGAGGATGGCATGCGGCTGGCGGTGGTAGAGATCGTCGTCCGAGACCTCGATCAGGCCGGACTTGTCGAAGAAGCGCTCGTTGATCGGGCGCAGCTCGTGCGCGGGCGGCTCCAGGCGCTCCTCGATGTTGAGCAGCAGGATCTGGCTGAGCTGCGACACCGCCTTGGCGGCCCAGTAGTAGCGCCGCATCAGCGTCTCGCTCGCGCGCAGCCGCATTCGATGGCCCTCGGCGTTCTGCGTGCGGTAGCCGAAGGATTCGGCCACGGCGGTCTGCAGGTCGAAGACGAGACGGTCTTCGTGGCGGCCGGCGACGGCATGCAGCCGGGCCCGGATCAGGAACAGCAGGGCCTCGTTGCGCTCGATCTGCCGCACTTCGAATTCGGTGGCGAGGCCGTGCGCGGCCAGCTCCTTCCAGTTGCGGCCCAGTCCCGCCGCGCGGGCGACCCAGAGCACGGTCTGCAGGTCGCGCAGGCCGCCGGGCGACTCCTTGCAGTTGGGTTCGAGCGCGTAGGGCGTGTTTTCGTACTTGGTGTGCCGCTGGCGCAGCTCCAGCGTCTTGGCGACCAGGAAGGCCTCCGGGTCCATCGCCGCGTCGTAGCGCTGATGGAAGTCGGCCACCAGCGCGGCGCTGCCGACGATGCGGCGTGCTTCCAGCAGCGAGGTCTGGACCGTCACGTCGGCCGCGGCCTCGGTCAGGCATTCGGCCACGGTGCGCACGCTGGAGCCGATCTCCAGTCCCGCGTCCCAGCAGCTGCCGATGAAGGCCTCGATCGCGGGCTTCAGGGGGCCGTCGCAGGCGGCCTCGCCGCCATCCGGCAGCAGCACGAGCACGTCCACGTCGGAATGGGGAAACAGCTGCGCGCGGCCGTAGCCTCCGACGGCGAGCAGCGCCATCGTGTCGGGCAGTCCGGCGCGCTGCCACAGGGTGCGCAGCAGCCGGTCGGCGAGTGCCGAGAGCTTGCCGAGCAGGGTGCGCACCCCCCGGGTCGATGCGCCCGTGGATTGCAGGCTGGCGAGCAGCACGGCCTTGTCCTGCCGGTAGGCGTCCCGCAGGGGCTGGAGGTCCGAGAGTGGGAGCGGCATGGGCGTGCGGGCGGACGGGGAGGGCGTCGGGGACCGGTGGTGGGGCATGGCGCCACTGCAAGCAAGAAACGTGCTGCAGTCGTGCCGCGTTGCCGCCACCGCCCGGCCGGCACCGTCAGGTCTTGACGGCCGTGACGAAGGGCGGCGGCGTGGGCGAGCCGGCCGACAGGGTGAGCACTTCGTAGCCGGTCTCGGTCACGAGCACGGTGTGCTCCCACTGCGCGGAGAGGCTGTGGTCCTTGGTGACGATGGTCCAGCCGTCGTTGCCGTGCTCTTTCACCTCGCGCCGGCCGGCGTTGAGCATGGGCTCGATCGTGAAGGTCATGCCGGGCACCAGTTCCTCGAGCGTGCCGGGGCGGCCGTAGTGCAGCACCTGGGGCTCCTCGTGGAACTTCTTGCCGATGCCATGGCCGCAGAATTCGCGCACCACCGACAGGCCGTGGCCTTCGGCGAACTTCTGGATGGCATGGCCGATATCGCCCAGGCGCGCGCCCGGCTTGACCTGCACGATGCCGAGCCACATCGCCTCGTAGGTGAGCTGGCAGAGGCGCCGGGCGGCGATGGAGACGTCGCCGATCAGGTACATGCGGCTGTTGTCGCCGTACCAGCCGTCCCTGGTGATGACCGTCACGTCGACGTTCATGATGTCGCCCTTCTTCAGGGGCTTGTCGTTCGGGATGCCGTGGCACACCACGTGGTTCAGCGAGGTGCAGAGCGACTTGGGGTAGGGCGGGTAGCCCGGCGGCTGGTAGCCGATGGTGGCGGAGACCGTGCCCTGCGCGGCCATGCACTCGGCGGCAAGGCGATCGACGTCGTTGGTGGTGATGCCGGGGCGGATGTGGGGGGTGATGTAGTCCAGCACTTCCGAAGCCAGGCGGCAGGCTTCGCGCATGCCGGCGATTTCCTCGGCGGACTTGATGGTGATGCTCATGGCGGGATTATCCCATCCGGGCCCGCGCCGTGCCGGGCGGAGCGCGGCGGCCCCGCCGTGCGGGCGGTGCCGGCGGCCCGGTAAAATGGCGGGCTTGCGACAGTGCCGCGACGCCCGGACAGGCAGGCCCCATTCAGCGGCCCCGCCGGCGGAGCGCGGCCCCCTTGCCCCGAATCCCGAGCCCCATCTCCATCCCCCGCAACAGGCCGCCAAAGTGACCCTGCACCTTACCTCGTTCGAGGGCAGCAATGCCCTCAGCCCCTTCCGCGTCCAGCAGCTCCTGCCCCGCCTGCAGGCCATCCACGACCGCATCGAGGGGATCGCAGCCCGGTTCGTGCACCTGGTGGCCACCGACGCGGAGCCGACGCCCGCGGACCGCGAGCGCCTGGCGGCCCTGCTCACCTATGGCGACCCCTATGCCGGCCCGGACGCCGGCCCCGCCATCGTGGTCGCGCCACGCATCGGCACCGTGTCGCCGTGGGCCTCGAAGGCCACCGACATCGTGCGCAACTGCGGTCTGCACGTGCGCCGCGTGGAACGCGTCACCGAGTACCGCCTGTCGCTGCGCCCGGGCCTGCTGGGCGGCGTGCCCACGGTGACCGAGGCGCAGAAGCAGGCCGTGGCCGCGCTGCTGCACGACCGCATGACGGAATCGGTGCTCTGGGACCGGGCCGGCGCGGCCGACCTGTTCACCGAACTGCCTGCCGTGCCCATGGAGTTCGTCGATGTGCTGGGCGGCGGGCGCGCCGCGCTGGAAGGGGCGAACACCCGCTGGGGCCTGGCGCTGGCGGACGACGAGATCGACTACCTGGTGAATGCCTTCACGGCGCTGCGCCGCAATCCGACCGACGTCGAGCTGATGATGTTCGCGCAGGCCAACAGCGAGCACTGCCGCCACAAGATCTTCAACGCGCGCTTCACCATCGACGGCCAGGAACAGGACAAGAGCCTGTTCGCGATGATCCGCAACACCCACCAGCTGGCGCCGCAGCACACGATCGTCGCGTACTCGGACAACGCCTCCATCATGGAAGGCAATGCCGTCGAGCGCTTCATCGCGCCGGCCGCCACCGGGCGCGCCGCCCATGAAGTGCCGGCCTACCGCAAGAGCGATGCGACGCACCACGTGCTCATGAAGGTGGAGACGCACAACCACCCGACGGCGATCTCTCCGTTCCCAGGCGCCTCCACGGGCGCGGGCGGCGAGATCCGCGACGAGGGCGCCACGGGCCGCGGCTCCAAGCCCAAGGCCGGCCTCACGGGCTTCACGGTGTCCAGGCTCTGGGGAGGATGGAGCGACGAGGCGGGCGGCAAGCCCGAGCACATCGCCAGCCCGCTGCAGATCATGGTGGAAGGCCCGCTGGGCGGCGCCGCCTTCAACAACGAATTCGGCCGGCCGAACCTGCTGGGCTACTTCCGCGAGTACGAGCAGGACGTGGCGGGCGTGCGCCGCGGCTACCACAAGCCGATCATGATCGCGGGCGGCCTGGGCGTGATCGACGCCGGGCTGACGACGAAGATCGAGTTCCCGGCCGGCACGCTGCTGATCCAGCTGGGCGGCCCGGGCATGCGCATCGGCATGGGCGGCGGCGCGGCCAGCTCCATGGCCACGGGCACCAACGCGGCCGAACTGGATTTCGACTCCGTGCAGCGCGGCAACCCCGAGATCGAGCGGCGCGCGCAGGAAGTCATCAACCACTGCTGGGCGCAGGGTGCGCAGAACCCGATCCTGGCGATCCACGACGTGGGCGCGGGCGGGCTGTCGAACGCGTTCCCCGAACTGACCAACGACGCCGGCCGCGGCGCGCGCTTCGACCTGCGAGCGGTGCAGCTGGAGGAGTCCGGCCTGGCGCCGAAGGAGATCTGGTCCAACGAGAGCCAGGAGCGCTACGTGCTGGCGATCGCGCCCGAATCGCTGGACACCTTCCGCGCGTTCTGCGAGCGCGAGCGCTGCCCGTTCGCGGTGATCGGCACGGCCACGGGCGAGCGCCAGCTGGTGCTGGAAGACACGGCCGTGGAAGCGGGCGACCAGAAATTCCCCGTGGACATGCCGATGGACGTGCTGCTGGGCAAGCCGCCCAAGATGCACCGCGACGTGAAGACGGTGCGCCGCGAGGCCGCTCCGATCGAGCTCACCGGCGTGCCGCTGCAAAAAGCCGTGATCGACGTGCTGGCGCACCCCACGGTGGCTTCCAAGCGCTTCCTGATCACCATCGGCGACCGCACGGTGGGTGGCCTCTCGCACCGCGACCAGATGGTGGGCCCCTGGCAGGTGCCGGTGGCCGACTGCGCCGTGACGCTGGCCGATTACAAGGGCTTCGCGGGCGAGGCGATGTCGATGGGCGAGCGCACGCCGCTGGCCGCGATCGACGCGCCGGCCTCGGGCCGCATGGCCGTGGCAGAGGCGATCACCAACCTGCTGGCCGCCCCGATCGAGCTGCCCCGCGTGAAGCTGTCGGCCAACTGGATGGCGGCCTGCGGCGAGCCGGGGGAGGATGCCGACCTGTACGCCACCGTGAAGGCCGTGGGCATGGAGCTGTGCCCGCAGCTGGGCATCAGCATTCCGGTGGGCAAGGATTCGCTGTCCATGCGCACCCAGTGGAAGGATGAGGGCGGTGCCGCGCAGAAGGTCACGTCGCCCGTGAGCCTGATCGTGAGCGCGTTCGCCACGCTGTCTGACGTGCGGGGCACGCTGACGCCGCAGCTCGACGCGCAGGAAGAGGACACCACGCTGGTGCTGGTCGATTTGGGCAAGGGCCGCTGCCGCATGGGCGGCAGCATCCTCGCGCAGGTGCTGGGCCAGGAAGGCGGCGAAGTGCCCGACCTGGACGACGCGCAGGATCTCGTGAAGCTGGTGGATGCCGTGAACGCGCTGCGCGCGCAGGGCCGCATCCTGGCCTACCACGACCGCAGCGACGGCGGCCTGCTGGCCGCGGTGGCCGAGATGGCCTTCGCGGGCCACGTGGGCGTGGCGCTGAACGTCGACCTGCTGGTGACGGAAGGCGACGGCATCGCCGACAGCCGCATGGAAACGGGCGACGCCAAGAACTGGGCGCAGCAGGTGAGCGCACGGCGCGAGGAGCTGACGCTCAAGGCGCTGTTCAACGAGGAACTGGGCGTGGTGCTGCAGGTGCGCACCGCCGAGCGCAACGAGGTGATGCAGACCCTGCGCGAGCACGGCCTCTCGAAGTTCAGCCACTTCGTCGGCAAGACGCGTCCCGCGGCCTCCGCCATGGACGTGGGCAAGGGCGAGCTGCAGGTCTGGCGCGACGTGAAGGCGGTGTTCAGCGCATCGCTGTCCGATCTGCACCAGGTGTGGGACGCCGTGAGCTGGAAGATCTGCCAGCAGCGCGACAACCCGGCCTGCGCCGATGCCGAGCATGCGGCCGCGGGCGCTCCCCAAGACCCGGGCCTGCACGTGGCATTGACGTTCGACCCCGCCGAGGACGTGGCGGCGCCGTTCCTGAACCTCGCACGGCCGAAGGTCGCGATCCTGCGCGAGCAGGGCGTGAACTCGCACATCGAGATGGCCTATGCCTTCTCGGAAGCGGGCTTCGATGCCTACGACGTGCACATGACCGACCTGCAGGCCGGCCGCGCGAAGCTGGCGGACTTCAAGGGCGTGGTCGCCTGCGGCGGCTTCAGCTACGGCGACACGCTCGGCGCCGGCATCGGCTGGGCGCGCTCGATCACGTTCAACCCGGTGCTGGCGGAGCAGTTCCAGGGCTTCTTCGGACGTGCCGATACCTTCGGCCTGGGGGTGTGCAACGGCTGCCAGATGTTCGCCGAACTGGCTGACATCATTCCGGGCGCCGAGGCCTGGCCGCGCTTCACCACCAACCAGAGCGAGCGCTTCGAGGCCCGCCTGTCGCAGGTGGAAGTGCTGGAGTCGCCCAGCCTGTTCTTCGCGGGCATGGCCGGCAGCCGGCTGCCGATCGCGGTGGCGCACGGCGAGGGCTATGCGAACTTCGCGCGCCGCGGCAATGCCGCCCAGGCGATCGCGGCGATGCGCTTCGTGGACCACCACGGCGCCGCCACCGAACAGTACCCGTTCAACCCCAACGGCAGCGCGGGCGGCCTTACGGCCGTGACCACGGCGGACGGCCGCTTCACGGCCATGATGCCGCACCCCGAGCGGGTGTTCCGCAACGTCCAGATGAGCTGGACCAGCGGCGACCGCAGCGCGCTCAGCCCGTGGATGCGGATCTGGCGCAATGCGCGCAAGTGGGTGGGGTGAGCCCAGAGGCGCCGGCCGGCCGGGCGGCGCAGGGCGGTGCCACGGAGCGCCGCCCGCGCCTTGCAGGCCACGCCCCGGGGCGGGCGGTCATTCCGGCGTGACGAGCTGGTTCCACCGCCGCACGAACTCGAACGCCTCGGCGGGCGGCAGGGGCCGGCTCAGGTAGTACCCCTGCACCTAGTCGCAGCCGATGAGCATGAGCTGGTCGAACACTTCGGCGTTCTCGACGCCCTCCGCGAGAAGGCGGTAGCCCAGGGTGTGTCCGAGCTGGACCATGCCGCGCACGACGTCGAGCGCACGCGCGTCGCAGCCGATCGGGCGGATCAACGCCTGATCGAGCTTGAGCACCTCCGCGGAGAGCCCGTAGAGGCACCCGAAATTGCAGTACCCGGTGCCGAAGTCATCGAGCGCCACGCGCACGCCGAGCGCCCGCGCTGCGTTGATCCCCTGCAGCGTGGGGCCGTCCGTGAGCACGGCGTTCTCGGTGCATTCGATTTCCAGGCGCGAGGGTGCGAGGCGGTGCCGCGCGCACGCCTCCCGGAGCGTGGCGGCGAAATCCGGCTGCTCGAGGTTGCGGGGCGACACGTTGATCGCCACGTCCACCACGAGGCCGGCGTCCTCCCAGGCGCGGATCTGGGCGAGCGCCGTCTCCAGCACCCACCGCGTGACGGCCTGGATGTGGACGGTTTTCTCCAGCAGCGGAATGAAATCGCCCGGGGGCACGGGCCCGAGCTGCGGATGGTCCCAGCGCAGCAGCGCCTCCACGCTGGTGTAGCGCGTCGTGGCGCGTTCGAACTGCGGCTGGTAGACCAGCCGGAACTCGCCCGCCGACAGGGCGCGCGGAACGCTGGCGATGAGTTCGTAGGAGCGCCGGTAGTTGGCGTCCACCGCGGCGTCGTAGTCGCAGATCGCCGTGTCGGGCGAGGGATGCTGGTAGAGCGCCGCATTGGCGCGCCGCAGCGCGTCGATCGCGTCGGCGGGCTCCAGCGTGAAGGGTGCGAGGCCCACGCGCCGCCGCTGGTTGATGACCATCCCGCTGCTGCCGTCGGACAGCGGAGTGAGGAAGGTGCCCAGCAGCTGCCCGGCGAAATCCCGCAGCGCGTCCCCTTCCTGCGGCTGCAGCACGAGCGCGATCCGCGCGATGCTGGTGTGGTAGATGCGTGATTCGCTGCCCAGGAACTGCGCGAGCCGCTGGCCGGCTTCGTAGGTGAGCTGCTCGACGGGCTGCATGCCCACGGCACGGATGGCGTCCATGAGGCCGTCGTGCGGCAGCAGTTCGAGCAGCGCGAGCACGCGGTGCCCGCCGGGCTCCGCGCGGCACAGGCCGACGAGGTCCTGCAGCAGCTGGGCGCGGTTGGGCAGCAGGGTGGCCTCGTCCACGCGGGCGTTGGAGCATTGCAGATCGATCTGCGCCATCACCATCGCCGCCAGGTCTTCCAGCTGCCGCTGCTGCGCGATGCCGAACGGGCGCGGCGCGGTGTCGATCAGGCACAGGCTGCCGAGGGCATGTCCCCCGCGCAGCACCAGCGGCGCGCCCGCATAGAACCGGATGCGGGGCTCGCCCTGGACGAGGGCGTTCTGCGCGAAGCGTGGATCTTCCAGCGTGTCCTCGATCACCATCACCTGCGTCGTGCGGATCGTATGGTCGCAGAACGCATCTTCGCGGCAGGTCTCGGGGACCGCGAGGCCGACCCGCGACTTGAACCATTGCCTGTCGGCGTCCACCAGGCTCACGAGCGCGATGGGCACGCCGAAGAGCTGGCAGGCCAGCCGGGTGATGCGGTCGAACTCCTCGGACGGCGGTGTGTCCAGGAGGCCGGTGGCCTGCAGGGCCGCCAGCCGCCTGTGTTCTGCGCTGAGAGAGGGGTTCATGGGATCGGAAAAACGGTGCTGAAAGCCGCTGGCAGGTTTTTGCCGGCAACAGGCGCTGCACAGCATAAGCAATTGTCGGGGTTTATGTATGCATTTGTATGAATAGGGCTAACCTGCGATGCGTTCGCGCTGCGGTCTTCCCGTGCCGGCGATGCGCGGGCCATGCCCCTCCATAATCCCCCGATCCCCTTTTCGGAGCCTTGTATGGCCGGTGCCAGCCTTCTGACCCTGCTCGACGATATCGCCACGGTGCTGGACGACGTCGCCCTCATGACCAAAGTGGCCGCCCGGAAAAGCGCGGCGATGGCGGACGACGTTTCCCTGATGGCCAAGACGGCGGCGCAGAAGACGGCCGGCGTGCTGGGCGACGATCTTGCGCTCAACGCCCAGCAGGTCACGGGCGTGCGCGCCGAACGCGAACTTCCCGTGGTCTGGGCGGTGGCCAGGGGCTCGCTGGTGAACAAGGCCATCCTGGTGCCGGCGGCGCTGCTCATCAGTGCCTTCATTCCCTGGGCCGTGACGCCGCTGCTGATGCTGGGGGGCGCCTTCCTCTGCTACGAAGGCGCCGAAAAGCTCGCGCACAAATTCCTGCACGCCCCAGCCGGCGACACCGGGAGCGGCGCCGCCCGGGAAGCCCAGGTGACGGCGGCCGCGGCCCCTGCCGTCGACATCGCGGCTTTCGAGAAGGACAAGGTCCGCGGGGCGGTGCGCACGGATTTCATCCTCTCGGCCGAGATCATCGCGATCACGCTCGGCACCGTGGCCGGTGCGCCGTTCGGACAGCAGGTGGCCGTGCTGGCGGGCATCGCGCTGATCATGACGGTGGGCGTCTACGGCCTGGTGGCCGGGATCGTGAAGCTCGACGACGTGGGCCTGTGGCTCAGCCGCCGCGCGAACGCGGCCGCACGCGGCCTGGGCCGCGGCATCGTCGCGGCGGCCCCCTGGCTCATGAAGCTGCTGTCGGTGGCCGGGACGGCGGCGATGTTCCTGGTGGGCGGCGGCATCCTCGTGCATGGCCTCGCGCCGCTGCACCACGCGGTGGAGGGCCTTGCGGCGCGGGCGGGCGGCGGCTGGGTGCAGGTGCTGGCCGTGAACGGGCTCAACGCGGTCAGCGGCATTGTGGCCGGCGCGCTCGTGCTCGCTGCCGTGACGATCGTGCAACGGCTGCGGGGCCGCGGCGGCGCGGCGCACTGACGCCCCGGTTCCCTTTGATCTGCGGCAAGGCAGCGGCCGCGGTTCCGGGGCCCAATGCATGCACGGGGGCCGTCCCCGTTCAACCGCATCGATTTCCCGTATGAAAAAGAATCTGCTCGCTCTGGCTGCACTGTGCCTCCTGTCTTCCGGCGCCGCCCACGCGCAGGCCGCCGACGGCCCGAGCCCCTGGCTGGTCCGCGCCCGCGCGGTGCACCTGGACAGCGCCAACAAGGACAGCACCGGCCTGGGCCTGTCCATCAACGACAAGACGATCCCCGAAGTCGACATCTCGTACTTCTTCGACAAGAACATCGCCGCCGAGCTGGTGCTGACCGTGCCCCAGAAGCAGGACGTGCGCTCCGACGCACTGGGCGCGCAGATCGGCACGCTCAAGCACCTGCCGCCATCGCTGATGATCCAGTACCACTTCGATGCGCCCGGCTTCACCCCCTACGTGGGCGCCGGCATCAACTACACGCGCTTCTCCAGCGTGCGCCTGCCGGCCGGCGTGAGCATCGACAAGAGCAGCTGGGGCGGCGCGCTGCAGCTCGGCGTGGACATCCCGCTGACCAAGAACCTGTCGCTGAACTTCGACATCAAGAAGGTCTACATCCGGACCGACGTGGCGGCCAATGGCGCCAAGCTGGGTACGCTCAAGATCGATCCGGTGCTGGCGGGCGTGGGCCTCGGCTGGCGTTTCTGAGCGCGGAGCCCGGTGGGCGCGCACGGGCGCGCCAGCCGTGCAATGTGTGAGGTGGGGAAGGGCCGGCGCCTGTGCGCCGGCCTTTTTTTTGTCCGTGCGCGGACGCTTCCGGGCGCCGTGGCGCGTCAGCCGGCCGGCGGAGGTTCGGGTGCGTCCACGGGCAGCTCCAGCGTGAAGCGGGCGCCGCCCGCCAGCTCCGATGCCACCACCAGCCGGCCGCCCATGAGTTCGGCCAGCGCGCGCGACAGCGTCAGCCCCAGTCCCGTGCCGCCGTGCCGCGTGCTGGTGTCGGCGTGGCCCTGGCTGAACTTCTCGAAGATGGTGTCCTGCAGTTCCTCGGGAACGCCCGGGCCGGTGTCGACCACGTGGAAGCGGACGGTGCCGGCCTTCGCCGCGTCCACCTCCAGGCGCACGCTGCCCTGCTCGGTGAATTTGAGCGCGTTGCTCAGCAGGTTGTTGAGGATCTGCTGCAGCCGGACGCCGTCGCACCGCAGGGTGTGCGGAACGCCGGGCTCGACGTGCAGCTGCAGGTCGAGGCCCTTCTGCTCCGCCGAAATCGTGAACAGGTCCACCGTGGTGCGCACCAGTTCCCGCACCGCATGGTCGCCCGGCACGATCGGCATGGCGCCGGCCTGGGCCTTGGCGAGATCGAGGATCTCGGACAGCAGGGTGTTGAGGTGGTCCGCGGCCTTGCGGATCAGCCCGGACGCCTCGCGGTACGAGGGCTGCTCCAGGCGCTGTTCCAGCAGTTCGGCGAAACCGCGGATGCTGGTGAGGGGCGTGCGCAGTTCGTGCGAGATCGCCGTGAGGAATTCGCTCTTGGCGCGGTTGGCGGAGCGTGCTTCGGCCTCGCTGGCCGCCAGCTCGAGGTTCTTGCGCTCGAGCTGGCGCACGCCCTGGAGGAAGCCCGCGCCGATCGCCACCAGCGCGGCGGAGAACAGGCCCGCGAAGACCACGGCGAAATTGCGCATGGTCTTCCATTCGTCGAGCGCCGCGTCGTTGGTGGTGGACACCACGACGCTCAGCGGATAGCCGAGCACGCGGTGGAAGGCGGTGATGCGTTCGAGGCCGTCCAGATGGCTCACGCGCTGGTAGGTGCCCTGCGTGCGGGAGGTGTCGTGCAGCGGATGGCCGGGAGGGAAATCGACCGCCTGCCCGATGCCGTCCGCGCGGCCGCCCACCACCCTCGAGCGGAGGGTGAAGTCGGAGCCCATGAGCGCCACCACGCCCTGTGGGCCGATGTCCACGTCGCCATAGACCTTGTCGAAGTAATCGGGATTGAGCGACGCCACGACGACGCCGGCCGGTGCGCCGTCCTGGTCCAGCAGCGGGCGGCTGAGCTGCACGGTCCACCGGCCGGAGACGACCCCCAGCACCGGCTTGCCCACGAAGAGCCCGGAGGCCGTCATCTGCAGCGAGCCGTCGGGCACCGAGCCCGGCAGCAGGTGGACGCGGATGTGCTCGCGCCCGCTCAGGTCCAGCCCGCGGTTCTTGGTGCCGTCGGCATCGAGGTTGCTGCCCAGGAAGCGGCCGTCGGGCCCCACCACCGACAGCTGGGTGAGGATGTCGGGCGCCAGACCCGTTTCATTGGCGAAGAGCACATAGTCCTGGGGGGTGAATTCCCCGGCGCGGATCTCCGCCGCCACCCGCAGCGTGGCCTGGTCCGCGGCCGCGAAGACCCGCAGCGTCTGCTCCTGCAGCACCCGCGCCAGGTTGCTGTTCTGCCGCTCCTCGGCGCGGACGGCGTCCTGCGACTTGATGTGCAGGGAGACGGCCACCATCACCCAGGTGACCGTGATCGCCAGCGCGAGGAAGCCCATCACCAGCACGCGCAGCCGCCTGCCATGCGCCGCGGCCGCCGGGGTGGCGGCGAGGGCATGGTCGTCGTGGCGGCGGGCGTTCCGGGGCATGCGGTGCGGTCTCAAGGCGCAACGGCCGGTGTGCCGAACAGCCCGTCGCCGCCGCCGTGGCCGCGGATGCGGCGCCAGAGCGCGGGCAGGGCGGCCGCCGGGTCGGGGCGCTGCCAGGATTGCGTGATCCGGGCGCGTCCCGCGGCGGCTTCCGCGGGCGTTCCCAGGTCGAAGTGGAAGCTGTAGGCGGGCTCCTGGCCCATGCGCAGGTCGGTGAGGAAGAGATGGCCGTTCTCTTCCCGCATGCGGAAGAAGCCGTGGCTGAAATGCGCCACCTGCCGCACCGGCTCCAGGGCGGCGTAGCGGTGGAAGAGGTCTTCGCCGCGGTCATGCAGAGTGAACTGCACCGGACGGCCGCCGTCGGCGAACGCGTAGAACCCTTCGGCGTAGCGGCCCGGAGCCATGGCCACGATCCGCCATGCGAGGGTGTTGAACGGGGTCGGCGTGACCAGCACCTGGCCGGTGGGCCAGCCGATGGCGGTGAGCGAGGCCTGGGCGACCGCAGCGACGTGCTGCTGTGCGGCGGCGCTCCAGGCCAGGTAGGCGGTGCTGAGCAGCAGGCCGGCCGCGTTCCAGCGCAGCCCGCGCCGTCCGGCCACCACCACCGCCGCGGCGGTGC
Organism: Acidovorax sp. PRC11; assembly: GCF_031844105.1. Taxonomy (NCBI): domain Bacteria; kingdom Pseudomonadati; phylum Pseudomonadota; class Betaproteobacteria; order Burkholderiales; family Comamonadaceae; genus Acidovorax; species Acidovorax sp. PRC11. Next base: position 20,749 of record NZ_JAUZUQ010000001.1, on the reverse strand, counting down.
CCACGATCAGGGGCACCGTGTAGAGCGGATCGATGATGAACATGCTGCCGAGCCCGTAGGGCTCGCGGGAGAACGGGCGCAGCAGCTGCGTTCCATAGACCGTCATCCAGTCGAGCAGCGGATGGGTGAACAGCGCGAGCCCCAGGGCCCAGCACCAGCGTTTCCACTGGCCGGGCTCGCCGTGCAGCCGCGCCACGGCCCAGCCCAGGGGCAGTGCGGCGAGGGTGAGGTAGAGCAGGGCATGGCTCCATCCCCGGTGCAGCACCATGTTCGAGACGGGATCGCCGTGGTCGATGAGTGCGTCCAGGTCGGGCAGGGTTCCGGCCACGGCGCCCCACAGCACGGCCTTCCAGGCGGCGGTGCGCCGGCCCATGGCAGCCAGGGAGACGGCGGAGCCGAGGGCGATCTGGGTCAGGGAGTCCATGAAAGTGGTGAAGGCGGCGCGCCGGATGCACGGGCGCCGCGCAGGCTGCGCGCGCAGGAGGCATGCGCGCCGTCGCATTCTAGGGCCGTCCCATGGATCGGTGGCTCGTCCGTGGGGACGATCGGCTGCGGAACGCCGGTGCCGTTGCCGGCGGCAGGTTCCGGCACCGCGGCAGCGGCCTGCGGACGAGGGCGCGTCCTACATGGTGGTCCCGCTCTCTCTGCAATGCTGGTCATCGGCCGCGTCGCCCTCTCAGGCATCGCCGCGTGCAGCCCGCCTGCGCGCCGCATGCCCTCGTGCCTGTCCTGCCACCCCTCCAGGAAACCCACCGATGAACGCCCACGCACTCCAGCAACCCGCCCCGGCGCATGCCGACATCGTCCAGGGGCTGCTCCAGCACCCGGCCTGCATCTCGCCCAAGTATTTCTACGACGAGCACGGCTCCACGCTGTTCGAGCAGATCACGCGCCTGCCCGAGTACTACCCCACCCGCACCGAGAAGGCGGTGGTGGAGCAGCATGGCGCCGACATCGCGCAGGCCGTCGGGCCGGCGGAGACGGTGATCGAGCTGGGTGCCGGCAACTGCGAGAAGGTGCGTGCCCTGTGCCGGCTGCTGCGCCCCGAGCGCTTCGTGGGCGTGGACATCTCCGCGGATTTCCTGCGCGGGGCGGTGGCGCGGCTGCAGGAGGAGCTGCCGTGGCTGGATGCCCGGGCGGTGGCGGGCGATCTCACGGGCCCGGTGACGCTGCCGCAGGACGTGCCCCGCACGCGGCGGCTGGTGTTCTATCCCGGCTCCTCGATCGGCAATTTCGATCCGCCGCAGGCCCTGGCGCTGCTCACCCGCATGCGCGGCCTGGTGGACCGCGACGGCGGTGTGCTCATCGGCTTCGATCTGCCCAAGGACACGGCGGTGCTGGAGGCGGCCTACGACGACGCCGCCGGCGTCACCGCGGAATTCAACCGCAACGCGCTCGCGCACGTGAACCGGCTCATCGGCAGCGATTTCGTGCCGCAGGAGTGGCAGCACCGCGCGTTCTTCGATCGCCGTCTCTCGCGCATCGAGATGCACCTGGAAACGCCCCAGGGCGCGCACGTGCGCTGGCCCGGCGGCTCGCGCGTCTTCGCGCCCGGCGAGCGCATCCATACCGAGAACAGCTACAAGTACACGCTGCCCGCGTTCCAGGCGATGCTCGTGCGGGCGGGGTTCTCCCGCGCCCGCGCCTGGACCGACGATCGCGGCTGGTTCGCGATGGTCTATGCCCGGCCCTGAGGCCCCGCAGCGCAGCGGCCGCGCGATTCCCCGCGCTCCGGGCACGGCGGATGCGGTCCGCGGCCCGGCCGTTCCAGGAGACTTTTCACCATGACCTCTTCCCTTTCCCTGGTGCGCACGGCACCCGGCCGCCCGGCCCCGTCCGGCGCCGGTCTGCGGGCCCGGTACGCCGAGGTGCGCGGCGCCTCGCTGGCGCTGGCCGTGCCGCTGTCCGACGAGGACTGCTGCGCGCAGTCGATGCCCGATGCGAGCCCCGTCAAATGGCATCTCGCGCACACCACCTGGTTCTTCGAGACCTTCGTGCTCGAGCCGCGGGAGACGGGTTTCGCGCCTTTCCATCCAGCGTTCCGCGTGCTGTTCAACTCCTACTACAACGGCGTGGGCGCGAAGCACCCGCGGCCGCAGCGCGGGCTGCTCACGCGCCCTTCCATGGCGCAGGTGCTGGACTACCGGCATGACGTCGACGCTCGGATGGACCGCCTCCTCGCCGCGCTGGACGGGGCGCCCGCGGAGCAGCAGGCCGGCCTGGCGGCCCTGGTCGAACTGGGGCTGCAGCATGAGCAGCAGCACCAGGAGCTGATCCTCACCGACGTGAAGCACCTGCTGTCGTGCAGCCCGCTGTGGCCCGCCTACCGCCTGCAGAGTGCCGGCGGTGCGGTGGCGGCTGCGGACGCCCGGCCCACCGTGGCGGAAGCCGCACCGCTGCTGTGGCGCCGCTTCGAAGGGGGAGTGACCGAGATCGGCCATGCCGCGCAGGCGGAAGGCGCGGGCTTCGCGTTCGACAACGAATCGCCGCGGCACCGCGTCTACCTGCAGCCTTACGCCCTCGCTTCGCGGCCGGTGAGCACGGGCGAATACCTGGCTTTCGTCGAGGCGGGCGGCTACCGCGATCCTGCGCTGTGGCTGGCCGAGGGCTGGGACTGGATCCAGTCGCAAGGGCTGGAGCATCCCCTCTACTGGCGCTGCCTGCCCGATGGCGGGCGGGGCGACGGCACGCAGGAAGCCGGCTGGCACGAATTCACGCTCGCGGGGCTGCGCCCGCTGCAGGCTGCTGCGCCCGTGGTGCACCTCTCCTACTACGAAGCCGACGCCTATGCGCGCTGGGCCGGTGCGCGCCTGCCCACCGAGGCCGAATGGGAAGCCGCCGCAGCGTCCGCCGCGCCCCGGGCGGGGCAGGGCCACTTCGCGGACAGTGGCGTGCTGCATCCGCGCCCCGCGCCGGCGGCGCCCCGGCCGGCCGATGCAGCGCGGCCGCCGCTGCTGGAGCAGATGTTCGGCGACGTCTGGGAGTGGACGCAGTCCAGCTATGCCGCCTACCCGGGCTTCCGGGTGGCGGAGGGGGCCGTGGGCGAGTACAACGGCAAGTTCATGGTGAACCAGTACGTGTTGCGCGGCGGCTCGTGCGCGACGCCGGCCGGGCATGTGCGGGCCACCTACCGCAACTTCTTCCCGGCCACGGCGCGGTGGCAGTTCTCGGGCCTGCGGCTCGCACGTGACGCGTAGCATCGGGCGGCTCCGCCGTCGGTGGCTAGACCGCGTCCAGCGCCTGCGCGAGGTCGGCGGTCAGGTCGTCGATGTGCTCGATGCCCACCGACAGGCGCACCATCCCTTCGCTCACGCCGGCCTGCTGCAGCTCCTGCGGGTCGAGCTGCCGGTGCGTGGTAGAGGCCGGGTGCGTGGCCAGCGAGCGCGCGTCTCCGATGTTCACGAGCCGGGTGAAGAGCTGCAGCGCATCGAGGAAACGCGCGCCGGCCGCCCGGGGATCGTCGCCCGCGGCGGAGCGCAGTTCGAACGACAGGATGCCCGACGCGCGCCCGCCCAGCAGCCGCTGGGTGAGCGCATGGTCGGGGTGGCCGGGCAGGGCGGCATAGCGCACCTGCGCCACCTTGGGGTGCTGCTGCAGGTAGTGCGCGATCGCCAGGGCGTTCTCGCAGATGCGGTCCATGCGCAGCGCCAGTGTCTCGATGCCCTGCAGGATCAGGAAGGCGTTGTGCGGCGACAGCGTCGCGCCGGTATTGCGCAGCGGCACGACGCGCGCGCGGCCGATGAAGGCGGCGTCTCCGAGGGCTTCGGTGTAGACCACCCCGTGGTAGCTCGGATCGGGCTCGTTCAGCCGCGCGAAGCGCTCCCTGTGCCGCGCCCACGGAAATTTGCCGCTGTCGACGATCGCGCCGCCGACGCTGTTGCCGTGGCCGCCCAGGTACTTCGTGAGCGAGTGCACCACGATGTCCGCCCCGTGCTCGATGGGCCGCAGCAGGTAGGGGCTGGGCACGGTGTTGTCCACGATCAGCGGCACGCCGTGGTCGTGCGCCACCTGCGCCAATGCGGCGATATCGGTCACGTTGCCCAGCGGGTTGCCGATGGATTCGACGAAAACTGCCTTGGTGCGGCCATCGATGTGCTGCGCGAAGCTGGAAGGATCGCGCGGATCGGCGAAGCGCGTGGTGATGCCCTGGCGCGGCAGCGTGTGCGCGAACAGGTTATAGGTGCCGCCGTAGAGCGTGCCGGCCGAAACGATGTTGTCGCCGGCCTCGGCGATGGTCTGGATCGCGTAGGTGATCGCCGCCATGCCCGAGGCCAGCGCCAGCGCGGCGATGCCGCCCTCGAGCGCCGCGACGCGCTTTTCCAGCACGTCGGTGGTGGGATTCATGATGCGCGTGTAGATGTTTCCCGGCACTTTCAGATCGAACAGATCGGCACCGTGCTGGGCGCTGTCGAAGGCATAGGCCGCCGTCTGGTAGATCGGCACGGCCACGGCGCGCGTCGTCGGGTCGGGTGCCTGTCCGGCATGGACGGCGAGGGTTTCGATCTTCATGGTGCATCGTCTCCTGCGGTGGTGCTGCGGGCCATTGTGTCGGCCGGCAGTGGGCGTTGGAACGAACCGTTCGCTATGTGCTTATGCCCCCCCGTGGGGGCCCTGCCTTGCACCCCTGCACGGCCGGGAATGCCGTTTGCCGATTTCCCTGCGCCGTGCGCCGACCCCGGCGCGCTGAAATTTTCCTATTCCGTCACCGATCCATGAGCCTCGAACGACCGCTTTTCTCTTTCCCCTGGCCTGGCGGCCCCCGCCGGACCGCCTCTATCCTTTCCTCATCTCCGATCCGCCACGGGGGCCCCGCGCTGCAGGGGGCGACCGCATGAGCGCCGCACCCTGGAACCCGCAAGACATCCACGGCCACCAGTCCCTCCGGGAACTACAGGGCTCGCCCACAGAAGAACTGCTGGTCTGCACGGTGCAGGGCGTCAACGCGGCGGCCGACCGCGCGGAGACCGCGCTCTGGTGCGTGCCCCTGGATGGCGGGGCCGCACCCTGGCCGCTCACGGCGGGCACTTCGGACAACAGCCCGCGCTGGTCACCGGACGGCAGCCAGGTGGCGTTCATTTCCTCGCGCAACGGGCAGAGCCAGGTGTTCGTGATCTCCCGCCACGGCGGGGAGGCGCGGCAGGTGGGTGCGCTGGACGGCACGGTGCTCTCGGCCGAATGGTCGCCGGACGGCGCCTCTTTCGCCGTGCTGTGCACCGTGGCGGTGGACCCCGAACTGCGCGGCCGCCGTCCCGGCCTGGACGCGCCGCCGCCGCGCACGGGCGGCCCGCGCGTGGTCTGGCGGCTGCCGTACAAGGCGGACGGCCTCGGCTATGTGCTGGGCCAGGAGACGCATTTGTTCGTGCTGCGCTTGGCCGACGGGCAGTGCAGCCGGCTCACCGACGGAGCGTTCAACGTGCGCGCCGCGGCCTGGTCGCCCGACGGCAGCCGGCTGGCGATGGTGCGCACGCGCGATGGCGACGACGCGCACCGCACCGATCTCTGGACGCTGCAGGCCGACGGAAGCGGCGCGCGGCAACTCACCCACGATCTGGCGCAGGTGCTGTCGCCGGTGTGGTCCCCCGACGGGCGCAGCATCGTCTTCTCGGGAACGCGCGATGACGGCGACGCCATGGTGCGGCTCTGGCAGTGCGACCCGGGCAGCGCCACCGTGCAGCCGCTGGGGGATGCGTCGATCGAGATCGGCACCGAAACCGCGAGCGTGCGGTTCGTGGGCGACGACGCGGAGCGCGTGCTCGCCATCGTCGCGCGGCGCGGCGTGCATGCCGTCGTGTCCGTGGGGCTGCGCGACGGCGCGATGCGGACCATCGCGCAGGGCGATCGGCAGATGGCGTCGCTCGCCCACACCCGCCGGCGGCTGGCGTTCGTCGCGCACACGCCCGTGGAGCCGATGGAGGTCCATGCCTGCGCGCACGACGGCAGCGGCGAGCGCAAGGCCACCTCGTTCAACGCGGCGTGGTGGGATGCGCACGGCGGCGCCACGCTGGAGCGGAGGCGCTTCACCGTGCCGGACGGCGAAGGCGGCGAGCACGGGATCGACGGCTGGCTGCTGCGGCCGGCCGGTGCGCAAGGCGCATTGCCGCTGCTCGTGGACCTGCACGGCGGGCCGGCGGCCTTCGCGCTCTTCGATTACCCGGCCACGGCCTACTGGTCGGTGCTCTGGTCGCGCGGCTGGTCGGTGCTGGCGCTCAATCCCTCTGGTTCGTCCGGATACGGGCGTGCGTTCGCGGAGCGGCTGCGCGGCCACTGGGGCGAGCGCGACCTGCCCGAGGTGCTGGCCGCCGTCGATGCGCTGCAGGCCGAGGGCGTGGCCGATGCAAGAATTGCCGTGGGCGGAAAATCTTACGGCGGCTTCCTGAGCGCCTGGACCATCGGGCACACGGAACGCTTCCGGGCGGCCGTCGTGATGGCGCCGGTGGCGGACGCGCGCAGCCACTATGGCACGTCCGACAGCGGCTACTACGCCGACCCGTTCGACTTCGGCGGCACGCCCTGGAGCGTGCCGCAGGCTTACCTCGACCGTTCGACGCTGCCGGGCGCGGCCCAGGCCCGCACGCCGACCCTCATCCTGCAGGGCGAGGACGACCAGCGCTGCCCGGTGGGCCAGAGCGAAGCGCTTTTCTGCGCGCTCAAGCGCGGGGCCAATCCGCCGTGCGAACTCGTGGTCTATCCCGGCGAGGGACACGGCTTCACGTCCACCGGCGCTCCGTCGGTGCGGCAGGACGCGGTGCGGCGCATCGTGGAGTGGCTGGAGCGCTGGATCGACCGGCCTGGGTCCGCAACGAAGGCGGGTTGACATGCCGGTGCTTCGTCCGGCAAACACGGGGGCGGCGTCTGCCCCGAGACCAGGCCGAACCCGCACCAGATGGCGCGGTTGCGGCGCCTGCCTCAGTGCGGCGCGCCCGGTGCCGGCCGCGTGCGGTAGAACTGCATCGGCACGGCCTGCATCTCCTTCGCGTGCTGGTTCAGCACCGACTTCTTCATCCTGCCCACCACGTGCATCTCGCAGGGCTTGCAGTCGAAGCGCAGCGTGAGCTTCTCCTTGCCGTTGACGAGCTGCAGCGGCTCGGCCTTGATGGTGCCCTTCACGCCGATCACGCCCTTGGCCTGCTTGGGGCACAGGCTCATGGAAAAGCGCACGCAGTGCTTGGTGATCATCAGGCTGACCTCGCCTTCCTCTTCCTTCGACTCGTAGGCCGCGTCGATCACCTTCACGCCGTGCTTCAGGTAGAAGTCGTGCGCTTTGTGGTTGAAGACGTTGGAGAGATAGGTGAGCGTGTCTTCCGGGAAGGGCGCCGGCGGCTCGACCGGCGCGGCGCGCGGCAGGCGCGCGAGGCCGTCCGCGCGCGCCGCCTCCAGCGATTCCACGGCGTCGCGGCGCAGCGCGTTGAGCGCCGAGGCCGGAACGAACCACGGTTGCGACAGCGACAGGGCGATGTCGTGCACCGCGAACACCGTGGCGCCGAAGCGGCCCAGCTGCTCGCGCAGCGCGGGTTCGGCGCGCGCCGCGTCGGTGGCGGCCTGGTGCGGCTGGACGATGGCGGCGCTGCCCGTGAAGCCGTCCTCGTCGGTCAGCGTGAGCGCGAAACCGTCCGGGGTTTCCGACAGCTGCGCCCACAGGCCGATGCGGCGGTCGCTGGACTTCTTGTCGAGCGTGCGCACCCAGTCCATGTCGCGGTTGCGGTTGATCTCCAGTCCACGGCGCAAATCCTTGAACCCGGCGATCGGGTCCTTGGGAAACACCCGCCACAGGCCCTTCTTCGCGTTCACCGCCTCGGCGCGGTTGATCTGCAGGCCCACCAGCTCCTTTTGCAGGTCGTAGTAGCACAGGCCGTCGCCGTTGTGCAGCACGGTCTCGGGGCTGGAGAGCTCCAGGTCCACGGAGTTCTCGCCGACCTTCGTGACCCAGCCGATCGCGCGGCCCGGCGTCTTGGGCGTATCGAACGCGCCGATGTCCTCCTTGCGGCCGTTGACGAAGTAGTCGGTGAACTCGCGGTTGAAGTTCTGGTCCGGGTCGGGCGTGAAGGTGAAGGTGGTGCGGCCGGAGGACGAGCGCGCCAGCGGTTCGGCCGAGAACTCGCGCTCTTCGATGATCTCGTCGAGCAGCTTGCGGTAGTGGGCAGTGATGTTCTTCACGTACCCCATGTCCTTGTAGCGGCCCTCGATCTTGAAGCTGCGCACGCCCGCGCCGATCAGCGCGCGCAGGTTGTCGCTCTGGTTGTTGTCCTTCATCGAGAGCACGTGCTTCTCGTGGGCGATGATGCGGCCGCCCGCGTCCAGCACCTCGTAGGGCAGGCGGCAGGCCTGGTTGCAGTCGCCCCGGTTGGCGCTGCGGCCCGTGTGGGCGTGGGTGATGTAGCACTGGCCCGAGTAGGCCACGCAGAGCGCGCCGTGGATGAAGAATTCGATGGTGGTGCGCGCCGGATCGGTCGCGGCGCGCACGGCGGCGATCTGGCCGAGGTCCAGCTCGCGCGCCAGCACGATCTGCGAGAGGCCCGCATCCTGCAGGAAGCGCGCCTTCTCGGGCGTGCGGATGTCGGTCTGCGTGCTCGCGTGCAGCTGGATGGGCGGCAGATCCAGCTCCAGCAGGCCCATGTCCTGGATGATGAGCGCATCGGCCCCCGCCTCGTACACCTGCCAGGCCATGCGGCGGGCGTCTTCCAGCTCGTCGTCGCGCAGGATGGTGTTGAGCGTGACGAAGATGCGGCTGTGGAAGCGGTGCGCATGGCGCACGAGCCGCTCCAGGTCCCGCAGTTCGTTGCCCGCGCCGGCCCGCGCGCCGAAGGCGGGGCCGCCGATGTAGACGGCATCGGCGCCGTGGTTGACCGCCTCGATGCCGATGTCGGCGTCGCGCGCGGGGGAGAGCAGTTCGAGCTGGTGGGGCAGGAGGGACATGGCGCGATTATCCCAGGCGCGCCGGAACGGGCCGCCGGTGCCCCGCGGGCAGCTGCGTGACAGCGCATGCACCGATTTGGCGCGGCATCGGCCCGCCAATGGTGCGAGTGGCGCTACGATAAGGCCGGTGACTGCCGAGCGCAGCACCTTTTCGCCCAACAGAGACCCACCAGGAGACCCCTCAGTGCCTTCCGCCCTCCGCTTCCGCCCCTCCGTGTCCTGCACCATCGTGGCCACCGCCCTGGCCGCCTTCGCTGCCTCCGCCAGTGCGCAGGACGTGCAGAACGTCAAGATCGGCCACGCCGGCCCCGTTTCGGGCGGCATCGCCCACATCGGCAAGGACACCGAGAACGGCGTGCGCATGGCGGTGGACGACCTGAACGCGCAGAACCTCGTCATCGGCGGCAAGAAGATCCACTTCGAGATCGCCGCGGAGGACGACGCGGGCGATCCGCGCCAGGCCACGGCCGTCGCCCAGAAGTTCTGCGACCTGAAGGTGGCGGGCGTGGTCGGCCACCTGCAGTCGGGCACGTCGATCCCGGCCTCGTCTCTCTACGACAAGTGCGGCCTGCCGCACATCACGGCCGCCGCCACCAACCCGGACCTCACCAAGCCCGGCTACAAGACCACCTACCGTCTGATCGCCAACGACAGCGCACTGGGCGCGGCCCTGGCGATCTACGCGGCCGACCACCTCAAGCTCAAGACCGTGGCCGTCATCGACGACCGCACGGCCTACGGCCAGGGCGTGGCCCAGGTGTTCAAGGCGACGGCGCTGCAGAAGGGCCTGAAGGTGGTGGCCGAGGAGTTCACCAACGACAAGGCCACCGACTTCATGGCGATCCTGACCTCCATCAAGCCGAAGAAGCCCGACGGCGTGTTCTACGGCGGCCTGGACGCGCAGGCCGGCCCGATGCTGCGCCAGATGGAGCAGCTCGGCATGGGCGACGTGAAGTTCTTCGGCGGCGACGCGCTGTGCACCGAGAAGCTGCCCGACCTGGCCGCCAAGTCGGCGGCGCTCAAGAACGTGACCTGCGCGACCGGCGGTGCTTCCGTCGCCAAGATGCAGGGCGGCGCCGAGTGGAAAAAGCGCTATGACGCGAAGTTCCCCGGCCAGTTCCAGATCTACAGCCCCTACGCCTACGATGCGGCGATGGTGCTGGTGGACGCCATGAAGCGCGCCAATTCCGTCGATCCGAAGGTCTACACGCCGTTCCTCGCCCAGACCCAGTACAAGGGCGTGACGGCCAACGTGTCGTTCACGCCGAAGGGCGAGCTGACCACGCCGGCCGTGACGCTCTACCACTACCCGGCGAACGCGCGCGTGCCCCTCAACTGAGGCCCCTCGCCGGCGCTGCGGGTCCCGTGCCCGCAGCGTTTCGCTACAGTGGCGTGCCGCGCCCGGGTGTCCGGGCGCGGCACGTTCGTTTTGGAAGGAGAAACACCGTATGCGCATGGCATTGGGAATGGTGGCCCTGCTGGTCGCCCTGGCCTTGGTGGCCGTGCTCGCCAAGAAGCAGCTGGGCGCCGCGCGGGTCGCGGCCCCGGTCGTGCCCGGCGCGCAGGCCCCGGCACCGGACGCATCCACGCCCGACGTGCGGACGCAGAGCCGCCAGATGCAGGAGCAGGTGCGCCAGCAGATGGAATCGCTCATGCAGCAGCCCCGGGACATTCCCGACGACGCTGCGAAGTAGGGCGGGCGATGGCGGAAGGCAACGCAGGCCCGCAGCGAACCCACGACGAAGCCTGCATGCGGATCGCGCTGCAGGAGGCCGCCGGTGCCGGCGCCCGCGGCGAGGTGCCGGTGGGCGCGGTGGTGGTGAAGGACGGCGAGGTGATCGCGCGCGGCGGCAATGCGCCCATCGGCGGGCACGACCCCACCGCGCATGCGGAAATCATGGCCCTGCGCGCCGCGGCAGCGCGGCTGGGCAATTACCGGCTCGACGGCTGCACGCTCTACGTGACGCTGGAACCCTGCGCCATGTGCAGCGGCGCGATGCTGCATGCGCGCCTGGACCGGGTGGTCTACGGTGCCCCCGACGCCAAGACGGGGGCCGCCGGCTCGGTGGTGGACCTGTTCGCGCAGCCGGCGTTGAACCACCACACCCGCATCGAGGGCGGCGTGCTGGCGCAGGAATGCGGCGCGCAGCTGAGTGCCTTCTTCCGGTCGCGGCGCGACGACCAGCGTGCCCGGGCCCGGGCCGCGCACCCGCTGCGCGACGATGCGCTGCGCACGCCGGATGCGCGCTTCGCCGGGCTGCAGGACAGTCCCTGGGAGCCGCGCTGCGTGAGCGACCTGCCGGCGCTGGCGGGCCTGCGCATGCACTACCTGGACGAAGGCCCGCGCGATGCGCCGCGCACCTGGCTGTGCCTGCACGGCGCTGGCGGCTGGAGCCACCTGTACCGGCACATGCTGCCGGTGTTTCTGGCAGCGGGCGATCGCGTGGTGGCGCCCGACTTCATCGGTTTCGGCCGCAGCGACAAGCCGAAGAAAGAGGCGGTACACACGCTGGAATGGCACCGGCGCACGCTGGCCGAACTCGTGGAGCGTCTGGATCTTCGCAATACGGTGGTGGTGGCGCACGGGGAGGGCGGCCTGCCCGGGATGGCGCTGCCCACCGCGTCGGCGGACGTGGCCGCCCGCGTCTCCGGGCTGCTGGCCGTCAACGCCTGGCTGCCGCCGGGCGCTGGCGCGCCGCTGCCAGCCGGCCTGGCCGCGTGGCGCAAGGCGCTCGTCGCGCGGCAGGCCGCAGTGCTGCGACCCGGGGCCGCACCGGGCCTGGATGCGGCTGCGGCCGCCGCTGCCGAGGCACCGTTCCCCGATGCCGGCTACCGCGCCGCGCTGCGCGCGGGTCTCCACTGGCTGCCGGCCGACGCGCAATCCGTGGCCGCGCCGATCATCGAGGGCGCGCGCGCCTTCTGGGCCGCGCCCGGCCGCCGCAGCGCCGTGGCCGTCGGCCTGCGGGACGCGGCCTGGGGCGCCGCGGCGCTGGCCGATGCCCGGTCGGCACCGCCCTGGCCCGCGGGCTGCGGCGCGCCGTGGACGTGGCCCGACGCAGGGCATCGGCTGCCCGAAACCCACGGCCCCGAACTCGCGCGGCGCGCTGTGGAATACTTCCGTCCATGAGCGGCGCGCCCCAGACGCCGCCACCATGACGATCCTTGGCCGCAGCGGCGGGAACCCACCGAAGCGGTTCCGGCCGGCCGCGCCGCCAAAGCCCCACTTTCTTTTCCGTTCCCGCCGGAGCGGGCCCCACGGCCCGACACGCCTTGTCCGAACACGATCACGATCACGACCATTCCGCCTGCGGCCACCACCATGGCCCGCGCCACATCTACATCTACTCGCCGGCCGGTGCCGTGCGCGACAAGGCCAGCTTCAAGCGCGGTGTCGCCCGCCTGAAGGCGCTGGGCCACGAGGTGGAAGTCGATGCCGACGCGCTCGCCACCCACACCCGTTTCGCGGGCGACGACGCCACGCGGCTCGCCGCCATCCACCGGGCCGCGGCGAGCGGCGCGGACGTGGCCCTCATCTCGCGCGGCGGCTACGGCCTCACGCGCATCCTGGACGGCATCCGCTACAAGGCCGTGGCCAAGGCGGTCGAGCGCGGCACGCAGTTCGTGGGCCTGAGCGATTTCACGGCATTGCAGTGCGCGCTGCTCGCCAAGACCGGCGCGGTGACCTGGGCCGGCCCGGCGCTGGTGGGCGACCTGGGCTGCGAAGGCGAGCCCGACGACATCATGATGGCCTGCCTCGACGATCTGCTCACCGGCCACGGCGAGGGCGCGGGCTGGCGCATGCACAACGAGAAGCCGTCCGCCGAAGGCAAGCCCGCGGTGCGCGACGTCTACCTGCGCGACGCCACGCTCTGGGGCGGCAACCTGGCCATGCTGTGCTCGCTGGTCGGCACGCCCTACCTGCCGCAGGTGAAGGGCGGCATCCTGTTCATCGAGGACGTGAGCGAGCACCCCTACCGCGTCGAGCGCATGCTGACGCAACTGCTGCACGCGGGCGTGCTCGCGCAGCAGAAGGCCGTGGTGATGGGCCAGTTCACGGGTTACCAGCTCGCGCCGCACGACAAGGGCTTCAAGCTGCAATCGGTGGTGGACTGGCTGCGCACGCGCATCAAGGCGCCGGTGCTCACCAACCTGCCGTTCGGGCACGTGCCCACCAAGGTGCTGCTGCCGGTGGGGGCGCCGGTGTCGCTGTCGGTGGAAGGGCGTGACGCGCTCATCTACTGGGGGCATCTGGCGTAAGGCACGTTTCGCGGCGGCCAGCATGTGAGTGCTTTCCGCGCGGAGGGCAGCGTGAGGATGCACGCGTCGGACAGGCGACCCATAATCGGACACAAGACCTTGTCCTCCCCACGCCGAGCCATGCCCGACCGTACGCATTCCCGCCCCGTCCGGCCCCGCCGGGACCCGGAGCGCGGGCCCGTGGCGCGGCGCGGCATCCCACCGGGCCCCGGGCATCCCGGGCCGGCCTGGAAGGCGAGGGCGCGATGAAGACGGCCTGGCGCACGGTCGTGTTTTGCGACATCGTCGGCACCACCGCGCTGTTCGAGGCGCACGGCAATACGCGCGCGACCGCCACGGTGACCCGGATCACCGAATGGATGGGCGCGGTGCTCGCCTCCCACGGCGGGCGGGTCGTGAAGATGCTGGGCGATGGCGTGCTGGCGGTGTTCCGCGATCCGGGCGCGGCCGTCGGTGCCGTCGTGGACCTGGCCCGGCGGCACCACGACCAGGCGACGCACGCGGCCGTTCCGATGGACCTGCGCGTGGGCATGGCCCATGGCGAACTGGTGGAAGTGGACGGCGATACCTACGGCGATGCGGTGAACGTCGCCTCGCGCCTGTGCGAGCGGGCCGGCGCCCGCGAGATCCTGGCGGATGCGAGCACCGTGGAATCCGCGGGGCCCATCGGCGGCGCGGGCTATGTGCGCATCGGCTCGCTGGAGTTGCGCGGCCGCGCCGAGCAGCTCGTGGTGTACCAGGTGGACTGGCGCGAGGGCGACGAGCACGGGCTGCTGACCCAGAGCGCCGGCCTCAGCGAACTGGCACCGCTGCAGCCGCCGAACGTCTGGCTTGAACTGGCCTGGGCCGGCACCTTCCGCACCTTCGGCGCTGCGGACGGGCCGCTGCACGTCGGCCGGGCCTCGACATCGGCCGTGCGCCTGCCGGACGCGCGCGTCTCGCGGCTGCACGCGCGCATCGAATGGCGCGGCGCCTCCATCGTGTTCACCGATCTGAGCAGTTTCGGCAGCTGGGTGCGATTCGACGGCAGCGAAACGGTGGTGGCGCTGCGGCGCTCCACCTGCCTGCTGCACGGCAGCGGCCACATCGCCCTGGGCATGCCGTTCGGGCGCACGGATACGCCGACGATCGGCTTCGGCGTCACCGATTCCGAGACGCCCGAGACCTGGGATACGCTGCCGCCGCACTGAGCCGCGGCAGCAGGCCCCTCAGCAGCCGCGCGTGACCGGCACCTCGGCCGCCCGGCCGTATTCCGAGTACTTGCCCAGCTCCCACTTCGCGATGGCGTTGCGGTGCACTTCGTCCGGGCCGTCCGCGAAGCGCAGCGTGCGCGCACCCGCATAGGCATAGGCGAGCGGGAAGTCGTCGCACATGCCGCCGCCGCCATGCACCTGCATGGCCCAGTCGATCACCTGGCAGGCCATGCTGGGCGCCACCACCTTGATCATCGCGATCTCGGTCTTGGCGACCTTGTTGCCGGCCACGTCCATCAGCCAGGCGGCCTTGAGCGTGAGCAGGCGGGCCATGTCGATCTTGCAGCGGGCCTCGGCGATGCGCTCCTGCGTCACGGTCTGCTGGGCCACGGTCTTGCCGAAGGCGACGCGCGACGAAGCGCGGCGGCACATCAGCTCCAGCGCGCGCTCGGCCAGGCCGATCAGGCGCATGCAGTGGTGGATGCGGCCGGGGCCCAGGCGGCCCTGGGCGATCTCGAAGCCGCGGCCTTCGCCCAGCAGGATGTTGCTGGCCGGCACGCGCACGTTCTCGAACACCATCTCGACGTGGCCGTGGGGCGCGTCGTCGTAGCCGAGCACGTTGAGCGGGCGCAGGATGCGGATGCCGGGCGTGTCCGCGGGCACCAGCACCATGCTCTGCTGCGAGTGCTTCGGCGCCTCGGGGTCGCTCTTGCCCATGGTGATGAAGACCTTGCAGCGCGGATCGGCCGCGCCGGAGATCCACCACTTGCGGCCGTTGATGACGTATTCGTCGCCCTCGCGCTCGATGCGGGTGGCGATGTTGGTCGCGTCGCTGGAGGCCACGTCGGGCTCGGTCATGGCGAAGGCCGAGCGGATCTCGCCTTCCAGCAGGGGGCGCAGCCAGCGGGCCTTGTTCTCCTCGCTGCCGTAGCGGGCGATGGTCTCCATGTTGCCGGTGTCGGGCGCGGAGCAGTTGAACACCTCGCTGGCCCAGGGCACGCGGCCCATGATCTCGGCGAGCGGCGCGTATTCCTGGTTGGTGAGCCCGGCGCCGTCATAGCCCGAGGCCGCGGCGGAATCCACCGGCAGGAACAGGTTCCAGAGCCCGGCCGCGCGCGCCTTGGGCTTGAGTTGTTCGATGGTGTCGAGCGCCGTCCAGCGCCGGCCAGCGGCCGTGTTGGCGGCCAGTTCCGCGGTGTAGGCGGCCTCGGACGGGTAGATGTGCTCGTCCATGAACTTCAGCAGGCGGGCCTGGAGGTCCTTGGTCTTGGGGGAGTAGTCGAAATCCATCGCGGTGTCTCCGGTTGAAATCGGGCCGCGCGGGTGCGCGGAAAAGGGGGGCGGCGCTCGTGCCTGCCGATGCCTACATGCGCTGCGCGAAGCCCCAGGCCATCTCGGCCAGCGGGCGGGCGCCTTCGCCCGAGGCGCGCGCCTGGGCGCTGGACGCGGTGCCGTCCTCCACGCGCTTGGCGATGCCCTGCAGGATGGAGGCGAGGCGGAACAGGTTGTAGGCGAGGTAGAAGTTCCAGTCCGCGCGCAGCGCCTCGGGCGTGCCCAGGCCGGTGCGCTCGCAGTAGCGGCGGATGTATTCGTCCTCGGTGGGGATGCCGAGCGCGGCGTGGTCCAGCCCGCCGATGCCGCGGAACATGCCGGGCGGGATGTGCCAGGCCATGCAGTGGTAGCTGAAGTCCGCCAGCGGATGGCCGAGGGTGGAGAGTTCCCAGTCGAGCACCGCGATCACGCGCGGCTCGGTGGGGTGGAACATCAGGTTGTCGAGCCGGAAGTCGCCGTGCACGACCGAGACGCGGCTTTCGTCGCGCGCGCTCGCGGGCATGTGCGCGGGCAGCCATTCCATGAGCCGGTCCATCGCCTCGATGGGCTGCGTGATGGAGGCCACGTACTGCTTGCTCCAGCGGCCGATCTGGCGCTCGAAGTAATTGCCCGGCTTGCCGTAGCCCGCGAGGCCGCGTTCGGCGAAGGGCACCGTGTGCAGCGCCGCGATCACGCGGTTCATCTCGTCGTAGATGGCGCCGCGGCCGGCAGGGTCCATGTCCGGCAGGGCCTGGTCCCACATCACGCGGCCCTGCAGGAACTCCATGATGTAGAACGCGCGGCCGATGACCGATTCGTCCTCGCACAGCGCGTACATGCGCGGCACCGGCACGGCGGTGCCGGCGAGCCCGTTCATCACCTGGAACTCGCGCTCGATCGCATGCGCGGACGGCAGCAGCTTCGCCACCGGCCCGGGCTTGGCGCGCATCACGTAGCTGCGCCCGGGGGTGACGAGCTTGTAGGTCGGGTTGGACTGCCCGCCCTTGAACATCTCCACCGACACGGGCCCCTCGAAGCCCTCCACATGGGCCGCCATCCAGGCCGAGAGCGCGTCCGTATCGAAAGCGTGCTGCGCGGAGACGGGGCGCGTGCCGGTGAAGTGTTCGTAGGAAGCGGTCATGGAGGGGTCGGCGAAAAAGGGTTCTAGTGGTCGGTTTCGGCGATGCGCATCAGCACGTCACGGTCGCGCACGACGAGGCCGCCCGGCTCGATGCGGATGGCGTCCTCGCGCTCCATGGCCTTGAGTTCCTGGTTCACGCGCTGGCGCGACGCGCCCAGCAGCTGGGCCAGTTCCTCCTGCGCCAACTGCAGGCCGATGCGCACCTCGTCGCCGTGCGACAGGCTCGGGATGCCGTAGCTGCGCACCAGGTGCAGCAGCTGCTTGGCCAGCCGCGCCCGCAGGGGCAGGGTATTGAGGTCTTCCACCAGGCCGTAGAGCTGGCGGATGCGCCGCGCATGCAGGCGCAGCATGGCCTCGTAGAACTCCACGTGGGTGGCCAGGATCTTGCGGAAATCCGCCTTGGCGACGCAGAGGATGGTGGTGTCCCCGTGCGCATACGCATCGTGCGTGCGCCGGTCGCCGTCGAAGATCGCCACGTCGCCGAACCAGATGCCCGGCTCGACGTAGGTCAGCGTGATCTGCTTGCCGGAGATCGACGTGGAGCTCACGCGCACCGCGCCCTTCGCGCAGGCGATCCACTCCTCGGGCGGATCGCCGCGGGCGGCGATCAGGCCGCCATCCTTGAAGCGTTTGACGTAGGCGCATCGGAGTATGTCGTGCCGCAGCGAAGGGGAAAGGGAGGAAAACCAGCGACCGGTATTGATCGCCTCTCGTTCTTCGATGGTAAGAATGGGGTCGTCCATGGTCTGTCTTTTGCGTGACTGGAAGCCGGGGCATTGTCGCCCGGGGGACGTGCGCGCCAGCGCTGCGGGGGCGCTGCGATGTCGCACGCGTGTCTCTGGCCGTGGTGCGCGGCCCGGGTGCGGGGGCCGCGCGCCGGCCCGGCATGCGAGCCGGGTGTCGCAATGCCGGAAAGGCCGCCGAAGTGGCCGGCCGGGCGGTGGCGATGGTTCAGCGGTAGCGGGGCGCGCGCTTTTCGAGGAAGGCGGCGATGCCTTCCCCGGCGTTCGGATGCTGCAGGTTGCGCACGAACTGGTCGCGCTCGCGTGCGAGCTGTTGGGTGAGGGTGTTGGCGGGCGCCTCCGACAGCAGTTCCTTCGTGCTGGCGACCGCGTTGGGGGCCCGCGCGGCGAGGGTTTCGGCCAGGGCCAGCGCGCAGGTGAGCGCCTCGCCCGGGCGCGCGAGCCGGTTCACGACGCCCAGCGCATGCAGGCGCTCGGCACCGATGCGCTCGCCGCACAGCAGCAGTTCGGCGGCGAGCTGGCGCGGCAGCGCGCGCGCCAGGCTCCAGGTGGCGCCGCCGTCCGGCGAGAGGCCGACGCCGGCATAGGCCATCACGAAGGCCGCGTCGCGCGCGGCGACGACCATGTCGCAGGCCAGCGCCAGCGAGAAGCCCGCGCCCGCGGCCGCGCCTTCCACGGCGGCGATGACGGGCTTCGGGTAGGTGCTGAGCGTCTCGATCCATTGGTGCAGCGCTTCCACGCCCTGGGCCTGCGCCTCGGCGTCTTCCTGGCGCCGCGCCTGCAGCCGCTGCAGATTGCCGCCGGCGCAGAAGTGCGCGCCGGCACCGGTGATGACGACCGCGCGCACATCGGCGCTGCGCTCCGCGCCGTTCAACGCTTCCACCCCGGCGACGCAGATCGCCGGATCGAGCGCATTGCGCATCTCCGGATGGTGGATGGTCAGCACGAGGGTGTGCTGGGCGTGGGTGCTGCTCTCGAGTCTTGCGGGCATGTCGGGACGGTGTTCGGCGCGTGCGCGGGTGGCGCGCGGCGCGGTGGATGAGCAGCGGGCCCGCCGCGGCGCGCAGGGCGCATTCCCGCGGCGGAGCGTGCCGGGGGAAGGGTCAGGCCTCGACGTGCAGCAGGCTCAGCCCGATCGCGCCGCGGCGGCGCAGCCAGGGGCTGGGGCGGTAGCGCGGATCGCCGTACACGGTCTGCAGGTTGAACAGCACTTCGAGCATGTTGGCCGGTCCCCAGCGGTTGCCCATCGCCAGGGGGCCGAGCGGATAGCCCAGGCCCAGCGTGACCGCCGATTCGAGGTCGGCCGGGCTGCAGATGCCCTGCTGGCAGATGTCGCTCGCGATGTTCACGATGGTGGCCACCACGCGCTGCGTCACGAAGCCGCCGCTGTCGCGGATCACGCTCACCGGCTTGCCGTCGCGCGCGAAGAGGGCGTGCGCGGCGTCGCGGATGTCGACACGGGTGGCCGGATTGGTGGCCAGCACGCGGCGGCGCGTGGCGGCGTCCTCGACCAGCATGTCGATGCCGATCGTGCGCGCCGGGTCCAGGCGCTCGACCACGGCCACCGTGGTCACGTCGAAGCCGAGTGGCGCGACGAGCGAGATCGCCTGCGGCGAGGGCGAGTTGCCGGTCTCGATCCGCGCGCCCAGGTCCTTCAGCAGCTGGAACACCTCGGCCCGCCGCGCGGCGCGGGAAGACACCCACACCGGCGGAATCTCCGCGACGGTGGGAGCGGGCGGCTCGTCGGGCACCTGCGCTTTTCCGTCCACGTACCGGTAGAAGCCCTCGCCCGTCTTGCGGCCGAGCAGGCCGGCGGCGAGCCGCTGCGCGGCCAGTGCGCTGGGGCGGTACCGCGGCTCTTCGTAATACTGGCGATAAATCGATTCCATGACCGGCTGCGACACGTCCAGCGCGGTCAGGTCCATCAGCTCGAACGGGCCGAGCCGGAAGCCGACCTGGTCGCGCAGGATGCGGTCCACGGTGGCGAAGTCGGCGACGCCCTCGCCGACGATGCGCAGCGCCTCGGTGCCGAAGCCGCGGCCCGCGTGGTTCACGATGAAGCCGGGAGTGTCCTGTGCGCGCACGGGGGTGTGCCCCATGGCCCGCGCATGCTCCGCGAGGCGCTCGCACACCGCGGGGTCGGTCTTCAGGCCGGCGACCACCTCGACCACCTTCATGAGCGGCACGGGGTTGAAGAAGTGGAAGCCCGCGAAGCGCTCCGGATGCCGCAGGGCCGCGCCGATCGCCGTCACCGACAGCGATGAGGTGTTGGTGGCGAGCACCGCATCGGGGCGGACGATCTTTTCAAGTTCTGCAAAAAGCGACTGTTTGGCGTCCAGGCGCTCGACGATCGCTTCTATGATGAAGTCGCACCGCGCGGCCTCGTCCAGCGAAGCGATGGACGACAGGCGCCCGCGCAGGCTGGCTGCTTCGGCCTCACTGATGCGCCACTTGCCTACAAGGCGCTGCCACTGCTGGTGGATATGGTCGAGGGCGGCGTCCGCCGCGCCGGCCCGGTTGTCGAACAGCAGCACCTGGCTGCCCGCCTGCGCCGCCATCTGGGCGATGCCCTGGCCCATGGCGCCCGTGCCTATGATGCCTACGATCGGGAAAGGGTTGGTCATGGAGCGCCATTATGGCGTTGGGGGAGCGGCCGCTTATGTGCAAGAATGGATTGAATAAAAACGCAACCGTTGTGAAAATAAGTAACGCAATCATCGGGGCCGGCATCACGGCGTTCGCCACCGGCGCCGCTGCGCTGTCGCTGGGCGCGAGCCATGGAACGGTGGTGCTGGGCGCCCCGGTGGATCTCGTCTTCGACGTGCAGCCCGATGCGGGTACCGACGTCGCGTCCTCCTGCGTGCGCGTGCGGCTCCAGTCGGGCGACACGGCCGTGCCGGATTCCAAGGTGCAGGTCACGCCCGTGCCCGCCGCGGCGGGCCGCGTGCCGTCCGTGCGCGTGCGGGCTTTCATCACGGCGGACGAGCCCGTCATCACCGCCACGGTGTCGGCCGGCTGCAGCGGCGGCGTGTCCCGGCGGTACATCTTCCTGGCGCAGCTTCCCGAAGCTGCGGCTTCTTCGGCTTCTTCAGGTTCTTCGCGCCCGCTGGATGTCGGGCAACTGGCCGGCCTGGGCGCCCCGGCCGGCAGCGGCAGTGCCGGCAACACCGGCACGGCCACGGCACGCGGCG